>JBDTOZ010000367.1:0-10245 GCA_039932995.1 Acidobacteriota bacterium | reverse complement strand
CACGTTCCCCGGGCCGAGCCCGGGGCTACATTGTGGAACGCGCCTTCGCGCGTCACCGCCCGCTTCTCGGACGTAACGGTGGACTCAAGTCCACCGCTCCACCGACGCGAGTCCAACGGAGTGCTCGGCGCGAATGAGCCATGGGGCGCGGGCATTCTGCCCGGCGCACTTCCCGCGACAAATGACCAAACTCCATTTGCTTTTCGGGCGCCACCGGCGCGCACTCACTCAGCGCTGGAAGAGCCGCTCCCGCGCGATCAGCTCGCGCGTGGTGGCGTCGGCGTGCTCGCGAGCGAGGGCGATCCTCGCGGGCGCGTCGGGCTCGTGCAGCAGGACGCTCACCTGGGCGCGTTTAAACGTGGCCATTGCGTATTGCGGGTCCGTGGCGGGCAGGCGGTCGAGGGCGGTCCTGGCGTCGTCCAGACGTCCTGCCGCGAGATAGAGCACGCCCAGCTCGAGATCGTGATGGGACTGTCCGGCGGCACGCGCTTTTTCGAAGGCTTCGATGGCCACGGGGGTCCGACCGAGCTCCATGGCCATCTCACCCAGTCGCACCCATTCCGCCGGTGTCGCCGCGCGCGCTCGATAGATCCTCTGACGAAGATCGACTGCGTCTCCGACGCGCCCCTGTCGCTCGCGGATGACGGCCAGCGCCTCGAGAGGCGGGAGCCGGTCCGGATCTTCGTTCACGATGCGCTCCAGCATCGGGACCGCGCGGGGCCACTCACTTCCTCGCGCCAGATGGAGAGCGTGATAGGTCCGCACGTCGGCGGAGTCGGGCGCGATCTGCCCGGCCCGTTGAAACGCGGACTCGGCCTCGCGATCTTGACCGAGCGACGAGTGGGAGGTGGCCAGACGCAGCGCAGCATCGAGATTGTGCGGATCGGTGGCCAGGATCCGTTCCAGCAGCGGGATGGCCTCGGCGTAGCGTCCGCGCACGAACAGCGCCGCGGCCTCGTCCAGCGGACCGAAGAGCGAGGCCATGTCCGCCGGACGGGGAGCGTCGGCGCGAACCACCGGCCGCACGGTCGAGGCCACGTAGCCGAGGCTGGCCAGCTTGCGACGCTCTTCTTCGCTGAGAGTGGAGGGCGGACCTTCGGCCTGCGCCGCGGGCACCGGATAGTCGCGAAGGGACGCGCGCGCGGCGCGGGGCACCGCCGCCGCGCCGAGGTCGTGAGTCTCCGCGGGATCGGCAGCGACGTCGTAAACCTCCGCCTTTCCTCCGGCCAGGATGGTCTTGAGCCGTCCCTCCACGGCCATCACCTGCGGCTGCCATCCGTAGTCGAGGAATGGCTTCATGGCCTCACCGGCGATCACCGGCTCCGCCACTTTCCGGAGGCTGTTCGTGGCCGGCAGGCCCGCCCATTCGAGGACGGTGTCGAAGATCGTCCGTGTGCTCACCGGTGTGTCCGTCACGCCGGGCGCGAAGCCGGGGCCCGAGATGAGGAGGGGCACGTGCATCGTGGCCTGATAGAGCAGGTTGCCGTGCTGGGCCTCGCCATGCTCGCCCAGTCCTTCGCCGTGATCCGCCACGATCACGATGGCGATCGGTCCGTGTGCTCGCTGCCGAAACGCCGCGGCCAGCCGTCCCAGTTGCTGATCCATCGCGGCCACTTCACCGTAGTACGGACGCTCTTCGTATCCCTTTCGAAATGCGGGCGGCGGTGCGTAGGGGTAGTGGGGATCGTAGTAATGCACCCAGAGAAAGAGCGGGCCTTCCGCGGGTCGTTCCAGGAACTGAACTGCGCGGTCGGTGGTCTGTTCCGCGGTTCGCTCGACCCGCTCCCCGCCGAAGTCATCGTCGTACGAGGCGAAGCCACGCGCCAGACCGAAGCGACGGGCCAGTGCGAACGCGGACACGAAGGCCGCCGTGCGGTACCCATGGGCCAGCAGTTGCTCCGCGAGGAGCGGCGTGCGATCGGCGAGGTACCGTCCGTTCTCATGCACGGCGTGTCCGGCCGGATAGAGTCCGGTCATCATCGAGGTGTGGGAGGGGAGGGTCTGCGGCGCCGTGGCGTACGCCTGACGGAAGCGCCGCCCCTCTCTGGCCAGTGCGTTGAACGCCGGCGTCTGCACGCCCTTCGCCTCCGGACCGATCGCGTCGGCACGCGTCGTATCGAGAGTGACCAGCAGAATCGAGGGTCGAGCCACGGGCGCGGGAGGCTTCGGAACTTCTCTCTGCACGCACGTGGCGAGGAGGATGGCGAGCAGGGGTGCGCAACGCTTCACGCGCCGCGTTTTAACACGAAGGTACGCAGTCGTGGACGCTCGTGGGCGCGGCTCAGCCGGATCGGGCGCGATACGCCATGTACGCGAAGATCACGACGATGATCAGCAGAAAGATGCGTCCGACGCCCATCATGCGTGTGTGGGCAACGTGCCGCGTGCCTTTCGGCTTGACGCCTGTGACAGCGGCGATTGCGGCGATGATCACTGCGAGACCCAACCAGACCAGCCAGTTCATGACGGGCACAGCTACAAGATGCGAGCCATCTCGGCTCGCCGATGACACTTGGTTCTCTCCGGGCTGACGCCGCGCGTGTTCATCCGCGCGTTTCCGCGCGGGATGAACCTTGCGAATCGATCAGCGCCGTCCGCCACGGACGTCTTCGATGCGGGACACTTCGAACACGCCATGTCATGAACGGCACGAAGGACTCACGAAGCTCCGAGCCGGGCCTCGAGCGCGTCGCGTTTCGTGCGGCTGACGCTCAGCTCGGTGCCATCCTTGAGACGGACCGCGTAGTCGCCGCCGGAGCTGCGCAGGAGGACGTCGATGCGGTCCAGGTGCACGATCACCGATCGGTGTACGCGCATGAAGGCGGCCGGATCGAGCCGTTCCTCGAGATCCTGCATTCTCTCGCGCACGGCGAACGTGCGCTGTCCCACGTGCAGCTCCGCGTAAGGTCCACTGGCGGTGATGTAGTCGATCTTCTCCACCGGCACCACGCGCATCTGGCCGCGCATCTCCACGGGGATCCGTTGCAGCCACGGGCTCTTCTGCGGAGCTTCCGATGCGAGCGGCTGCGGGTCGAGAAGGGAGAAGAGCCGCCGGGTCATCCGCTCGACGTCCTGCAGCTCGACCGAGCGCCGGGCCCGCCGGAAGGCCTCGGAGAAGCGATCGTCGTCGAACGGCTTGACCAGATAATCGACCGCCGCCACTTCGAACGCCTTCAGCGCGTACTGGTCGAACGCGGTCGTGAAGATCGTCGCGGGCATGTTCGCGGCGCCGATGGTCTCCACCACTTCCACTCCCGTCAGCCCCGGCATCTGCACATCCAGAAAGACGAGATCGGGCTGCAGTCTCCGGATCGCTTCGACCGCTTCGTCGCCATCCTCGGCCGTCCCCACGACCTCTACATTCTCTTCTGCGGCCAGCCGGTCGGCGATGTGCTCGCGGGCCAGCGCCTCGTCGTCCACGATCATCACCCGCAGCGGCCGCTTTACGTCGGCTTCACGCATCGAGCGGCCACTCCTCCGTCCCGCCGATCGTGTGCAGAGGGAGAGAGATCTCGGCGGTGGTCCCGCCCTCCGCTCCCGAGGTCAGCCGTAGCGTTCCCCGCGATCCGTACAACTGCGTCAGGCGCGCGCGTGTGTTGGCCAGGCCCACGCCGGATTCCGGTTCGCCGCGGACTCCCGGCCCGTTGTCGCGCACCGTCAGGACCAGCCGGTTCTCGACCCGACCCGATGTGATCTCTACACGCCCCTCTCCCTTCTTGCGGCTCACGCCGTGCTCGAGCGCGTTCTCCACGATGGGCTGGAGAATCAAGTTCGGGACCAGGGCGTCCAGCGTGGCCGGATCGATCTGCCGGTCGATGATGAGACGTCCTTGGAATCGAATCTCCATGATCTCCAGATAGCGTCCCAGGAAGTCGAGCTCCTCGCGTAAGGAGACTTCATCGCGGGCATGAGCGTCCGTCGTGTAGCGGAGCAGCTCGCTGAGGCGGGCGATCATCTTGCGCACACCGGCGGGGTTGCGCTCCACCATGGCCGAGATGGCGTGGAGCGTGTTGAAGAGAAAGTGCGGGTTGATCTGCATCCGCAGCGCATCGAGCTTCGCCTCAGCGAGCTGCGCCTGCAGTTGAATGCCGTGGGCCTGCCGTTCCCGATCACGGAGAAAGTACTCGCGTGCGAACCCGGCCGTGAGAATGGCGAAGTAGAACAGGAGTTGGGGGACGAAGCGGAAGCCGAGAATCTCGCGCGCGGGCCGGAAGGGCGGGGGGCCCTCGCCTCGCATGCCTCCGTGACGAAGCGGAGGCGGATCGAAGATGAGCTCACGGGCGAGCGTGAGCAGGAAGTACATGAGGATGGCCACGCCCACGCCGATGACGAGCAGCAGCAGCACGCGACGGGGCCAGGTGGCGCGCTCGAGACTGAAGCGCGCGCCGAGGTGGAGGATGAGAGGGGTCAGTGCCGCCCAGAGCCATGACTCGATGAAGGGAAGGATGATCGGACCGGCGGGCGACATGCCGCGAAAGCCGAATCCCCGCGGGTCGAGCAGACGGCTGGCGGCGGAAAGAATCGCCAGAAACGTCCAGAAGGTGAAGATGGCCAGCAGGCTTCGCCATCCGAGGCGGGAGTCGGTCATGGTGAGGTCACTGTAACAGTGAGGGCCCACCGATTCGTGTCGTGCGCATGCGCTTCATGACACGCAGATGCATTTGGTGAAAACGGCAGAACAGAAGGGCGGGCGCATGCGTCTCTTCAGTCGTTGCAGCACCAAAGAAAAGGAGAAAAAGCATGAAGAAGATCGTCATCATTGCAGCCGTCGTTCTGGCTCTCGGCGCCACTCTCGCGTTCGCGCTCCCACAGGAGCCACCTCATGAAGGTCATGGCCGGCACGGAGGACCAGGGGGGCCGGGTGGACCGGGCGGACCGCGTTTCGTGGAGATGCTGGCTGAGAAGCTGAGCCTCACCGACACCCAGAAGCAGCAGATCAACGACATCCAGAAAGCCAGCCGCGAACAGAACGCGCAGTTCTTCGAGACCTCGCGCAAGACGATGGACGAAGTCCGCGCCGCGCATGACGCCAACGACACCGCCAAGCTGGAGTCGTTGAAGGCTACGGTCACCGCGGATCGGGAGAAGATGAAGCAGATCCGCGACGCCGAGATGGAGAAGATCACGGCCGTCCTCACCGCCGACCAGCGCACCAAGTTCGCGGCCATGCGCGCCGAGCGCGAAGCACGCCACAAGGACGCTCCGCCGCACGAGTAGGGATCCCGAGACCTGAAGCTCACAGGATCCATCGCCTGACCACGCACAGACGGCCGCCATCGTGCGGCCGTCTGTGCGCACCGCTTAAAACCGTTCCGGCGGGCAAGACGATTCGGGCACGCCGACATTTAGACGGGCTTCCGGATACAATGACCTGCCGGTCGGTCATTGAGAGGCCAGTCCAGACTCCAAACTCCATGAACAGCGGTAGGAAAAACGCTGGTGCGGGCCGTCCTACCAACAGCAGTGCAGCCACCGGGAAACGCGGTCAGGGATGCTTCGCGCGACGGAGACACTGTTCCAGGCCATCGTCGAAAGCTTCACGCTTTCCGAACTGGAGATTCTCGTCCGCTACCGGCTTCGACTGGACCTGGAACGGGTCGCCCGGTCCCGTGAGAGGTTCGACACGATCGTCTACGACCTGATCGGGTACGCGGAACGGAATCGGATCCTGCCGATGCTGATCGCCGCCGTGCGCGACGCGGTGCCGCCGGCCTTCGGGCTGGAAACGCTTTACGAGGAAACGTTCGAAACGCCGTTCCGGGGAACGAAGGCCGAACTGGAACAACTCCTCTCCCAAGAGATCCCTCACCTCGAACCCGTACCTTTCCGGGAAGAGAGCGAACGCCTCGAGCCGGCCGTCTGCGCCATCGAGATCGGGAAAAAGGGCGCATTTCGCCTCTCCGGAACCGGCTTTCTCGTGGGTCCCGATCTTCTTCTCACGAATTTTCACGTCATGGCGCCTGCCATTGCACACGCGAAGGGCCAGGTGTCCGCGCTCGTTGCCGCCCCGTCAGACGTACGCTTCCGCTTCGACTACAAGAGACTGCGTAGTGAGGAATCGGCGCTTCCCGGTGTCTACTACGGCCTCAAGGAACGCGATTGGCTCGTGGCTTCGAGCCCACAGAGTCCCTTCGATTTCGGGAAGGCACCCCAGTCCGAGCTTCCCGCGAAGGACGAGCTCGACTATGCGCTCGTCCGACTCGACGCCCCCGCCGGCGAACACTCCATCGGCGTCGATCAGACCGTTCAAGGCATGCCCAGACGCGGCTGGATCCGGCCTGCGGGGGAGCGCGTGTCGTATGTCGCGGACTCGCCTCTCCTCATCCTGCACCATCCCGGGAACCGGTCATTGAAATTGACCATCGACATGCGCTCGATCATCGCTCTGAACGGCAACGGCACGAGACTGTGGCATCGGACGAACACAGAGACCGGCTCGTCGGGTGCTCCCTGCTTCAACGCCGCCTGGGACTTGATCGCATTGCACCAGGGCGGACATACCTCCGCAGAAGGCCCGTACAATCAAGCCATCCCCATCGACCCGATCTGGCCCGCAGTGGCCGGCGCAGCCGGGGCAGGACGCCCATGAGTGAGTGGGAGCTGATCTCGCCGCAAGCGCGTGAAGAGCTCGAGAAGATTCTGGCCAGTTCGCTCACGGAGCCGGAGCTGGCCATTCTACTGTCCAGGCTCGACCCCGCGGTTCGGATCGATCGCGTCGCTCGAGGCGAGAATCTCGAGGTCAAGATCTTCGATGTCGTCGATGACGCCATCAGGCATCGGTGGCTGGACAAGCTCGTCGCGAAGGCTGCCGACGAGCTGCCCCACGTACCGGAGCTAGGGATCATCGCCAACGAGATCATCTCCCGCCGCGACGAGCCCGTGATGATTGCGCTCCGTGGCGCACTGCAGAGGATCATCGTCGAAGAAGGGATCCACGACACAGTCATCGAGGGCTATCGATGGTTCATGCCCGAGTACCTGGCTTACGGCCTGGACCTGGCCAGTCCCGCGAATGAGACGCAGGCCAGGGTGTTTCAGTTGTCGGCACACGGCGGAGTGAAGGGGAGCGCGCCTCTCGTGGAGTTTCTGACCTTTCTGGCGCGTGTGCATAGTGGATCGACTCAGACCACGCTGTTGGATCTGCTTCAGACCGCTTACAACAACAAGACGACCTTCCCTGACCTGGATCGGCGTCTGGTGGAGGCGCGCGTGGACGCGGTCTTGAAACGCATGCGCGAGTTCGACATCCATGTGTTGATCTCCGTTGAGCCGATCGGGGATCAATACCGGATCTCGACCTGGACGCAGAAAGTCGGCGCCAGTGGCTCCTTCGAAGCCTGCGTCAAGGCCGAGGATCCATTCTTGTGTCTCCAGGAAAACCTATCGAGGGAGATCGCCCGCCGTTTCCGCGGCCTGAAGATCAAATGGCACCTCGAGGGTGAGGGCAACCTGCCGAGCAAGACCGTCCTGGAGCTCTTCCTGCCGCGGCACCTGCTCCGGAGTCCTGTCGATCAGTGGCTGGCCCGGCCTGATAAGAGCGTCCCGATGGGATACGACGATAGGGTGGTGCTGCGCTCACGCGAACGGACGTACTCGTGGAACTTCGAGGAGCGCGTGGCCTGGGAGAAGTTTTGGGAGCTCCATAAGAGCGCGGAGGGGAAGGCTCTCCGATGCTCGCCGGAGGAGGTTCTCAACGACGGAGTGTTTCAAGCGACCGTGGACATGGGCAACCATTGTGCCGTGGCCCTGACCTTCGCTCCCCGAGACGGGGTGATCGGTGAAGGAATCCTCGAGAGAATCATCGGCCGCGGAACGCCGATTGTGTTGTGGCCCAGGACCCAGCCCGAGAAGCCGTATCACCAGTTCGTGGCCGGTTTGCTGGCCGAGCCGCGGCCGGACTGGCGCGAGAGCGTATGGATGGCCCGGCGCGGCGCCGAGACCAATAAGTCCGCAACCGAGTTCGGACGCCACCTTGCGCTGTTGTGGGACGATTATGACCGCCGTCCGCCCGATGAGCCGGAAGAACCTCAATTCGATGATCCGGAGGCACTATGGCAGTAGCCGATGATCCGTTCACGCTGTTCCATGGCGATGGCAAGGTGCATCCGCGCGAGCGGTTTCCGCCTGCGCCGCCGTGGCGTTTGTTCGATGCGGAGCCAATCGAACGCCCACCGGCCATCAATCCGCCACGCACGCGACCGCCTTTCCTGGTGGACGAGCCCGAAATCGATCTCGTCAATGCCGCCTTGCACCTGAGACGACCGCTCCTGATCACCGGCAAGCCGGGCGTCGGTAAGTCATCCCTCATCCACGCGGTCGCGCACGAGCTGCAGCTCGGCGAGGTGCTGGTCTGGCCGATCAACACCCGATCCACTCTCGAGGCAGGGCTCTACCGTTATGACGCGATCGGCCGGCTGCAGGAGGAAAACCTCCGCAAGGAGCGCGGCCAGACCGTGACCAAGGACGACGGCGACGAGGTGCTCGGCAAGTACATCAAGCTGGGACCGCTGGGCACCGCGTTCCTTCCTTCGAACCGGCCGCGCGCGCTCCTGATCGACGAGATCGACAAGAGCGACATCGACCTACCGAACGATCTGCTGAACATTTTCGAAGAAGGTTCGTTCGAGATCCCGGTGCTGTCACGGGTCTCTGATTTCTGGCCAACGGTCCGCGTGCAGGCTTTCGACGGCAAGGACAAAGTCCCTGTGTCGGAGGGTCGGGTCGCGGTGCGCGAGTTTCCGTTCATCGTCATGACCAGCAATGGCGAACGCGATTTCCCGCAGCCGTTTCTGCGGCGCTGTATCCGGATGCAGATCGAGCCGCCGGGTTTCAAGAGACTGGCGGATATCGTGGAAGCGCATCTGCCGGAGTCGGGAGAAACGGCGAAGGCCTTGATCGATGATTTCCTGCGGCTGTTGGGGGAGCGCGATCTGGCCACGGACCAGTTGCTGAACGCGGTGTTTCTGGCAACGAGCATTCCCATCGATCTGGGCGCAAAAACGCGGGAGAAGTTGCGTGAGAGTCTGTTTCAATCCCTGAGCGGTCATGGCAACCGGTGACTCCAGGAAGCCGCTGGCCGACGCGCTCGATCGTCTGCAGAAAAGCTTCCCTCAGTACGAGCTGATGCCGCGCGAAGTGCTGGAGGTGCTCTGGCTCGCGGAGCGCCTGGGCACCGTTGCGCGATCCAGCCCGCGGCCACCATCGCCGGCGCCGCCGGTGAGACCTTCCGCCTCGGAGCACATGCCGGAACGTCCGATGCCCGCCGAGATGGAGCGAGGGAGCTCCGGTCAGCCGCGCCGCCGCAATCAGTCGGACAGGCCGCGTACCGTGCTGAAGCCCACGCGTGCCGAAGCCGACTTGCACGCAAGGACCGCGACCATTCCCTCCGAGGAAGCGAGACTTCCGGCACTTCTGATCCGCGTTCCGGCCGCGCCTCTCTTGAGGAATGCCGGGAGAATCGCTCGCGCACTGCGTCCTCTCACCAAACGGATTCCGGCCCGGTCGGCCATGGTGAGGGATGAAGTGGCCACGGCCGATCACAGTGCCGAGCAACGGCTTCTCCAACCGGTGATGCGTCCCGCGACGACACGCTGGCTCGATCTGGCGTTGGTGGTCGACCGTGCTGGCTCGACGCGTTTCTGGTCGAGGTCGATCGATGAGCTGCGCAGCGTCCTCGAGCACCACAGCGCATTTCGGAGCGTCCGCTGCTGGAACCTCGTTGAGGAGGACGCAGGTCCGGCTCGGCCCGTTCCGGACCCTTACGCCGGTCTTTCGCTGCGGACTTGGTCGAATCAGTCACGACGTGCGGATCCTCTGGAGCTCGTCGATCCCTCGGGACGTCAACTGATCGTCGTCGTTTCCGACTGTGTCTCCCTGATCTGGAGCGACGGACGGATGGTCAGGCTGATGCAGTCCTGGGCTTCCCGCGGTCCGGTTTCGATCTTTCAATTGCTGCCGGAAGAGATGTGGGCGCGGACGTCCCTGCGCTTCGCGCAGAGCACTCGTCTGCGTGCCACGAACCCCGGTGCCCCGAACGCCTCCCTCCTTGTGGACGACGGCGATGAGCCGCATCAAGACCTCCTTCGGATTCCCGTCACGTCGATGGACCGGAACAACTTGTCTGCGTGGGCGAGTGTGATCGCGGCGACGGGAGGTCTTACGGTTCCCGGAGTGTTGTTCTCCCGCAATCTTCCGGGGACGGAGCTCGTCCAGCGGGCCAGGCGTACCGCGGACGTGCGCGCGGCT
>JBDTOZ010000366.1:0-4466 GCA_039932995.1 Acidobacteriota bacterium | reverse complement strand
GTCAGTTCCGGACGATTCAAATAGCCCTTGGCCACACCGGCTCCGCCGATGTACAGCTCGCCCGGCACGCCCGGTGGTTGCATGCTCCCCTGGGCGTCGAGCACGTAAAGCGCGGTGTTCTCCATCGGCTTGCCGATCGGAATGCGCGACTCCAGTGCATCCAGATTCGCACTGACGTCGAACCAGGCGCAGCCGACCACCGTCTCGGTTGGGCCGTAGTGGTTATAAAGCCGGCTGTTGGGGAACCTGGCTTGCAGCCGGCGCGCGAGGGCCGGCTCGAACACTTCTCCGCCGATCACGAACACGTGCGCCGCGTGACGCGGCGCGGCATCGGACAGCGTCAGCAGCGCCTGCACGTGCGACGGGGTCAGCCGGAGCAGTACCGCGGCGGTGTCGGCGGCCAGCCAACGGCTCAGCGCGTCGAGCTCGTCCTCCTCGGCAAGCAGCTCCACACAACCACCACTGAGCAGCGGCACATACAACGCCGGCAGGGTCAGGTCGAAGGCCGGCGAAGTCGCCACCAGCGAGCCTTGCAGATGCTCACCGTAATAGTTGCTGTGCGCAAACGCGCAGTAGTCGATGACGCCGCCGTGATGCACTTCGACGCCCTTGGGCTCACCGGTCGAGCCGGAGGTGTACAGCACGTACATCGTGTCGTCGGCATGCAGCGCGATCGACGGATCCTGGTCGGAGTATTCGTGCAGCCAGTCCGCCTCGCCACTCAGCGCGACGATCTGAAGATCGAGATCCGGCCAACGGTTTTCCGCGTGCGCGGACAACACGATCCCGATGCCGGCATCGCGCATCATCGAGGCCAGCCGGGCATCCTGCTGGCCCCTGTCGAGCGGGATGTCGAGCGGGATGTCGAGCGAGACAGGGGCCAGCGGTACATAGGCCGCGCCGGTCTTCATGATCGCGAGTTGGGCGACCAAGAGCTCGATGCCGCGCCCCAGATGCACGCCGACGCGCGCACCTCGGCTCACTCCTAGCGCGAGCAGGAAGTGGGCAAGGCGATTGGCCCGCGCATTGAACCCGGCATACGTCAGACTGGCCGCATCACTGCGCAGGGCGATCGCCGACGGCGTGCGTGCGACCTGCTGCTCGATTTGCCGGGGCAACAGCGTCTCGCGCCCGTGCGCACGAGTCTCCCCTTGCGCCAATTGCCGCAAGGCCAGCTCCTGGGCCGCCGACAACAGCGGCAGCGCCTCGACATGCGCCCCCGCGTCGGCGACCATCGCTTCGAGCAGGCGCTCGTAATACCCGGCCCAGCGAGCGATGGTTTCCCGATCGAACAGCGCGCTGACGTATCCGAATACGCCCTCGAGCCGCCCCCCGTGCACGCTCACGGACACCGACAGATCGAAGTGCGTGCTGTCGAGCGCCCGCTCGACCGGTGCCAAGGTCAGTTCCGGCAGCTCCAACAAGCCGGTATCGGGCGTGTTGTTGAGCGTGAAGAGCGACTGGAACAGTGGGCTGTGGCTCAGGGTGCGCGGTGGCTGCACGGCCTCGACCACTTGTTCGAACGGCAGCTCTTGATGCGCAAATGCGGCGAGCGTCGTCTCTTTCACCTGCGCCAGCAGCGACTCAACGGTCGGCCGCTCGTCAAAACGCAGACGCAACGCCAGCGTATTGACGAAGAAGCCGATCAGCCCTTCCACTTCGCGCCGCTGCCGGTTCGCGACCGAGGTGCCGATCACGACGTCCTGCTGACCGCTCAGGCGCGACAGCAGCAGACCCCAGGCCGAGAGCAGCGTCATGAACAGCGTCACACCATGACCCTCGCTGAAGCTCAGAAGTCGTGCCGTCAGCGACGGTGACAAACCGAATGGCACTCCACCCCCGGCATGGCTCTGCACCGCCGGCCGTGGCCGGTCCAGCGGCAAGTTCAGCAGGGTCGGCGCGCCCGCCAGGTGGTCTTTCCAGAAATCGAGTTGCCGCGTCAGCTCCTCGCCCTGCAACCAACTTCGTTGCCACTGCGCGTAATCGGCGTATTGAACCTCCAGCGGCGGCAGCGGATCGGCCTCGCCGCGGCGGAACGCCGTGTACAGCGCCGCCACCTCGCCCACCAGAATGCCCAGCGACCAGCCGTCGCTGACGATGTGGTGCTGCGTGACCAGCAGGACATATTCGTCATCAGCGAGCGTGATCAACCGGCCCCGGATCAACGGGCCCATGCTCAGATCAAACGGTGCGCGCGCTTCTTCTGCCGCCAACGCCGCGACCGTCGACTCACGTTCGCCGGCAGCCAACGCCGTCAGATCCTTCCGGCTCAGCGCGAAGCCGCAGTCCGCCGGCGCGATTGCCTGGCAGGGCTCGCCGGCCCTCACCACAAAGCGCGTGCGCAGCACTTCATGCCGGGCCACGAGCCGGTCCAGCGTGGCTTCGAGTGCAGCAACGTCCAGGTTGCCGACCAACCGCAAGGCCGCCGACATGTGGTACGCCGCACTGGCCGCCTTGTCGAGCTGGTCGAGAAACCACAGGCGCTGCTGCGCCAGCGACAGCGGCAGAAGCTGGCTGCGATCGGCACGTTGAATGGCCCCCATCGTGCTCGCCCCCGCCGCGCGCACGACCTCGGCCAGGGCTTGCAGGCTCGGGTGCCCGAACAGTTCACGGAGGGCGATGTCGACACCCAGCGCTGTGCGGATGCGCGAGATCAACTGCACCGCCAGCAGTGAATGCCCGCCGATCTCGAAAAAGTTGTCGTGGCGGCCGGCGCGCTCGACCCGCAGCAGCTCCTGCCAGATGGCAGCCAGCGTTTCTTCGATCGGGCCTCGAGGCGCCTCGTATTCGCGCGTGCTCAGCGCCGATGCTTCCGGCGCCGGCAACGCCTTGCGATCGAGCTTGCCGTTCGACGACAGCGGCATGGCCTCGATCTGCACCAACACCGCTGGAACCATGTACTCGGGCAGCTTCTGCAGCAGGAACGCACGCAGTTCCGCCGTCTGCAACGCGACGTTTTCCTCCGCGACGAGGTACGCGACCAGGCGCTTGTCCCCAGCGACTTCTTCCCGCGCGACGACCACCGCTTCGCGCACCCCAGGGCAAGCGCTGAGCTTCGCTTCGATCTCGCCGAGCTCGACCCGGAAGCCGCGGATCTTCACCTGGAAGTCGTTGCGGCCAAGGTATTCGATCTTGCCGTCGGGCAACCAGCGACCCAGGTCGCCGGTCCTGTACATCCGCGCCTGCGGCTCCGCGCTGAACGGATCACCCAGGAAACGTTCCGCGGTCAACTCGGGACGATTCAAATAGCCGCGCGCCACACCGGCCCCTCCGATGTAGATCTCGCCGCTCACACCGATGGGAACGGGCTCCTGCCACCCATCGAGAATGTAGATCGACGTATTGGCGATCGGCCGGCCGATCGGAGGAAGCTCGGGCCAGCCGTTGTGCGCCACCTCCTGCGCCAACGCCGTCACCACGTGCGTTTCCGTGGGCCCGTATTGATTGTGCAGCCGGCAGTTCGGAGACCCGGCCAGGAGCGCCCGGATCGCGGGCGTCATGACCAACTGCTCTCCTGCCGTGATGACGTGCCTCAGCAAGGGCAGGGCCGCCCCGCTTCGCAATGCCGTCTCCGCGACAGCGTTCAGTGCGACAAAAGGAAGAAACAGGCGGTGTACGCCCGCTTCGGACAGTAGAGCCAGCAGCGCGGCAGGATCTCTCCGCACCTCCTCGCGCATCAGCACCAGAGTGCCGCCGGCACAGAGCGTCGAGAAGATTTCCTGAAACGCGACGTCGAAACCGAGCGCCGAGTATTGCGCAGTATTCCCCTGCGGTTGCCCGGGCGTACTGTCCCGTTCCTGCCAATGCAGCAGGTTCAGCAATGCCGACTGGGGCATGGCCACACCTTTCGGCAGCCCGGTGGACCCCGAGGTGTAGATCACGTAAGCGAGATGCCGCGGCGTCAGTCCTCTCGCCCGGGGGCTCGGGTTGGACGTCGGGCCTGCCGAGAGGCGCCCACTCAGCTCGTCTCCATCGAGCAGCAACGCCGGCACATCCGCCACCGACAGCCGTTGCTGCAAGGCCTGCTGCGTCAACAGGGCCTTCGGCGCGCCATCCTCCAGCATGTACTGCAGCCGTTCGGCCGGGTACGCCGGGTCGAGCGGCACATAGGCCCCTCCGGCTTTCAAGATGCCCAGGAGCCCCACCACCATTTCGGGGCTGCGCTCGACGCAGATTGCCACGCGGTCGTCGGGCTGCACACCGCGATCGATCAGCTCGTGCGCGAGCTGGTTGGCGCGCTCATTGAGCTCGCCGTAACTCAGGCGCTGCTCTTCAAAGACCACCGCCACCGCCTCAGGCTTTGCGGCGGCCTGCTGCTCGAACAGCTCGTGAATGAGTGTGTCTTTCGGATAATCCGCTCGCGTGTCATTGAAATCGCGCAGCAATTGCCGGCGCTCCCGTACTGACAGCAGCGGCAGCGTCTCAACCCCCGCCGCGGCATCCGCCACCATCGCTTCCAGCAGCCG
>JBDTOZ010000365.1:0-1603 GCA_039932995.1 Acidobacteriota bacterium | reverse complement strand
CCGCAGACAACCAGCAACCAGCAACCAGCAACAGTTTGATACCCGCTCGCAATGGAGCGAGCGACTAAGGAGAAAGCAATGCTCAGTCTCTCAACGTGGGTCGTGGCGGGCGGCATCGTGGTGGCCACTCTGATGCTGCTCGGCTTCGTGGCACAGATGTACCGGAAAGTCGGGCCGAACGAGGCCTTCATCGTCTACGGCGTCGGGGGCACGCGTGTGATCAAGGGCGGCGGCACGTTGATCTTCCCCATGATTCACAGTTGGAAGTCGTTGTCGCTCGAGCTCATGTCGTTCGACGTCGCCCCGCGCCAGGATCTCTACACGCGCCAGGGCGTAGCCGTCACCGTGGAAGCGGTGGCCCAGATCAAGGTCAAGAGTGATCAGGAGTCGATCCTCACGGCCGCGGAACAGTTCCTCTCCAAGACGCCCGCGCAGCGCGAGGGATTGATCCGGCTGGTGATGGAGGGCCACCTGCGCGGCATCATCGGACAGCTCACGGTCGAAGAGATCGTCAAGCAGCCGGAGATGGTGGCCGACCGCATGCGCGCCACCTGCGCCGACGACATGGAGAAGATGGGGCTGGAGGTGGTCTCCTTCACCATCAAAGAGGTCAAGGACGGCAACGACTACATCACCAACATGGGCCGTCCGGACATCGCCCGCATCAAGATGCTGGCGGACATCGCCGCGGCCGAGGCGGATCGCGACACGGCCATCAAGCGCGCGGAAGCGTTGCGCGAAGCGGCTGTGCGCAAGTCGGAGGCCGATCAGCAGCGCGTGTTGGCGGAGGCGCTGTCGCTGGCCGCGCAGGCCGCCGCGCAGAACGACCTGGACGTGAAGCGGGCCCAACTCAAGGCCCTGACCAAACGTGAGGAAGCGCAGGCGGACAAGGCCTACGAGATTCAGTCGCGAATCATGGAACAGCAGGTCATGGTCGAGTCCGTGCGCGTCCAGCAGATCGAGAAACAGGAACAGATCAAGGTGCAGGAGGCGGAGATCCTGCGCCACGAGAAGGAGCTCATCGCCACGGTGCTCAAGTCCGCCGAGGTCGAGCGCATGCGCATCGAGACGCTGGCCTCCGCGGAGCGCCAGCGACTGATCACCGAGGCCGAGGGTGTGGCCAGCTCGGTGCGGGTGCAGGGTGAAGCCGAGGCGGAGATCATCTTCCGCAAGGGCGAGGCCGAGGCCAAGGCCATGAACGTCAAAGCGGCCGCGTACCAGGAGTGGAACCAGGCCGCGGTGGTCGACAAGCTCATGACCCAGATGCCGGAGATCGTCCGCGCCCTGGCAGCCCCGCTGGCCAACATCGACAAGATCACCATCGTCTCCACCGGCAACAACAACGCCGCCGGGGCGCATCAGATCACCGGCGATCTGGCCGCCATCGCCGCCCAGGTCCCTGCCCTCTTCGAGGCGCTCTCGGGCATGCAGATGTCGGATCTCCTCGGCAAGGTCAAGGCCATTGGACCGAAAGTCGAGGGGCCGCGCGCCGAAGGCTGAGGCCCGGGCTGTTCAGCGGCCGTGCCGGCCTCAGGGGCCGGCACGGCCCTGGAGTTTGGCCATTGGACGCGGGAACTGCGCCGGGCAGAATGCCCGCGCCCCA
>JBDTOZ010000364.1:0-6351 GCA_039932995.1 Acidobacteriota bacterium | reverse complement strand
CCACGCATCCGGGAAACTGCTCACGAGCTGCACGAAAGACCGCCCGGATCGGATCCGCCGCCTTCGTCAGATCCTCCGCGGATGGCATGTAGAGAACTCGGTAGAACAGGCGCTTCATGATCCGCCGAGCGGCGTCGTGGCCCGGCGCGTTCGGGTCCTCGGAGGCCTTCCTCATCGCCGCGAGAATTTCATTGTCAGTGAGCGCCAGGTGGGCCTCTACGCCGATCGGGTAGGTGCCATCAGGGAGAAAAGCGCGCAGGAACTCCTTGAGGTGGACGTCGAGTGCTCTTCGGACCCGATGAAAGTACAACTGCTCGAACATGAAGTAGCGTGCGAGTTGAAGACCCTCTGCGGCGTGCAGTCCTCCACGCTCGATGCCGATCACGGGCTTGCCGGGTTTGTCAGGGTCGGCGGAGGGGAGGATGCGGAGAGTGTCGATCAGGCGGTAGTGGTCGAAGCGACCGTAGGCCACACCGGCGTGGTGCGAATCGCGCAGGAGGTAGTCGATTCGATCGACGCCGAACGCGTCGCCAGTCACGATCTCGGTCATCAACTCATCCCATGGCGAGAAGTCGGACGCGGGTCCGGGCCATTTCTTCAGCCCGACTGCGACCTTCGCAACGTCAGTCTCTTTGAGCGGCATGTCCGACCAGATCTTCCGCATCTCGGGACTGAGAATGACGTCGACCGACAATTGCTCGTGGTGGTATCCAGCAGGTAACAGCTCTTCCGCGCCATGCGAGAACGGCATGTGTCCGAGGTCATGGCACAGCGCACCCATTCGAACGACTGTTCGCCAGTATCCAAGTTTGTCGTCCGGTGGGAAGTACTGCCGCACCGCATCGGCCCGGTGATCCTGACGAACAATCACGTCGAAGACCCGGCCCGCGAGATCCATGACACCGAGACAATGCTCGAAGCGTCGGTGCGTTGCTCCGGGATAGACCATGTAGGTGAGCGCCAGCTGGTGGATGTCCCTGAGGCGCTGAAAGGCACGGGAGTCGATCACCCTTCGCTCGTCCGAGGAGACCCGGATGAAGGTGTGAATCGGGTCGCGGATCTCGTGCTCATACTTCGGCGCGGGCATGGGAGAATCGTAGCAGTCATTCGGGATGGTGATCCGTACTTCCACTCGGCGTAGACCTCGTTCAGGTCTGAGGAGCTCATGGCACTGACAAACCGGCAACGCGTCGAGCAGGCACTCGATCTTCTGAAGACGGGACTTCTCCCCTACGTAGAGCGCGAGATGAAGTCCGTCTATGGCGCTGCCAAGTGGGAGACGCAGGCGCTCGCCGCTCTGGGCGATAAGCCATTGCTGAAGGCCGCCAGCTGGGACAGCACGGCGCTGCTGAGCGTGATGATCGGGGAGTGGGGCACGGTCTTCCGCCGCAACCTCGGGGCCACCGAACGCTCGATCGTCGGGGAGATGCGCGATGTCCGGAACCGGTGGGCGCACGAGCAGACGTTCAGCACTGATGACACGTATCGCGTGTACGACAACGTCCATCGCCTGCTGTCGGCCATCGGCGCGAAGGAAGCCATCGACGTCGAGCGCCAGAAGCAGGAGCTGCTCCGCGTGCGCTACGAAGAGCAGGCGAAGAAGGAGACAGTCAAGGCGGCAGTTGCTCCGGTCGAGACAGGAGTTGCCGCGAGCCTCGGCCTGAAGCCGTGGCGCGACATCATCACGCCGCATCCCGATGTCCACTCCGGCCGCTACCAGCAGGCGGAGTTCGCCGCGGACCTCGGACAGGTGCACCGCAACGAGGGCAGCGACGAGTACAAGGACCCGATTCAGTTCTTTCAGCGGACGTACATCACCGAGGGGTTGCGGACTCTCCTGAGCGGCGCGCTGAAGCGACTCTCGGGAACCGGTGGCGATCCGATCGTCGAGCTGCAGACGAATTTCGGGGGCGGCAAAACGCACTCGATGATCGCGTTGTATCACTTCTTCAGCGGCGTCGGTGCGGACAAGCTACGGGATATCGAGCCTGTCCTCGAAGATGCGAAGACGAAGACCCTGCCGAAAGCGAATCGCGCGGTGCTGGTCGGGCAAGAACTGCCGCTCGCCGAGCCGAAGAAGAAGAAAGACGGAACGGTCGTCCACACGATGTGGGGCGAGCTGGCGTGGCAGCTCCTCGGCAAGGACGGGTATGCGCTTGTCGCGACCGCGGACAAGAAGGGCGTGAGTCCCGGTTCCGAGGCGTTGCGCGAACTGTTCACCGTCGCCGAGCCCTGTCTGGTGCTGATCGACGAATGGGTCGCGCATGCCCGGCAGCTCGTCGGCAAGGATGACCTTCCGGCCGGCACGTTCGATTCAAACTTCAGCTTCGCGCAGGAGCTGACCGAGGCGGCGAAGGCCTGCAAGAAGACGCTCGTCGTCGCCAGCGTTCCCGCCTCGGACGCCCAACGGCCGAAGGGCGAGACGTGGGTCGAGGATATCGAGGTCGGCGGCGAGTCGGGGAAGACTGCACTGAAGAGAATCGAGAATGTCTTCGGACGGATGCAGTCGCCGTGGCGGCCGGCGAGTGCCGAGGAGAGTTTCGAGATCGTGCGGAGACGGCTGTTCCAGCCGATGACCGCGGATGTTTACAAGCATCGGGACGCGGTGATCCGCGCGTTCATGGACACGTACAACACGCAGAAGTCCGAGTTTCCCAGCGGATGCAGCGAAGGCGATTACCGGCGGCGGATGGAGTCGTCGTATCCGCTGCATCCGGAGCTGTTCGACCGGCTCTACGAAGACTGGTCGTCGTTGCAGCGGTTCCAGCGCACGCGCGGCGTGCTGCGTCTGATGGCCGCGGTGATTCACGCGCTATGGGCGCGCGAGGACAAGAACCTCCTGATCATGCCGGCAAACGTGACGCTCGACGACTCGGCGACGGTCAATGAGCTGATGCTCTATGTCGAGGACGGGCTTCGGCCGGTCGTCGAGCGCGAGGTCGATGGCATCGACTCGCTCTCGCTTCGACTCGACAAGGAGAACCCGAATTTCGGTCGGCTCTCCGCCGCGCGACGTGTCGCGCGAACTGTGTTCATGGGAACCGCGCCGCGTCTACGTTCTTCGACGAAAGGCATCGAGGACAAGCGGATCATCCTGGGCTGTGTCCAGCCGGGCGAAGCAGTAGCGACGTTCCGCGACGCGCTTCGGCGTCTCGCCGATCGCGCGGCGCATCTCTACGTCAACGAGAACCGCTATTGGTTCGACACGCAGCCGAGCATCAACCGCGTCGCGCAGGATCGCGCGGACGGGGTGAAGGTCGACGCGGTTCACAAGGAGATCGAGGACCGCCTGCGCATCGAAGCGAAGACACGGGGCGAGTTCGATCGCGTGCAGGTGATCGAGAATGCCTCGCAGAGCGGCGACGTGCCGGATGAGCGCGAGGTGCGCCTCGTCATCATCGGCCCCGAGGCGCCGCACACGAAGGGCTCGGCCAGCACGGCGATGACGGTGGCGCAGACGGTCCTCGAGCAGCGCGGCAACTCGCCGCGGTCTTACAAGAATGCGCTCGTCTTTCTCGCGGCGGAGACGCGTGCTCTCGATTCGCTGCAGCAGGCCGTGCGGACCTATCTCGCGTGGAAGTCGATCGACTCCGAGAAGGAGTCGATGGACCTTTCGTCATTTCAGCTCAAGCAGGTGGAGACGAAGCTGAAGGACGCGGAAAGCTCCATTCGCGCGCGAATCCCGGAGACGTATACGTGGATGCTCGTTCCGGAGCAGCAGGAGAAGACTGGCCCCATCACGTGGCGTGAGGTGCCCTCGAAGGGGAGTGACGCGCTGGCCGTGCGATCGGGGAAGAAGCTGACGAACGACGGTCTGCTGATCGCGACTCACTGGGCGGGAGCGCTGCTGAGGCTCGAGCTCGACCGAATCCCCCTGTGGCGAGGCGACCATGTTTCGGTGAAGCAGCTCGCCGATGATTTTGCGACGTATGTCTATCTCCCGCGGCTGAGGAACACGGATCTTCTGTTGAGCGCGATTTCACACGGCGCTGCGGCGATCCTTTGGGAGAAGGACACTTTCGCGTACGCCACCTTCTACAACGAGGAGGCGAGTCGTTACGCCGGCCTGGTCATGGGAATGCGACCGGAGGGGGTGGATCTCAGCGGATTCGTGGTGCGGGCGGAAGTTGCCCAGGCGCAGAGGACCGCTGAGACGCCTGTCGCGAGGGCTGAGCCTGGCGCGGCGATTCCTGATTCCTCGGACGCGCAGCCCGAAGGCGCCGGTGAAGCGAGCAACGTGGTCGTGCCGCCCCTCCGGACGTTGCCGAACCATTTCTACGCAGACGTGGATGTCGACGCGCTCCGGTTCGGCCGCGACGCCGCCCAGATCGCCGAGGCGATCATCACGCATCTCAATGGACTGATCGGAGCGAAGGTCTCCGTCAGTCTGCAGATCGAAGCGCGCGTGCCGGACGGGATTCCGGAAACCGTTCAACGCACAGTGAGTGAGAACTGCCGGACGCTGAAGATTCACTTCGAGTTCGAGAACCGGTAGCGACAGGTTCGGAGACGAGGACGAAACGGTTTTGATGCACCGGTTCGTGATGGGTGAGTTAGCGTTACTTGCGGCGACATCAGGAGCCGCCGCGAGGTGCTCCGTCTGCTGACCACGCTCCCCGCGGCAACCGGGGCCAGAGATTCCGAGGTCCTGACGATGATCGAGGGGCACAAGCTGATGGGCCGCGGGCTTGGCTACATGGACGTCCATCTGCTCACTTCGGCCGTTCTCTGTGGCTGCCGGATCTGGTCGCGCGACAAACAGCTGGCGGCGGTGGCCGCGGGGTTGAAGGTAAGGTTCGATGGCTAAATCGAAGGGCTCGAAAACGAGCGCGCGGAAACAAGTGGAGGCGCTCAGTCACCCGCGTTCGGCCAATCCCGACGAGGACGTCTCGCGGAAGAACATCCCCACGGCGGAGTACGAATCATCGAAGACGGCCCGTTTGGACAGGCGTTTCTCGAGCGTGTCGCAAAAACCCCTGATAAGAAAAGGACCAGTCGCCTGCGCACGATCGAGGATGCGATGCAGATCGCGGTTCCACAATTTCTCGGCGGGCGAAGCGATCTTTCCGCGAAGCAACCCTCCTCTAGACTCCTCTAGACTCCTCTAGACTAGCTGCGCAGTTGTCGTTCATTGAGCCTGCAAGATGATCACTGCCGTGGAAGACGCACTCGCGAATCTCTTGCTCGGAGAATCATCGCGGACATTCGGCCCGAACTTCAAATTACAGTGCCACTGCGCTTAGGCGGCCGCTCCAATGTTGAGAAAAAGTTGCCCGACCTGGGCGAACGATCGAAAGACTGACCACCGCATTCAGTTGAGTGCGAACCTCATGGACTTTCGAATCGCCGACACGTTCACCGACAGCCTCGGCCGCTCCGGCTTCGTCTCCGTCTGCTGACCGGCCTCAGCAACAGTCCCACAAGGTGGTCGATCTGAGATTTGACTGAAGTTAGTCAAATTAGTGAAAGTCCATAAACCGTGAATAGATCGGTATAAATCGGCTTGGCCAATCAGCGCAGCCGGCGGTGCCGGCCCAACGCCCTGTTTTTCACCGGCGACCTCGGCCAGCGCATCTTCCAGCAGCCCTTCTCCTGGAAAGAGCTCGGCGTCGACATCCGCGGCCGTTCGTCACGCCTGAGGATCAACTACCGCACCTCCCACCAGATCCGCGCCCAGGCCGACCGCCTCCTCGGCGCCGAGCTCTCGGACGTCGATGGCGTGATCGAAGAGCGCAAGGGAACGATCTCCGTCTTCAACGGAGTCCCGCCGGCGATCGCTGTCGAAGCGTCCGAGGAGCAGGAACGCGACCGCGTCGCCTCGTGGATCCGCGAGCGCACGGCAGAAGGACTGCGCCCCCACGAGATCGCGATCTTCGTCCGCTCCGCCGCCGAGGTCCCTCGCGCGGAAGCTGCCGCCAGGGCCGGCGACGTCCCGTTCATCGTGCTCAACGACAAGATGGAGACCAGGCAGGGCCACCTCTCCATCGCCACCATGCACCTGGCCCAAAGGCCTCGAATTCCGCGCCGTGGCCGTGATGGCCTGCGACGAGGAAGTGATCCCCTCCAGGAGCGCATCGAGTCGGTGTCCGACGAGTCCGATCTCGAAGAGGTGTACCAAACGGAGCGGCACCTCCTGTACGTGGCGTGTACGAGAGCGCGGGATCAGCTGATCGTGACGGGGGTGGGGGCGGGGTCGGAGTTTCTGGAGGATTTGCGAGGGGGAGACGCTGTCTGAATTGAACGGTCTTCCATCATCCGGCAGAAGCACTTGGGGTGCGCCGAGTTTTCTGCAACCGGCGGTTCACGGCCTCGAGGTCAAACGCCTCCGCCTGCCAGACGCCGGCCCAGGAA
>JBDTOZ010000363.1:0-3404 GCA_039932995.1 Acidobacteriota bacterium | reverse complement strand
AGTCGTCGAGTCGTCGAGTCTTCGAGTCTTCAAGGAGACAAACCGCTCATCACTTGAAGACTCGTAGACTCGTAGACTCGACGACTCGACGACTCAATCCTCAATCCTCAATCCTCAATCCTCAATCCTCAATCCTCAATCCTCAATCCAAGTAAATCCACAATCCGACACGCGATAGCATGCCTCGGTGGCTCAACTCTTCACTCCCCTCATCCTCCGTTCCGTGACCTTTCCCAACCGCGTCTGGGTCTCTCCGATGTGTCAGTACTCGAGCGACGACGGGATGCCGAACGACTGGCACTTCGTCCACCTCGGCAGCCGCGCCGTGGGGAGGGCTGGGCTGGTGATGGTCGAAGCGAGCGGTGTGTCGCCGGAGGGGAGGATCACGGCGTGGGACAGCGGGATCTGGAGCGAAGCGCACGCCGAGGCCTTCCGGCCCATCGTCGAGTTCCTTCATCGCGAAGGGTCGGTCGCGGGAATTCAGCTCGCCCATGCGGGACGGAAAGCGTCCACCGAAAAGCCGTGGCGTGGTGGACATCCCATCCAGGAAGGTCCCCACGCGTGGACCACGCTGGCGCCGAGTGCGATTCCCTTCCGCGAGGGAGAGCCCGTTCCGCATGCGCTGACGTTGCCGGAGATCGACGAGGTCGTGGAGCAGTTCGCGCAGGCTGCCAGACTGGCGCGACGGGCCGGCTTCCGCGTCGTCGAGATTCACGCCGCGCATGGATACCTGCTGCACGAGTTCCTCTCGCCGCTCTGCAACATCCGTGAGGACGAATACGGCGGCTCGCTGGAGAATCGCATGCGCCTGACGCTGCGGGTCACGGAAGCGGTGCGGGCCGCGTGGCCCGAGGAGCTTCCGTTGTTCGTGCGCATCTCCGCCACGGACTGGGCGGAGGGCGGGTGGGACCTCGATCACGCGGTCGTGCTCGCGGAGCGCTTGCGCGAGCGGGGAGCCGACCTCGTCGACTGTTCGAGTGGCGGCGCGGTGGCTCACGCGAAGATCGAGCTCGGTCCCGGCTATCAGGTTCCCTTCGCGCGGGCCATCCGCGCGCGGGCCGGTGTGGCCACGGCCGCGGTGGGGCTGATCACGGAAGCGCACCAGGCCGAGGCCATCGTCGCCAATGGCGACGCCGATGCGGTGTTCCTCGCGCGCGAGCTTTTGCGTGACCCCTACGCCCCAGTGCACTGGGCGCACGAGCTCAACGCCGAGATCGCATGGCCGGTGCAATACGGACGGGCGCGAAAGTAGGGAATCGAGGCGACCGCTTGCGCGATCGCACCAACGTTCACCTTCGTCTCGGCCGAATCAGCCCATCACAGCTTGAGAACCAGCTTGGTCATGTCGTGCTGGTTGCCATCCGGATCGGTGCCGTAATCTTTCTGGACGGAAGACTCGAAGCCGAGCTCTTCGAGCGTGCGCACGGCATCGGCCTCGAGGTCGCTGATGAGCATCGCGCCGACGTGACGCATGCCGCGCTCGCGGGCGATGGTGACGAGCTGGTGGACCATGAGCGTCCCCAGCCCGGCCCCGCGAAACTCGGGGTCGATCATCCACTTGATCCGGCCGACCAGACGCAGGGGGCCGCCTCTGCGGATGTGCAGGGTGGCGTCCGCCACCACGCGCGTGCCGTCGAGTGCCAGGAGCGGAAAGACCTTGTCGTAATCGACCTCGCGACCCCAGGCCTCGATGAGAGCCTTGTTGTCGACGTTGTCCCACGCGAAACGCCTGTACTCGACGGGCATGCGGTGGAAGAAGTCGTACAGCGCGTCGACGTCTTTTTCGTTGAAGGGGCGGAGGAGAACGCGACGGGCATCACGAAGGACACCCTCCTGCGGATAGCGATGCGGCAAGAAGAAACCTCCGTTGGGCGGTGCCCTCTCCCCGTTCCGGGGAGAGGGTCTGGATGAGGCGGTGTTTGCTTCTCGAGGTTACTTCTTGACCAGGATCGCGTCTTTGGCGGCCTTGGCGATCCGGAACTTGAGGACCTTCTTGGCCGGGATCTTGATCGCGGCGCCGGTAGCGGGGTTCCGTCCGATGCGCGCCTTGCGCTGAACGAGCACGAGCTTGCCGAGTCCGGGAACCGTGAATCCCTTCTTGGCTTCCTTGTAAGCGACCTCGCTGAGGGCCTCGAGGAAGGCCACCGCGGTCTTGCGGGGAACCTCAGTCTGTTCGGCGAGATGGTTGATGAGCTGCGATTTGGTCATTGGCCCTGATGCCATGTGTGAGTTGATTCTCCTTTCGGCGATTTGCCCGTTGCGAGCCGTCGCAATGTAGCGACGAACGCGAACTTACGCAATGCCTTTTTCGCGAAATTGGGCCGAAAACATGAGATTTCGGCATCTCGCGGCGACATTCTTCAATCACCTGCACTCATTCCCTTGCACCCTTCACGCCCATTCGTGCAGGAGTGCCGCTTGCTCTCGTAGGACGCCCTTCGGCGGGACGCGCGACACCCGAGCCCGCTGGCACGATTCTTCGTGCGCGAGCCGTTCGTGCTTTTGGAACGCCTGGCGCGGCTCGGTTACGCATCGATCGGACTGGTCTACTTCATCGCGGGAGGCCTGGCCGCCGCCTCAGGACTGGGCCTGGGCGGCTCGACCGGTGGACAACACACAGCCTTCCGCACCATCCTTCGCCAGCCGTTCGGGCGCGTGCTGCTGGCCGTGATGGCCGCCGGGCTGGCCGGCTACGCGCTATGGCGCGTGGTCAGCGCCTTCACCGACAGCGAACATCGCGGTGGCGATCCGAAAGGTCTGGCCTTGCGCGCCGGCAGCGTCGGCCGCGGACTGGCGTACGCGGTCATCACCGTGGAAGTGGCGCGCCTGCTCCTGCACCGCGGCGGCGGTTCGGGCGGTGACGCAAAGACGCAGCACTGGACCCGCGCGATCATGGAGAAGCCCTTCGGACACTGGCTCGTCGCGCTGGCAGGACTGGTCATCATCGGTTACGGCGCGTATCAGCTCTACGCGGCCTGGGACGCGAAGCTGAGCAAGCGCATCAGCCTCGGGGAAATGGATGCCGCGGTCCGGCGCAAGGTGGTGACGATCTCGCGCTTCGGCATCGGAGCCCGCGGCGTCGTTTTCTTCGTCATCGGCGGATCGCTGGTGCTGGCGGGCTTCAAGCACAACGCCTCCGAGGCACGGGGGACGTCCGGCGCGCTGAGGGCACTGCCGCTGCCGCTGCTGGTGCTGGTGGGAATCGGCCTCGTCGCATACGGCGTCTACGCGCTGGTGAACGCGCGCTATCGCCGGATCACGACGTGAGCCGCAGCACGGTTGGCGGTTGGCGGTTGGCGGTTGGCGGTTGGCGGTTGGCGGGAAAATCGGCAGGCGTGCAGCGGATTCTCGTGTCTGAATGGATTTCGCGCCGACGGTGAGTTGAAGTCCACGCCTGCCCATGG
>JBDTOZ010000362.1:0-11301 GCA_039932995.1 Acidobacteriota bacterium | reverse complement strand
AGCGCCGGATCCCAGCCGACCACCGCGTTGCCCGTTCCGATCACGGTCCAGTAGCCGTACACCTCGGCGGGATAGGTGGGGAAGTCGAGGGCGGAGAGCATCCAGGCCAGAGAGCCGGCTTTCACTTCGCTCACGGCGTGGTCCATGAACTCGGGGAGGATGGCGATGAGCTCTTTGGTGCGTCCGCTGCGCATCAGGTCGATGACCTGCATGTCCCACAGGTAGCCCGAATGCTCGAACACGTGCTCGCGCGACATGTCCTCGGGGATCTCGGGCTCGGTGGTGAAGTGGCGATGGGAAAGCGTGTTCGAAGCGAGGAGCACGGCTCGTTTGCCGCTCTTCTCGATGGCCCGCTTCGTGGCCTGCCCGAGCGCCAGCATCTGCGCCTGGCCGGCCTCGTTCGAAAAGTAATACGGCGAGTTGTTCGACGAGATGCCGACGATGGGGATGTCCCACTCCGGGTTCATCATGTGGCACGAGACGATCGTCCCGTAGTCGACGCGGAAGTGGGGATTGCGCATCATCTTCGTGATCAGTCCCGCCTCCCGCCCCTCCTCGGCGATCAACTCGGCCAGCTCGACGTCCACTTTGAGGTCGTACTGAAAGCGGAACAGGTTCGGAAAGATCGGGTCGACCGAGAGGCCATGGAATTCGGGCAGGCCGAGGAAGTGATGGCCGATCACCGTCTGCCAGTGCGGCGAGTGCACCAGGATCACGTCCGGCTTCTTCGCCAGGAAGTGCTTGCGGGCACGCTCGTAGCCCCAGCGCAACACCTCCCACCCACACTCCGACTTTGGCTCGTTGCGCCAGTGATTCTCCCCGTACACGATGTGCGGAGGATGCGGCGCGAGCACGCCACCGATGATCTCGCCTTTGCTCATGCGCGCAGTTTATCGCGCAGGAGACCAGGTGTTGCTGGTTGTCCAGGTGCGTTGCTGGTTGCTGGTTGCTGGTTGTCTGGGGTGTTACGGCTGCCGAGGCAATCTCTCCAGCTTTCGAACTAAAGCAATCCTGGCCGTCAGCCGTAACGCCGCCCGCAACCAGCAACCAGCAACATGCCGTCTACAGCTTCACGCACACATTCTTCGCCTCGGTGAAGAACTCCAGGGAATCGAAGCCCCCTTCACGGCCGACGCCGCTCTCCTTCATGCCGCCGAAGGGAACACGCAGGTCGCGCAGCAGCCAGCAGTTGATCCAGACCGTGCCGGCGTGCAGCGCGGCCGCGAAGCGGTGGGCGCGTTGGAGGTCGCGCGTCCAGACGGTGGCCGACAGGCCGTACCGCGTGGAGTTCGCGAAGCGGAGCGCTTCCTCCTCGCCATCGAAGGGAGTGATGGTCACCACCGGTCCGAAGATCTCTTCCTGCAGGACGCGGCAGCCGCAGTCCAACCCCGTGATCACGGCAGGCTCGAGGAAGAAGCCCGGACGATCGACACGGCGGCCGCCTGTGACGACGGTGCCACCTTCCTCCTTCGCCAGTTCGAGGTATCCCATGACCTTCTGCAAGTGCGCTTCGCTGATCAGCGCGCCGACATCGGTCTGTGCGTCCGCCGGATCGCCGATGCGCAGCTTCTTCGTTTCTGCCACGAAGCGCTCCACGAACTCGTCGTGGATGGCACGCTCGACGAAGATGCGCGAGCCACAGAGGCAGATCTCGCCCTGATTCCAGAAGCTGGAGCGGATCGAGGTAGTGACGGCGTCGTCGAGATCCGCGTCGGCGAAGATCACGTTCGGATTCTTGCCCCCCAGCTCCAGGGACAACTTCTTGAACATCGGTGCGGCCGCCGCCGCGACCTTCGCTCCCGTGACCGTGCCGCCTGTGAATGAGATCAGGCCCACGTCGGGATGCTCGCAGATGGGCGCTCCCGCTTTCGGGCCGGTCCCGTGGATGATGTTCATCACGCCAGCCGGCAACCCTGCTTCGAGCGAGAGCTCGGCCAGACGCTGCGCGGTCAGCGGCGTCAACTCGGAGGGCTTGGCCACGCAGGTGTTGCCGCTGGCCAGGGCCGGGGCGATCTTCCATGAGAGTAGATACAGCGGCAGGTTCCAGGGGGAGATCAGACCGGCCACCCCGACCGGCTGACGCAGCGTGTAATTCAGCGCGACCTGGTCGGTGACGTGCGCCCGGGAATCGTGGTGAAGAATGGCGGTCGCGAAGAAGCGGAAGTTGGCCACCGCGCGCGGGATGTCCATGCGCCGCGCCAGCGAGACCGGCTTCCCGTTGTCCTGACTCTCCAGCAGCGCCAACTCGTCGAGGTGCCCTTCGATGAGATCGGCGATCTTCAGGAGGATGCGGCTGCGCTGCTCGGCCGGAGTGCGCGACCAGGCCGGGAAGGCGCGCTTGGCCGCCTTCACCGCGACATCGACGTCATCGCGATCGCTGTCGGGGATCTGCGCAATCACCTGTCCCGTCGCGGGGTTGAGGTCGTCAAAGTAGGCGCCGCCGATCGGCGCAACGAATGCTCCATCGATGAAGTTTGCGAGAAAAGGCGCGGAACGCAGAGCGTGCGACGTGAGCGATCCTGAATCCACATCGGTGGTGGTCGTCACTCTCATGCCCCCTGCGCCCTGCCCCTCGCGTCCTGACCGCCCGGTGCGAGCTGAAACTCGTCCGGATCGAACTCCCACCTGTCGATGTCCGGATCCCAGGAGTCCCACGGGACGATCGCACTCATCCGCTCGCGCAGTTGTGGAGGAATGACCTCGGGGACGATGAAGGCTTTCTGGCGGCGGAGCTTGTAGGGATTGCGGAACTCGAAGCCGAGGACGCCGAGGATGTAGCGGGCGATGTACCAGGTGGCCTGCGGGTTCCAGCCGTGCGCGATCTTGACCACCACGCCCAGGCCTTCTGGAAACTCAGGATGCTCGATGGAGAGACCGAGCAGCCCGTCGGCGCCTTCCTTGGCCAGGACCCGGCCGCCGCACGCTTTGAGAATCGTCGAGTCGAGACGGTTGAAGCCGCCGATGAGATCGGGATGCTCGACCATGGCGCTCCAGATCCAGTCTTCGTTCTTTTCCGTGACCAGATTGGCGAAGAGCTTCGCCAGATCGGTGACGGTCATGGAGACCGTCGGCAGGCCGCAACCGTCCTTGGCGATCGTCCCGTCCGTCCAGTCGGGAGCGAGCACGCCCCGCAGATAGCGGAGGTACTCCTGAAAGAACGGATGATGCGGCCAGACGTAGCCGACCCGGCGCCAGCCGCGGATGCGGCAGCCGCGGAGGATGGCCGCGTGCTCGCCGGAACAACAGTGATACCAGCGCCGGGGACGGCGCACCTGCCGGCCGAACTGCACCAGCGGCACATCCAGCGGAGCCTGCATCATCCCCCACTCCGCCTCGCGCAGGATGGAACGCGCGGTGGCCACATGCTCGGCATCGCCGTTGTGCGAAGCGACGGAGATGGCCCGCTGCTCGCCGGTCAGCTCGCGGGCAAAGTCCTTCGCGAAGACCTTCATCATGATCGGCTTGACCATCGACCGACCATAGACCTCGACGTTGCCGCCGAAGGAGTAGAGCAGGCTCTTCCCCGTGACCCACGACACGGCACCATGGATCGTGTTCTCCGCCACGCCGTTACGCCGATACTCCACCAGCGGCTGCCAGTTGGGCATGGCCCGGGCGAAGTTCGGTGTGGCGGCCTCGTCGAAGGTGGCGGGGGTCGGTTCGTCGGTCACGGTCATGGTCATGGTTGCGGGTTCCGCGTTGCGAGTTGGCGGGACGATGGCCCGATCGGAAGGGGATTGTAGGAGATTGCGGCCGGTCCCGCGCGACGGCCCGAAGGCTAGGGGCGCGAGACCGATGCCGACAACACACTACCGCCGACGCGGTCCGTTTAGGTCGATTCCCGAGGGCGAACGGTGACGCGAGCTCACAGTCCGACCGCGTTCCCATACGCTTCGACAAAGCCAACCCATCCCTTGTGGTCCGAGGAAATGGACAGCTTCCGGTACTCCGGCACGATCGGAAAATTCGGAAGATAGACTGAGAGTCCATTGGCTTTCAGTGCGCTAGGATCCGCGGTCGTCCTCACGACGGCGGCGGCAAGGTTCTTCAGAACCGCGGCCGCGGCCGAGGCGATGGGCTTATTTCGCTGGTAGTCATCCCGGATCGCCTCCACCAGGCCCTGAAGGTCCACGTACTCGTAGTTGGAGAACGCGCGCGCACGTTCTCGGTTCACCATCAATCGATCAATGTCCTGCGGCAGGAGGGCCGTCAAGAGCCAGCCGAGAGCATCCATCGCGTTCGCCAGGGCGTCGACCTTTCCCAGATCCACGACCGAAAGCGTGACCCCGGACCGGGCTCCGGTCAGGTTGACGTACACGTCGACGATCTGCTTTGCGGCGACGACTGGAGTGATCCCCTGGTCGAAGACCGCCAGCACCTGGTCATATGCCCAGTCGCTGACTCCTTGGCAGTCCTGGGAGGCGACCAGATAGCGGGCGCAATGGCGAACCTGGTAGGCGATTTCCACCATGGCCATCAGACAGGCGTGAAATCCGAGAATGTCGAACGGGCCGTCCTTCCCGAGCGCACCAGTCAGCGCCTTCTCGATCTCCGGATTGCTGAGGTCATCCTGCTCGGGCGCGTCCGGCCCCAGGCTCTTCACCTTTTCCACGAAGCGCATCCTCGCGTCCGCGTCCGCGGTCAGGCGTTTCGTAAAGGCCTGAAGCTCGAGCGCGTCCGCATCCGTCACGAGAAGCTCGGGCAAGGGGGAGCGGCCGCGAAAGAAGTATTCATGGATGCCGGTGCCGTGGCCACTGAGAAAGACGGCCCTCTTCGTGGCCTTGCGGAGTCCCTTCCCCGCGACGAGAAACTTGGTCAACTCTTGCGGGTCGCCGAAATTCAGGTTCCCGAGCTCGCCGCCGACGGGGACGAGGGCCGCCCCGTCCAAGAGGAGGCGCTGGGTGCCGACGGCCCGGTCGATCTGCACCACCAGGCTGACCTTGCTCGAAACGACCCGTTCCATCTGGTCGAGAATGTCAAAGGCGGTGTTGACCAGATCATTGTCTGTTGCAATGGCGGCGAGGACGCCCCACTCCGGATCGGCGCTTTCGTCCGACAGTACGCGACTGGATGGCGATGTGGTTCCCCCATCGGAGGGCTTGAACGTTCCCTGGACACAACCCGTGACACGGCCGGGGCGAACGTTCAGGAAGGGCAGAAACGGATCGACTGGGGAAACGGCGCAGAGGCGGTAGTAGTGCTTGAATTCCTCGGACGCTCTTGCGGACGTCACATCGATCGGATCGATGGGAGGCGTGATTCGATAGATGTCCGTGGCCGGCTCGTTCCCGATGACCAGCTCCAGGTCGCCGGGCCCCACGAACTTCATGTCCTTTGTAGGATCGGGGCGACCGTCCAGCCCTGTGGATCGGAGAAAAAAGAAGTCATCTTCAATCGCGACCTCGAGCAACGCTTCCCGCGCAATCGGCAGCAGCATCTCCTGGCCGCCCCTTCCGCGGAACGGGACCTGGATTCGTTCCACTCCATTGGTGATGAGACGGCCGATTGTGAAATCGACGCGAGCCAGCAGTTGGGGAACGGCCGTGAGAGGAGTGTTGAAATACGCGGGATTCACATCTCCACTGCCGGGCGCGAGTTTCTCGATGTTCGGAATCCAAACGAATGACTCCCGGTCTTTCGATGTGGGCGCGGGACTTCTTGGATCCTTGAAATTGACGATCTCCAGTCCGGGCTTTTTAACGTTTGCTTCGAGGACGAGGCTCTCTCCACCGAGCACGACATGCGATTGCCCGGCAAGGGACTTCGGGACCGGAAGCGTGGGATTGATGCGCTGACGCGTATTTGTCTGTTCATCCCAGCTCGTGGCCGGAAAGCGAATGTAGACGGTCTGGTCGGGGACGATTGCGCGATCCGCCTTGAAGAGCAGGCCGGTCATCCGGTCTCCACTCGTCGACGGGACCCAGGCGATCATGCCGTGGCAACGGATCTTCAGGTTGATGGCCATGACTTACACTTCTCCTCGAGCTCTTCTTCGACCGCCCACGACTTCGTAGGCGGACCACCTTGACGCTTCGGCGTCGTAGGGATTGCCGCTGCGCAACATCTGCAGTTGCGCCTCGCGAAGAGCGAGCGCAGCATCCCCTTCCAGGGCATATCTCCGGTGGAATTCGCCGAACATGCGCTCGGCCGCTTCATCCTCGATCGGCGCGATCGTGCCCACCACCGCTGGTACCGAGGCGGCCAGAAAGGCCCGCGCCAGGCTCATGGCGCCTTCGCTGCGGTGACCCTTTCCTACTCCGGTGTTGCATCCGCCCAGAACCACCAGTGAGAGATGGGAAAGGTCGGCGGCGGCGATCTCCGCGGCGGAGATGACACCGCGGCGCCCGACCAGCAGCGAGGACCGCGCGGGATTGCCCGGATCGACCACGGCATGTCCCGCGAAATGGAGCACGTCGTAATCGGCCACATCGCTCCATAGAGCGCGAGCGCTCACCAGGTCCGCCCCGCGTATCAGCCGACTTCTTCTGTAGCCCCGGGCAACGTGTTCGGCCTCCCTCTCCATGCTCGGTAGAGGCGGGAGGTCATCGTAGCCTTCGGGGCGTTCTCCGCTGGCCACGATGAGCGCGGCATGTGCGCCCGACAACGCGCCATCGTCCGCGACCGCGACCATGGTGGCGCTCGGCGAATACGAGATTGTGTGCGCCTCGATCAGATAGCGCCCGTCCGCCAGAAGGAACGCCGCGGAAGGAAGACGATTGGAGATGCGATCGGGGACAAAAATGAGGCGCATCTCGTCCGAGAGTTTCAAAGGATCGATCAGCAGCGCCCCAAGCTGGCGGAGCACGTCTCGGGGAAGGGGCGACACGGAGGCGAACGCGTCTTCGATTCGGCCGCTCCACTCCCTCATCTGAACCTCACTCACGCCGCTGCGGAACGCGCGCAACGAATTGCGGGAGACGACGAAGGTGAGCACCGCGTCGGTGGCGACCGTGTGGGTGACGATGACGGTCCGCTCGTCGAGGCGGGACTGGATCTCGGCCAGAGAAGCGGGTTGAGCCGGCCCGCCCGATCTCCGGTCCAGCAGTTCGCGCGAGCGCGATCGCTCCAGGAGATCGAACGCCTCCTCCAACTCTCCCCGGCTCAACAACACCTCCGCCAGCTCGACGAAGTTGCGATCGGCTTCGTCGAAGTACGAGATGCGCAGCGACTCCTCTTCCACCAGCCCGCGCTGGTTCTCGAGTTCACGCACTCCCGAGCGGAAGTCACGCTCCGCGGCAAGAGAGTCGCCCAGCCGGGTGTAGCATCGTCCCCGTTCCAGATAGAGCTGGGCTTGGAAGAGAGGGAAGTTCAAAGCCAGATAGCGGTCGATGGCCCTCGACAAGCTGGCCAGCTCCCGTCCGAGATCGCGGTCGCGGAAGGTAAAGGCTTCCGCGGAGTCGGCGTCCGCCAGGAGTCTCTCGCGCGTCGGCCCATCTGTGATGGAGGGAGCCAGCCGCGCGACTTCGCGGAGATCCGCCACCGCTTCTTCCGTTCGTCCGGCCCGGCTGAGTGTGGCGCTGCGAGCCACCAGCGCATCGGCGATGCGCCACCGGTCGGAGCCAGCACGTACCAGACGCACCAGGCGGTCCTGATAGGCTACCGCCGCGGCCGGAGCGGAGGCGTCGATGGCGGTCAGGGCCGCCACTTTCAGAATCCCATGCAACCGCCCCTGGTCCTCCGCCTCCGTCGCGAGGATGAGCGCTGCGCGCACGTGACGGGCGGCCTGATCTCCGTCTCCCAGATACGAGTACGAATCCGCTTGATTGATGTGCTGCGCCGCCCTGTACTCCGCCTCACCCAGACGTTCGTAGACCGCCAGCGCCCGCCGGTAGAGAAAGAGTGCCTTGCTGGCACGCCCACGGGCGATGGCGATCACCCCCTCCAACCAGTCCAGTCTGGCGAAGAGCGTCAGAAACTCTCCCTGACGACCGGCGTGACGATCGCGCGTCGCCGCGATCCGCTCGGCGGCACCGTCGTAGTCCGCGCGGAGATAGCTGGCAGTGATGCCCGCCGGCGCGACGACGGCGTCCAACCCGGAACTGCGCGTCGTCGCCGCCACCCTCCCGGCCCACGCAAAAAGCGCCAGGGCGTCTTCGTAGCGGCGCTCGTCCAGAGCGGCCACGGCCTCTCCGTACGCGGCCCAACCTCCGGCCAGGACGCGGCGCTGCGCCGGCGAAGCCTGGTCGATCTCTTCGATCGCCGTCGCCAGAACGCGTTCCTGTGGAAGTGGTCGTGCCGCGACGATCGCACGAGCGGCCTCGAGGGCACGATCGCTCGCGGCCGTTTCGTCTTTCGACGATTCCGTTGAAACGGAGGCGCCCCACGAAGGAAGCATCTCCAGCTCGACGAGACGGCGGCTGCCGAGAGGATACCGGACCACCAACGACTTCACCGTCGCTCCGTCGCCCGTACCAGCGGCCTGCAGGAGCAGCGGCTTCTCCCGCCGCCAGCTGTCCGCGTTGCTGGGACGGAGACACGCCTCGCGATGACGGCGCGCCTCGTCCGCCCACCCGGACTGTGCATCCTTCTCGAGATACCGCCGCCACTCGCTGGCCGCGGCCACCCGATCGCTCAACTGCTCGAGAATCAGCGCCCGATTGAACAACACTTCCGGGGAGTCGGCGGCGCCCTGCAACGCCTGCAGCGCGTCCCCGAAGTCCCGGATCGATCGCGTCTCCATTCCGCGCATGTAGTACGCCGCGGCCAGGTCGACCGGCGTCCCGGAGCGAGGCAGCAACGAAAGAGCCTCGTCCCACCGACCGGCCAGCAGTCGCACCATCCCGGCAGGGTTCCGGTCCCGCTCCGCCAGCGCATGGACCAACGGTCGTTTCGGGACACGTTTCGCAATCGACGCTCCGCCGGGGGCCATCGGTGCGTAGGGAATCGGCAGCGAGAGGCGCGGCTCGATCAACCGGTGATCGTCGATGATGGCCAACGTCACCAGCTCGGGCGAGAGGAGTGACCGCTCATCCGTGCCGCGGGTGACACTGAAGGTGAGTAACGTCGCGGCGCCGATGGCCACGCCGAACCGGATCGGTCTGGATGAAACTGACAGTGATGATTGCATGGCGCCGGCGACCCCGCCGCACTCATCAAGTGGAGGGACGCCGGGACGCTTTTTCTCAGGGCGTCCAGCCTCGCTCGTACAATTTGTGGATCGATCCCACAAAATCGGCAGCCCGCGGGAAAGCAACAGCCAAACGCGGACTCCCCTGCGGAAGGAGTCGCTCTCTGCCCGTCACTGCGAACCGCCCAACGTTGCGTGCAACGCCTCGGACCTGAATACAGCTAATGGCCAGACGATTGGGCGACCGGGACTGCTTTCTCCATGAAATCGCTCATGTTCTTCATGACGCGCTTGGAGTCGTGGTTGTTGAAGTCGAACCAGAGCATGAGGCGGTCGTCGGGGTGGAAGCGCTCGCGCATCTGCACGGCGATCTCTTCCGGATTGCCCACCAGGGCGTTGTTGGTGGCCCGGCGGACTTTCTCCTCGTCGAGGGTGCCCTCCAGGGCGCGCCAGTAGTTCGTCAGTGCCTCGCGCGCTTCCACGCGAGCCTGATCGGCATCGTCGTTGATGAACACCAGGACCGTGCGCGGCATGAGCCGGCGCTGCCACGGCCCGCCGTCGGGATGGTAGGACTCGCGCATGCGCACGTTCGTCTGCTCGATCTCGTCTCCCGGGGTGATGGAGAGGTTGAAGACGCCCACGGGCAGGATCGTGTTTGCAAAAATCTGCGTGGCCGGGTCGTGCGAGCCGATGGAGAGACGCAGCAGGTCCATGCGCGGCTCGCGCGGCACGATCTGCAGATTGGGAAAACTCCAGCGCGGCTGCAACGGGATCTCCTCGACGTCCTTTCCGTGCGCTTCGAGGACCCGTTGCCAGTCCGCATCCGTGCGGAAATCGGCACGACGCAGGTGCCGCGCGGCGACCTTCTCCGAGCTGAGCACCTCGCCCTTGAGCAAGCGCAGAAAGATCTCCGTCGCCTCCTCGAAGATCTTGTTCTTGACCACCGGCCACGCCGCCGCCTCGACCGGATTCCGCGGCACGATGCCATACGGGATGTTGATGAATGGGAAGCGGCCGGACGCGAATCCAACGGTGAGCAGGCGCTGCTCGCTTTCCTCCAGTCCGTGGAGGGTGAGGAAGGTCTTGATCCGCTCCGCCGCGGCGATCGGTCCGCCGTTGCAAAGGATGTTCATGATCGCCGAGCCCATCCCGATCCGCTTCGTCCGCGCGAACACGCGGTGCGCGAGCTGCAGGATGTCCGTGTTCAGCCCGATCTCCCCCACGAAGTGCGGGATGACCGCGCCGGGGTTGCCCTTCTGCACCTCGGTGGAAAGGTGACTCTCCGCCACCCAACCGGTCCCGAATCCCAACGCGTCCGCGAGCTCGACCTGTTCGAAGAAGTTCCGGAACATGGTCCGCTCGTCGGGGATGAATCCCGCGACCTCGGTCTGGCAGATGGAGAAGAAGACGTCGAGCTCCATTGGGTGCGTACATTACCGCACGTGTCGCGGTTGGCGGTTGGCGGTTGGCGGTTGGCGGTTGGCGGTTGGCGGTTGGCGGTGAACCTCGCTGCACGCACCTCTCATTCCGAGCATCGAGCGAAAACACTTGTTTGCGCGTCCTCCCGCCAACCGCCAACCGTCAACCGCCAACCGTTACGATGCACCCATGAGAGTGCGCGTCCTTCCCCTTCTTCTGCTCATCGCCTGCGTCACAGTTCCGACGAACCGTTATGGGCTGAAGGTCGTCCCCGATCTCACGACGTACGAACGAATCGTCCAGACCTCTCCCGAGAAACGGCTCACGGACCTCGGTGCCATGGGCATTCCGCTCGACATCCGTTACGCGACGGCGGGCAACTTCATGAAGAAGCCGCTCTACCCCGTGGCAAAGGCCTACCTGCGCGCTCCGGCGGCGCGGGCGTTGGACGACGTGCGAAGGGAACTGGCTCTTCGCGGCCTGGGCGTCAAGGTCTACGACGGCTACCGGCCGTATCGCGTGACCGAGGCGATGTGGGAGCCGATCCGCAACCCGGACTACGTCGCCGATCCGGCCAAGGGGTCACGTCATAATCGGGGTGCGGCCGTCGACCTCACGCTGATCGATCTCGCCACCGGCCAGGAACTGCCGATGCCCACCGGCTACGACGACTTCACCGACCACGCCGCTCACGCGTTCCAGGACCTGCCGGCCGATGCCTTACGCAATCGCGCTCTCTTGCTCGAGGTCATGACCCGGCATGGGTTCGAGCCACTCCCTTCGGAATGGTGGCATTACGACTTCAAAGGGTGGCG
>JBDTOZ010000361.1:0-3409 GCA_039932995.1 Acidobacteriota bacterium | reverse complement strand
CCCGGCTTCTGGGAGAAGTTCTACTTCCGCCCGGGCAACCTCGGCTATCCGGTGTTCGACACGGCCTACGCCAAGGTCGGCGTCTACATCTGTTACGACCGCCACTTCCCCGAGGGCGCACGCGAGCTCGGGCTGGCCGGCTCCGAGATCGTGTTCAATCCCTCCGCCACGGTGGCCGGACTCTCCGAGTATCTGTGGAAGCTGGAGCAACCCGCCCACGCCGTGGCCAACGGCTACTTCGTCGGCGCCATCAACCGCGTGGGCATGGAAGGTCCGTGGAACATCGGTGAGTTCTACGGCCAGAGCTACTTCTGCGACCCCCGCGGCCAGATCGTGGCCATCGCCCCCCGGGATCAGGACGCCCTGGTCGTGGCCGACCTCGATTTCGACAAGATCCGCGAAGTGCGCAACACCTGGCAGTTCTACCGCGACCGCCGTCCGGAAACGTACAGCGGCATCGTGCGGCAATAGGCATGATCGACCCGAGTTATCCGATCGGCAAGTTCCAGCGTCGTGAGTCCCTTCAACCGGAGGAGCGACGCGACCTGATCGACGAGATCGCCGCGGCGCCCGCGCATCTGCGTGAGGCCGTGCGCGGCCTCAGCGAGTCGCAGCTCGACACTCCTTATCGTGAGGGTGGCTGGACGGTGCGGCAGGTGGTGCATCACGTGCCGGAGAGTCACCTCAACGCCTATTGCCGGCTCAAGCTCGCCTTGACGGAAGAGGTCCCGACCATCCGTCCCTACGACGAGGCGGCGTGGGCCGCGACGGCCGAGGTGAACAGCACCCCCATCGAGGCGTCGCTGACCCTGTTGGAATCGCTGCATGTTCGCTGGACGATCCTCTTTCGCGCGCTGAGCGAGGAAGATTTCCAGCGCACCTTCCGCCATCCCGAGCATGCCGGCACGCCGACCATCGACTGGCTGGTCGCGCTGTACGCATGGCACGGCCGGCATCACGTCGCGCACATCACTTCCCTGCGCGAGCGCATGGGGTGGTGATCCGGCCGCTGACCACCGAAGACTTAGACGCGGTGTATCGCGGGTTCATGGAATGGTGATCCGCCCGCTGACCGCCAAAGACTTCGACGCGGTGTATCGCGGGTTCGTCGAGGCCTTCAGCGATTACGTCGTGCCGCTGGCCCCTTCTCCCGGGCAGTTGCGGGAGATGCTCACGCGCCGCGGCTGGATCCCCGAGGTTTCGGTGGGCGCATTCGAGGGAGAGCGGATGGTGGCCTTCACCCTCAACGCCCTCGAAGGCGAGCGCGGGTACGACAGCGGAACGGGCGTGGTCCCGGCGTACCGCCGCCAGGGGATGGCCCGCGAGCTGATGGAGCGCTCGTTCACCCTGCTCCAGGAACGGGGAGCGCGCCAGTATGTGCTCGAAGTCATCGACGACAACACCCGCGCGGCGGCGCTCTACCTCGCCCTCGGGTTCGTGGAGAGTCGCGGCCTGCAGTGCTGGCGTCATGAGTGGCGGGTCGCAGGGGGCCGAGGTCAGGCGGGAGAAGTCCCCGAGCCCGCGCAACCGCTCTCGGTCTGGGCGAGCTGGCGCGACGTCACGCCCAGTTGGCAGAACTCCGACGCTTCGCTCGCACGCGCCGAGGATCCGCACGTCGTTCTCGGCCACAGCGACGGCTACGCGGTCGTGTTCCCTTCGACCGGCGATCTGACCCAGCTCGCCGTGCGACGCGAGGCACGGCGCACGGGCGTGGGCACGCGTCTCCTGCAAGCCGCCGAAGCCGTGGCAGGCAAACCGCTGCGGATCATGAACGTCGACGATGGCAACCCCGGGATAGCCCGTTTTCTCGAGCAGTCCGGAGCGATCCGCACCGTGCACCAACTGGAGATGATCCGTCCCCTTCCGTAAGACGTCCCTGGCTGGATTTATGCAGGTTCCGGACGCGGAGACCTTGCGTCCATGGCTCAGGGAAATGTGCTGGTGGTCGAGGACGACGAGAACTTCCGCCGCCTGCTCATCGAGTACCTCAAAGAACGGACGTGCCCTAATGTCGATGGAGCGCGCGACGGAGTGGAGGCGCTGCACCAAATCTCCACCCGCTCTTATGACGTGGTCCTGCTCGATGTGAAGATGCCGTACATGAGCGGCATCGACCTGCTGGCCTCGCTCGACGCACTCATGTCCGACCCCTCGGTGAAGTCACTCCCCGAAATGCCCGCCGTGCTGGTGATCACCAGCGCTCCGCAGGAGGAGATCGCCGCCGACGACGTGCGGGCGCGCTTCCCCGCGTTCGTGCGCGGAGTGTGGCGCAAGCCGCTCGACGTGCCCGCTCTGGCCATGCGCGTGGAAGCGCTCCTTCCGGCATAGGCGGGCACGGCCGGACGGGGACGCCCGCGCCCTCTGCCCCTGGGAAGGGATTTCCTGCAAACCGGACGGCGCCGATAGTGATAGCGTTGGACGCCGTCCATTCCCCTTGTTCCGAGAGAGGTCTCCTTCATGAAAGTTCACGCGGTCCTGGCCGCTGCAATCGTCCTCACCCTCACGCCCATGCTGCAAGCCGATGACACCATCCGCATCGGCAGAGAGATCAAGACCACCGTCGGCACGGTGACCAGCCTCGATGTCGGCGACGTGGCCTGCTACATCACGTTCAACGACGATCGCGGCATCGAGTTCCAGGAACTGGCCGAGTTCGAGATCTGCGACATGGACGGTCTGATCGGAAAACGAGTCGCGCTCACGTATGGCACCGGCGAAGTGATGGCCGACGAGTGCGAGGGCGATCCGGAATGCACGGAGACTCGCAACGTGGCCCTCGTGCGCGAAGTGCAGGTCATCGCACGCAAACCGGCACCACGGCCTGCGCCGGCACCGGCACCCGTGGCACCCCCTCCGCCGGCGAAACGCACCGGCCAGGCCTCGCTCTGCAGCGCCGGCGAGGACACGATCTTCGCCTGCCAGATCGGTGCGAAGGTGGTCTCGGTCTGCACGTCGCGCGACGCGTCCTCCGACGATGGCTGGATGCAATACCGCTTCGGCAAGCCGGCCTCCCGTGAACCGCTCGAGCAGGTGCTGCCGGCCGGCAGAACGGTTCCCAGCTTCGCCGCCACCGGCGAGAACGTCTCGTTCTCCGGCGGGGGAGGAAACTGGCTGCGCTTCCACGGCGGCATCTACTCCTACGTGGTCTACAGCGCCATTGGCCGTTGGGGCCCGAACGGTGAGACCCGCGTGAAAGAGGGACTGGTCGTGGAGCGCTCGGGCAAGGTGGTCACGAACCTGCCCTGCACCGGACTGCTCATCAGCGAGCTCGGACCGGACTGGTACGAGGAGTTCGAGGTCGAGACGCGCAACGAGAGTTTTCGCTTCCCCTGAGCCGGTCACGGTGGCGCCGGGCCGGATGCCCGCGCCACTAGTGTCGCGTCATGCCTAAAAACGTGGGTGATTTGCG
>JBDTOZ010000360.1:0-2346 GCA_039932995.1 Acidobacteriota bacterium | reverse complement strand
ACACAGCCCTGTTATAGTCCGCCCGATGCCTCGAGTGACGTTCGCCGACGCAGACAAGGCCGGCGAATTTCCCGCGGGGCGGACGCTCCTTTCCGTCGCCGGAGAGCTCAGCGTCCGAGTCAGCCAGGTGTGTGGTGGCGACGGTGCGTGCGGGACTTGCAGGGTCGAGGTCGTGGAAGGATGGGATCAACTCACCCCTCCCACGCCCGACGAGACCTACAAGGAACTGGAAGCCCCCTACCGGCTGTCGTGTCAGTCGAAGTTGATCGGAGATGTCGTCGTGAAAGTGGCAAGAATCGAATGATGTGGCGCGTTGAAACGTGACAGTGGCCGGGATGCGGGTCGTGTCCGAACGATAGGGCTTCGCACCGCACACGCAAAACGAAACAGGAGTGATCGAATGACCGCAGTCGAATCGCCGGCAGAAGCCCTCAGCAGCCAGCACCTCGCTCTCCTCTTCCAGTACACGGTCGAGGCCTACAAAGCGTTCCAGAAGCTGGCCGAGAACGTCCCCAATCCGATGACCGCGAACATGTTCAAACAGTTCGCGACCGACGAGCGCGAGAACCGCGACCTCACCGAGATGAAGGCCGCGGCCGCCGCCACCAGCCGTGTCCGGATCACTCTCGGCGCGGACCTGATCTTCTCGCAGATCCTCGAGAAAGAGCTCTCCCCCCGCGAGTCGGCCGAATTCCTCATCTCGCGCGAGCGGACCATGCAGCGCAAGCTCCGCGAGCTCATCAACGCCGCCACTCCCTCCGATCGGCCCATCCTGCTCTTCTTCGAGACCGTCAAGCGGGCTCACGTCGTGGAACTGGAGCGCGAGCTTGAGCTCCTCAAGGACGATCCCGACTGGTGGAAGCACGAGGATGCCGAGTGGCGCATCGTGCACGGTGCTTCTCCCGCATGAACATCTCTCTCAGTCCTTCGGCCGCCGAACATCTGAGCCGCGATGCCGGCGGACGCCTGCTGCGCATCGCCTTCACCACGGGATGCGGAGGCTCCGGCTACCGCCTCAGCTACGCCGACTCGGCACTGGAGGGCGACCAGGTCGCGCAGGTGCAGGGAATCACCGTGGTGCTCGACGACATGGCCGCCTCGCGCCTCGATGGCGCAGTGATCCAGTACGACGAGGACGAGGATGGCTTCCTCCTCGATCATCCCGATGCCGTAGCCGCCGTCTGGTGTGGCTGAGACGCTTCCTCCATCGAGCACCAAAAACAAACGCGGCCCGAGATCGGGCCGCGTTTCTCATCAGGCGCCTGTGTGAAATTACTGGTGGTCGATCGGCTCGTAGCCCAGGGCCGGCTCATTCTTGAGCGGACCGACGCCTTCGCGCCCGGGATGATCCGGGATGGTGATGGTCACCGTGCGCACGTTGTTCGTGTAATCGGACTCGGCGAAGTTGTGGCAGAGACCTGTGGCGGCGTCCTTGGCCAGCGGACACTTGCCCTTGTTGTTCGGGGCGTACGGCGGGTTCACCGTCACGCGGATCTGGTACGTGCCGGCAGGAACGGGCGCCTGCCCGTCACCGCCATCGAGGACGAAGAACTGCCCCCCGAGGAAGAAACGGTAGGTGTCCATCCAGCCATGGCTGATGCCCTGATAGCCGGGGCTGTCGAGGGTGCCGCAGTTGCGGAACTGTGCCGCGCGCGGGGGCTCGTTGCCCTGAGCGCTCGGCAGCGGATCGGTGTCGAGCATGCAGAAGCCGCGCTTGGCCGCACGCCAGATGTGTCCGTTGCTGGGATCGATCAGTTCGTAGGTCGCGTAGTTCTTGAAATGGAGATGGTGGTGGCAGGCCGCGAACTCGAAGAGGTCCTTGTTTTCGAGCGAGTTCGGATCGCCGACGTAGAGATCGGCGTCGCCGCTGTTCGGAGTGGTGACGGTGAAGCGCACCAGCCGCCGAATCCCGGGCTCGACGCCTCCCTCGATGACCGAGCAGGCCGTGGGAGAGAGGTTCTCATCGCGGACCACCCACTGCTGGTCGAGGTTGTCGTAGACCCAGAGGTCAGGCAGGCCGTCGAGATCGAGCGTCGTGTTCTTGTTCCCCGCAAACGCCGAGCCCGCGGTGATCACTGCCAACAGCAATACGAGAGAGAAACGTTTCATCAAATCCCCTTCCGATTTTGGACTGCCGGGAGGATACGCTGAAGGACGGAACGCCGTCAATCCGGACTGTCAACATGTGTGCATGAAGAGGCTCCGCGACGCCTGGCCCGGACGGAGCAGGGCCGGTCGAAGGGCCCTCGCCCCTCGTTCACAGCGCGGACTGCGCCCGCAACCCAAGGAACGCGTCTCGCCGGCTGGCTGTGCGGCGTCCTCGCCGCGGGCGGGGGAAGCGTGCGA
>JBDTOZ010000359.1:0-3310 GCA_039932995.1 Acidobacteriota bacterium | reverse complement strand
GAGGACGCCGCACAGCCAGCCGGCGAGACGCCGGCGTTCCTTGGGTTGCGGCTCCCCCGCGCTGTGCCTCTGTGGTGAACGTCCCCCCGGGGCATTACCGCAAAGAGGCCACACACTCGATCTCGACCAGGAGCTCCTTCCGGCAGATGTCGGCTTCGAGGTAGAGGTTGACGGGGAAGATGTCGGCCAGGCGGGCGGCGATGGCGGGGTGGTCGGTGGCGTGGCGGATGTAGGTCTTGGCGGCGGTCACGTCTTTGAGGGAACGGCCCGTGCGACCGAGGACCGCTTCGATGTTCCGGAGTGTCTCGTCGAGCTGCGCGTGAAGGTCGCCCGCGTGGCGGGTCTCGTGGCCGACGACGCTGGAGGTGCCGGAGACGAAGACTGTGTCCCTCCACACCGTGGCCCGCGAGAAGGAAGGACTCTTCGGTCCGTACTGGGGCGGGTACTGATACGCGGCCACCTGCCGCGGATTCTCCACCTGCATCCCCGGCTCGCGTGCGGCCAGAAAATAGGTGATCAGTCCGCGGCCCTTCATCCCCACTGCGCTGGCCGAGGGCAGGTCGACATTGTGGTGGTAGCCGGCGGCGATGAAAGCGTCGTGACGTCCGGCGCAGAAGAGCTGGTAGCGCTCCCGCTCCTCGACCTCATTGATGCCGCCGATGAAGTTCCACACCCGCACAAAGTACGGATAGCCCGAGGTTCTCAGGTGCTCGATGAGATGCGCGTAGGTCTCCCGGCTGATCTGTTCGAGCGGCTTGGTCTCGTCGGCGGTCACGGCGCCGAAGAGCAGTTCGTCCGAGGCCAGCAGCTCCACCTGCACGTCCGGCCCGAGCTGGCGAAGCGGAATTGCGAGCGCCCCCGGCACCGGCCCGCCGAAGGCGATGGCATGGGCGCCGTCGCGGAGGCCTGCCGGTCCGCGGTATTCGATCGTGAAGGTGGAAGGCAGGATGGCGGACATGCGATTGGTCGCGTCGTGGGTCATCCTATCGTACGCGGATTCATTCCGTAGCGATGGGCATCGCGTTTCTGCACCACTCTCCCCAGCTTCCCACGTACAGCGACGCGCCCCGCAGCCCGGCCTGGTCGAGAGCGAGCAACGTGTGACAGGCCGTGACGCCGGAACCGCAGTGAACGACCAGCCGCTCCGGCGGCACATCGCCCAGCAGCTCTTCGTACATGGAACGAAGCACGCCGGGGTTCTTGAACGCTCCCCCTTCGAGGTTCTCCGCGAACGGGAGATTGATCGCTCCCGGGATGTGTCCCGCCACCGGATCGATCGGCTCGGTCTGGCCGCGGAAGCGTGGGGCGGCGCGGACGTCGAGGACGCGCCAGGCGGGGTCCAGGCGGAGCTGATGGACCTGCTGCATGTTCACCGTGGGGAGCCGCCAGGAAACCGTGTTGCGGGTTGCCGGCTGCTGGTTGTCCGCGGGACCTGGTTCGGGACGCGGGAGCGAAGCTTCGCGCCAGTTGGTCAGCACCTCTACGTTTTCATGGCCGATGGCCTTCAGCATCCACCATGCACGGGCCGCTGCGTTGGCGCCGTCCTGGTCGTCGTAGACGACGACGCGCGTCGAGGGGCCGATGCCCCAGGCCTCCACCTGGTGCAGCCACTTTTCGAGGGGCGGCAGCGGATGACGCCCGCCGTGCGCGGGATCGTCGTTGACGCGGGCGTCGCTGAGCTGCGTCTCCAGATCAGCGTGCTGTGCGCCGTCGAGATGGCCGGCCTCGTAGGCTTCGGCAGAGCGTGCATCGAGGATCACCAGTTCACTGAAGGAATCCATGCCTCGCCGAGGATAGAATCATTTGCATGAAAACCGTCATTCGGAATGGCCGCATCGTCACCGCCGTCGACGACTATCACGCCGACCTCCTCATCGAAGACGGCGTGGTCTCCATGATCGCGCGCACGATCGAAGTCGAAGCCGACCGGGTCATCGACGCGAAGGGCCGGCTGGTCATCCCCGGCGGCATCGACCCGCACACGCACATGGAGCTCCCCTTCGGCGGCACCTCCGCGTCGGACGACTTCGACACCGGCACGGTGGCCGCGGCCCACGGCGGCACGACCACCATCATCGACTTCGCCGTGCAGTCGAAGGGACAGACGCTCAAGCAGGCCGTCGACGTCTGGCACGCCAAGGCCGACGGCAAGGCCTCGGTCGACTACGGCTTTCACCTCATCTGCACCGACCTCCCCGACACGCGTTTGAAAGAGATGAAGTCGCTCATCGACGAAGGCGTATCGAGCTTCAAGCTCTTCATGGCCTACCCGGGCGTCTTCCTCGTCGACGACGGCACGATCTTCAAGGCCATGCAGCACGCCGGCGAGTACGGCGGCCTGATCTGCATGCACGCCGAGAACGGCATCGTCATCGACGTGATCGTCCAGCAGGCGCTGGCCAAGGGCCACACCTCGCCGAAGTACCACGCGTTGACGCGGCCGACCAAAGCGGAAGCCGAAGGCGTGCATCGCGCCATCGCCCTGGCGGACATGGCCCATTCGCCTGTCTACATCGTTCATCTCAGTTGCAGCGACTCGCTGGACGAAGTGACCCGCGCGCGGGACATGGGCATTCCGGCGTACGCCGAGACCTGTCCGCAGTACCTCTTCCTCGACTACAGCGTGTACGAGAAGCCCGGCTTCGAGGGCGCCAAGTGGGTGATGACCCCGCCCATCCGCGAGCAGTGGAACCAGGACAAGCTGTGGCGCGGCATCCAGTTCAACGACCTGCAGGTCATCTCCACCGATCACTGCCCGTTCTGCATGAAAGAGCAGAAGGAGCTGGGCCTGAACGACTTCACGAAGATCCCTAACGGAGGCCCGGGCGTCGAGCACCGCATGAGTCTCATCTACAACGGCGGAGTGGTCGGGGGCCGAATCTCCGTGAACCGCTTCGTGGAGATCACTTCCACGGCCCAGGCCAAGATCTTCGGCCTCTTCCCGCGCAAGGGCACGATCGCGGTCGGGTCGGACGCGGACATCGTCATCTTCGATCCCGAGGAGGAGATGACCATCAGCGCACAGACGCACCACATGCGCGTGGACTACTCGGCCTACGAGGGGATGAAGGTCAAGGGCGTGACCAAGACCGTGCTCTCTCGCGGCGAAGTGGTCATCGACGAAGGCAAGTACGTGGGCCGCAAGGGACACGGCTCGTTCCTGAAGCGGGGCCTGGCGTTCTCGCCGCGATAGCTCTTGCCGCGCTTCACCGCCACCGCACTCGGGAAGGGGCCGCGGGCATCCTGCCCGCGGTGGATTCTCGTCTGGTGGAGCGGTGGACTTGAGTCCACCGGGCACTCGCGAGGAGTG
>JBDTOZ010000358.1:0-6857 GCA_039932995.1 Acidobacteriota bacterium | reverse complement strand
CAACCAGCAACCAGCAACACAGCAACACAAAATGAACTCCGCCGACCAGCTCCTCTACAACGCCGCTCTCCTGCTCGAAGAACATCGGGACATGGAAGGGGCGATGAGTGCGTTGCACGAAGCGATCGCGTTGGCGGAGGTGGCCCGCTATCCCCTCCAGCTTCTCCGCGCGCGCATGTTCCTCGGCGAGCTCCTGCTCGAACTGGACCGTCACGATGATGCGGCCGAGGAGTTTCGCGAGGTCGTCGCGCTCGAGCCGCAATTCGCTGAGGATCCGGGTGCGGTCGACGAAGAAGTGGCCGCGGCCCGCGCGCACCTGACCCGGCTCGAGGGCGGGACCGCCTTGTCGGAATGACTCCCCAGCCCTCTCTGGCACGCATCCCGGCCTCCTCCTTCCGCATGGGCTCCGCCGCGGGACGCGACGATGAGCGGCCTGTGCATCGCGTGAGGATCGACTCCTTCGAGCTTGGCGTCACGCAGGTCACGAATGCTCAATACGACGCGTTCGTGCGGGACACCCGAGAGGCACCCGCACCGTTCCGCGAAGAGGCCGCACTGGCCCATCCCGCACAGCCGGTGGTCGGTGTGTCGTGGCACGAAGCCGTCCGCTATTGCCAATGGTGGAGCGCATGCACGCAACGCCACTTCCGTCTGCCGACCGAAGCGGAGTGGGAATGCGCCGCGCGCGCGGGCGTGGAAGATGCGCTCTATCCCTGGGGCGACGCTCCTCCGCAATCGCGACCCGGCTACGCCACGCGCTGGTCGAACGGACCGGAGCCGGTGGCCCGACAGGCTCCAAATGCCTTCGGACTGTACGACCTCTGCGAGAACGTGCATGAGTGGTGCGCGGACTGGTACGACGCCCATCATTACGCGGTAGCTGCCTCTGACAATCCGCGCGGACCGGACGGCGGCACGCGTCGCGTCTCGCGCGGCGGCTCCTGGCGCCACCAGATCAAGATCAGCCGTTGCGCCGCCCGCTCCAGCCTCCCTCCCCACCTCCAATACGCCGACTACGGATTCCGGATCGCCTGTGACCCGGAGTGACGGAGCTCCGCGCAAGACTCTTCCTGCGTCCCGTGCACCTGTGAGACTGTGACCCCATGAGACTGCCTGTCATCTTCGCTCTTGCGATCCTGCTCGGCGCCTGTAAGGGCGAAGTGGCCGTCACGGACACCGTGCCGACGGACACGCGCGAGCCCATCTCCGTACTCTACGTCGGCGCCCCGGAGCTGGCCGTGCGCGAGCAGGCCAGCGAGACGGCCAAGGTGCTGGCCACCTACCAGAGCGGCGAGGCGGTCTCGGTGTTGAGCGAGCAGGGAGAATGGGTGGAGGTGCGTACCGGCGACCGGAGCGGGTGGGCGAAGAAGGCCGACCTCACCAATGCCGAGGGGAAAGAGAAAGCCGAAGCCGACCCTCAGCCAAAGTTCCGCGTGATGGCCATGCCGGTCTCCGCCCCGTCCGCCAAAGGCGAGATCTACATCGAGGGTAACGTGAACTCCGACGGCGAGGTGACCGCGGTCCGCATCATCTCCAACACCACCGGCTCCCCCGCCCTCGCGGAACAAAACGCCGCCGCACTCCACGGAGCCAAGTTCTACCCGATCGTCGTCAACAATCAGCGCAAGGCCTTCAAGTACTACCACCGCGTGACGTACTGAGCGGTTGGCGGTTGGCGGACTTGTTCGCGCCGCACGCGACAGGAGACCCCGCGCGGGACCTTTGGGGGCCCGGGCATCCTGCCCGGCCCGCCGAGAATGCGGCACCAAAACCGCTGTCGCTTTCCGGGCGGCCAGCCGGGCGGCATCCCTGCCCACTGCCACCTGCGACCGGAGGCGACCATCCGGTAACGGAAGGGGCGAAACCGCCCGTCCGCCCCGGGGGAACACGAACCCCCTTTTCCGGGTTAAGCCCGCCGCATGCCGCAATTCCGCTACGACATTCGCAACGTTGCCATCATCGCCCACGTCGACCATGGGAAGACCACTCTCGTCGACGCCCTCCTCAAGCAGGCTGGAGCCATCCGTTCGTTCCAGCATGTCGACGAACGGGTCATGGACTCGAACGACCTGGAGAAGGAGCGCGGGATCACGATCCTGGCCAAGAACACCTCCATCCGCTACCTGGTCGACCAGCCGGACGCCCTCGGGCATGCCGTCCACCACGAAGCCACCCACACCGCCAGCGGTCACGACCTGCCGGCCGACTTCGTTCATCCCAGCGAGGTCAAGATCAACATCGTCGACACCCCCGGCCACGCCGACTTCGGTGGCGAGGTCGAGCGCGTGCTGTCGATGGTCGACGGCGTGATCCTCCTCGTCGACGCCGCGGAAGGCCCCATGCCGCAGACCCGCTTCGTCCTGCGCAAGGCCCTCGGCCTCGGTCTGCTGCCCATCGTGGTCATCAACAAGATCGACCGCGCCGACGCCCGCCCCACCGAAGTGGTCAACGAAGTCTTCGACCTGATGATCGAGCTCGGCGCCTCCGATGAACAGCTCGACTTCCCCATCCTCTACGCCATCGGCCGCAAAGGCATCGTGCGCACCGAGCTGGCCGACACCACCGAAGACTGCCGCCCACTCTTCGACGCCATCCTCAAGCGCATCCCGCCGCCTCCCGGCTACGCCGACGCGCCGCTGCAGCTTCTGGTCAGCGCCATCGACTACAACGAATACGTGGGACGCCTCGGCATCGGACGCGTGCAGCGCGGCCGCATCCGCCAGAGCGCCGACGTCGTGCTCATCCTCCGCGATGGCAGCCACAAGAAGGGCCGCGTCACCAAGTTGACCGTGTTCGAAGGCCTCAAGCGCGTCGAAGTCGAAGAAGCCTCCGCGGGCGAGATCGTGGCCATCGCCGGCTTCACTGATGTCGAGATCGGCGAGACCTTCTCCGCCGCCGACGCGCCGGAAGCGCTCACCCCCATCGCCATCGACGAGCCGACCGTCTCCATGTTCTGGATGGTCAACGACTCCCCGTTTGCCGGCACGGAAGGCAAGTACGTCACCTCCCGCAACATCAAGGACCGCCTGGACCGCGAGCTGCGCAAGGACGTGGCGCTACGCGTGCGCGAGACCGGACAGGCCGACCGCTTCGAAGTGGCCGGACGCGGCGAGCTGCACCTCTCCATCCTGGCCGAGAACATGCGCCGCGAAGGCTTCGAGTTCGCGCTGTCGCGCCCGCAGGTCATCCTCAAGAACATCGACGGCCAGACCATGGAGCCTTACGAGGCGCTGGTCGTGGACATCGAGGAGATCCATACCGGCACGGTCATGGAGAAACTGCAGGAGCGCCGCGGTGAGATGACCGACATGGTCAACCCGGGCACCGGCCGCGTGCGCATCGAGTTCAAGATCCCCACCCGCGGCCTGTTCGGCATCCGCACCGAGTTCCTTACCGACACACGCGGCACGGGCCTGCTGTACCACACGTTCCTCGAGTACGGTCCGTACCGCGGCGAGCTGGCGGGACGCAACCGCGGCGCGCTCATCGCCAAAGAAGCGGGCGAGACCACGGCCTACGCCATCGAGCCGCTGCAGGAGCGGTCGTCGCTCTTCCTCGGGCCGGGCAACAAAGTCTACGGCGGCCAGATCGTCGGCGAGAACTCGCGCGACAGCGACATGGTCGTGCAGGTCTGCCGCGCCAAGCACCTCACCAACATGCGCGCCTCCGGCTCCGACATGGCCGTCCGCCTCACCCCTCCCCGCCTGCTCACCCTCGAGCAGACCCTGGAGTGGATCGAAGACGACGAGCTGGTGGAAGTGACCCCGGAGTCGATCCGCATCCGCAAGCAAACGCTCGACCACTCGCAGCGCGACGTGGACCGCAAGAAGGCCAAGAAAGCCGCCGCTGCCGAGGGGTAAGGGGCAGTCGCCAACCACAAGTTCTCAGCGGCGAGACGCCGCTGAGCCAGCCGGCGGGGACGCCGGCGTTCCACGAAGGGGCTCTGCGCCGCGCGCCCGTCGCGAGGAGGGCTCCCTTCGCGAGGAAACTGCCATGAAGCGCAGAAAAGCCAGAGCTAGAGGCGTGGAGATTTTCGATCAGGCCCTTGGAACCGATGCGCGTCGCGAGCGATTGGCCCGTTATGCGACATGGACCTCTGAGGACCTCGCTCGAGTCGAGGACGCAGTCGCTGCGCAACGCGTTATCGACGAATCTTTGTGGCGGTGACGCGCGGGATCAACGCGGGGCCCTACTCCACGATCTCTGCGCTGGCCATCCAGACGTCGGCTTCGGTCTGGCGGTCGGAGTAGACCAGGGTCTTGCCGTCGGCGGAGAGGCTCATGGCGGTGACGGAGAGCGGGGTGGTCACTTCGCGGACGGCGTTGGTGTCGGCGTTGACGATGTGCAGTTTGCCGCCGTCGCTGAAGAGGATCTCGTGGCCGCCCGGCAGCCAGATCGGGCGCGCGCCGCTCTGGGTGATGCGCCGGTAGGTGCGCTCCTTGACCAGGTAGATGACGATGCCCGGCGAGCCGCGCAGCTCGCCGGCCAGCATGGTGCTGTCCGCCGACCAGGAGTTGAGCGAGGGGCGGCTGCCCTGCATCGCCGCCGGAAGGGTGGAGAGGGTCGGGGTGGGCTGGGCGAGGTCGAGCAGGAAGGTGTGCTCGTCGTTGTAGAACGCCAGGGTCCTGGCGTCCGGGGAGAGGGTCGGGTACCAGACGCTCCGCCCCGAGGTGTGGGTGACCCGGGCCAGGGCACTGCCGTCGGCGTTGATGCTCCAGATCTCGTAGCGGTTGGCGTCGCGCTGCGAGTAGAAGTAGATCTTCTTGCCGTCCGGCGACCAGGTGGCGCCGCGGTCGCGATCGGGATCGTTCGTGAGCTGCCGGATCTCGCCGGTGGCCACTTCCACGACGAACAGGTCTTCCTGTCCTCCTCGGTTGGTGACGGCCACGAAGCGGCCATCGGGCGAGACCTGGGAGCTGAAGACGAGGAAGGACCCTCCGATGACCGGCGACGGCGTCCCCACGGTGGCACCGGCCACCGGGTCGAAGGCCACGCGGCTGAGGGACTCGGTCTGCTCCACGGCCGCATACAGAAGGCGCGTCCCGCTCCGCGACGGCGAGTAGTGCGCGCTGAAGCGGGCGGGCGTGGTGATGGCCTCCGGCTCGCCGCGCGGCTTGCCGCTGCGTTCGTCCATCGGCACACGCCACATGGTCATGGCCCCGCTGCGATCGCTGCCATAGTAAAGATATTGACCGTCGGGCGACCAGACCGGATTCCAGTCCACGGCCAGGTCGCTCGTGACCTGTTCGACGGTGCTGGCCGGGTCCTTGGCGGTGGGGTCGATGGTCCAGATGTCGCGCTGGGCCGACTCGCCGGCCAGGCCCCAGTAGGCGATGCGCGTTCCGTGCGGTGACCAGTTCGGCTGGACCCCATCTTTGGTCAGCAGCAGCCGCCGTTCTCCCGAAGCGGCATTGACGATCCACAGCTCGCTGAGCTCTCCCCGCGACGTGGGCGTGAGAGTGACGCTCTCGGAGCCGACCACGATCTCCTTGCCGTCGGGAGACCACGACGGATTGAAGCCCGAGTTGGTGATGCGGCGCGTCGACTCTCCGGTGGCTCCCATGAGGAAGACGCCGCCGCCATCGCATTCGGAGCGGTAGGCGATGGTGGAACCGTCGGGCGAGAAGGCGGGCTGGGAGTCGGACTCGGTGGCGCAGCGTTTGGTGAGGTTGATGGCGTTGCGGCCGTTGACGCGCTGGAGATAGATGTCCGCGGACGTGCCGCTGCCGTGGGTGAAGACGAAGGTCTCGCCGTCCGGAGCGAGGGCCGGCTGCATCTCGATGCCGTCGGCGTAGGTGACGGGCGTGAAGCGCATCCGCGGGGCGCTGCTCCCCTGCCGTCCCGACAAAAACCAACCTCCGGCCGCGCCGGCCAGCAGCAGCGCGATGGCGCCCAGGAGTCCGACCAGCGGCGGATTCCAGCGGTCCGAGAAGCGCGACTCGAGGGTCGGCGCGGTGCCGGAACTGCTGGAGAGCATGTCCAGTTGGAAAGCCAGATCCCGCGCCGACTGGAACCGCTGGTCCGGACTCTTCTCCATGCAGTGCCGGATCACGCGCTCCAGGCCGGGGGTCACGTTGGGGTTGAGGGCTGTGAGATCGGGAGGATCTTCACGGAGGATGGACGACATGGTGTCGGCCGGCGAGTCGCCGCGAAAGGGATGCGCGCCGGCCACCATCTCGTAGAGCAGTGTCCCGAGGGAGAAGAGATCGCTCCGGGCGTCGACGGCCTGGCCGCGGACCTGTTCGGGGGACATGTAGCCCACGGTCCCGATCACGGTGCCGGGAGAGGTGTCCTGCTCCATGGTCTTCTCGTCGGTGAGCCCGGCGTCGTCGGTGCTGCGCAGTTTGGCCACGCCGAAGTCGAGGATCTTCACGCGCCCGTCGCGGGTGACGAAGAGGTTCTCGGGCTTGAGGTCGCGATGCACGATGCCCCGCTCGTGGGCCGCGGCCAGTCCGTTGGCGATCTGGATGCCGTAGTCGACGGCCTTGCGAAGGGGGAGCCGGATGGCGCTGCCGTTCTCGCGCAAGAGGCTGCGGAGGGTGTGCCCTTCGAGCAGCTCGGTGACGATGTAGGGACGGCCGTCGGCGTTGCCGGTGTCGAAGATGGTCAGCAGGTTCGGATGATTGAGCGCGCCGACCGCGCGCGCTTCCTGCTCGAAGCGATGCAGACGATCCCCGAACTTGGCCAGCGTGGGCGGGAGGACTTTGATGGCCACTTCCCGGCGAATACGGGGATCGAAGGCCCGAAAGACCTCGCTCATGCCTCCGGCACCGATTCGAGAGACGATCTCGTAAGGGCCGAGGCGCGTTCCAGCAGTGAGTACCGACATCCGGACGGGTCGTCATTGTCGCACGTGC
>JBDTOZ010000357.1:0-10111 GCA_039932995.1 Acidobacteriota bacterium | reverse complement strand
GCGCCGGGCAGGTCGCCCGGAGCGGACCGCGGGCAGGATGCCCGCGGCCCCATGCGTCACGACGTCGACTGCTTCTTCGCGAAACCGATGAGCGGCGTTCGCGCGTGAACCGTCTTACTGCCCCAGAACAAAGTCCGCGCGGCATCCACTCGTGACCCAGATCCCCTTCGCGTCATAACCCCAGGTCCGGCCGCGGACGCAGGTGCTGTCGCTGATCTGACGGGCCAGCGTCACACCGTAGAAGGTGTCGGCGGCACAATGATTCATGGCGTTGTTCTGCGATTCGCACGTCACCGTCGAGCGCGAGGCACTAGTCATGGGCGTGAAGCGCTGGTCGCCGCCGAGGACGAACTCGGCGCGGCATCCGTGGTCGACCCAGACCCCGTCCTCGTCGAAGCCCCAATCACTCCCGCGAACGCAGTCGTTCTTGCTGATCTGCCGGGCGAGCTGCACTCCGTAGCTGGTATCGACCGGGCACTTGGCCTTGCCGTTGTTCTGCGACTCGCAGACGACGCTCCGTCCGAACGCGCCGCTGGCGACCGCCGCGCCGCCCACCTGAAACTCCGCGCGGCAGCCATGGTCGACCCAAATCTCGTTGCGGTTGGACGACAGACCCCAGCTCCGCCCGAGGACGCAGGGATTGTCGCTGAGCTGTTGATTGACCGCGACCAGCCGGTCGCGAGCGTCGACGGTACAAGTCTCCCGTCCGTTGTTGATCGACTCGCAACGGACCAGGGTGCCATATCCGGTGAGATTGCTGTCGTTGGGATACATCGTTGCAGTGCGGGTGTCGGAAGGTTGTGATGCGCATGCTGCCGCAGCCAGCAGCACCAAGGTCATTGCCATTCTTTTCATGTTCGAGTCCTCCAGCAGGAGCAAATGCTCAACCTTTGCCAGAATCAGCGAGCTGTGCCACGTGAATGAAGGCCGGGACGAGGCTGGGTGACGCAAAACGATCCAGGCACTCCGTCGATCCATTCGTGAAAAGATTCCGAGGATGAACAAAGGAACACGGAATTGACCGCGATCCGCCGAGCCTCGCTCACTCTGCTCCTCACAACACTCCTCCTGATGCCTCGTGTCGAGGCAGAGTTTTCGAAGGCATTGCCGCTGGTCATCGGCGAGACCTTCACCATCGACTCCCGAATCCTCGGCGAGACCCGCCGCATCAACATCTATGCCCCGCCCGGCGCCGCGGCGTCGGACCCACCGGTGCCGGTGCTCTACATGCCCGACGGCGGAATGGCCGAGGATTTTCTGCACGTGGCCGGACTGGTTCAGGTGTCCGTCGGCAACGGGACCATGCGCCCCTTCCTGCTCGTGGGAATCGAAAACACGCAGCGACGACGCGACATGACCGGCCCCACCGAAAACGAAGAGGACAAGAAGATCGCCCCGCGGGTCGGCGGGTCGGCCGCATTTCGGAAGTTCATCCGCGAAGAGCTGATGCCGGAAGTGAAGGCGCGCTACCGCACCAGCGGCGAAACGGCCATCGTCGGCGAATCGCTGGCCGGCCTGTTCGTCGTGGAGACACTCCTCCTCGAGCCCGACCTCTTCGACACCTACATCGCCATCGACCCGAGCCTCTGGTGGAACGACGAGAATCTCGTGCAGCACGGCGCGGAGCTCCTGCGCGCGAACAAGAAAAAGGAGAAGTCGCTCTCGTTCTTCAGCAGCGACGAGAAAGGTATCGACGCCCCCGCGCGACGCTTTGCGACCGTGTTGCGCAAGCAAGCTCCGTCATGGCTGCACTGGCACTACGAGAGCCTGCCCACCGAGAAACATTCGACGATCTACCACCCAGCCGCGTTGAAGGCGTTTCGCGCGCTGCTCGGGCCGCAGGTTCCGTGAACGAGGAGCGCGACCCGCGGATCGCCGCCTTCCAGGCGGCCAGTCCGCAGGCCTCCAGCCGGCAACGTTCAGCTTCCACAGCTCCGCGCCTGGTCATGAATCGAACCGGCGTGCGAACGAATCCAGCAAGGAGCACGAGGATCACGGCGCGGCGGTCGATGATAGTGTGGAGTGCCGATCATGGACGAAGCGCCGGCAGGGATTGATTTCGAAGAGGCCAAGCGGATTCTCGCGGCTTTGGAGCGGGAAGGTGTTCGCTACGTCCTGATCGGAGCCATGGCCATGGCGGCACAGGGTCTGATCCGCGCGACACACGACCTGGATTTTTTCGTATCACCGGAACGGGAGAACGTGGACCGTTTGAAGAGGGCGCTCAAGAGTCTCTTCGATCACGACCCCAATATCGACGAAATCTCCGCGGAGGAACTGGCCGGTGACTATCCTGCGCTCGAGTACACCCCGCCGCACGGGCGATACTCGGTGGACATCCTCTCCCGGCTCGGGGAAGCATTCAGCTATCCGGATGTCGAGTCGGAAAGCATCACCACGGCTGAAGGAATCCGGATCTCCGTCGCCACTCCGCGCATGCTCTATCGAATGAAAAGGGATACCGTTCGTCCCCAGGACAGGCTGGACGCCGAGGCCATCAAGACGGAGTTCAGGCTCGAGGAGGAGGACTGATGCCGGTCCGAAAGTTTCGCTCCGTAGCCGACATGCCCGGCGTCCGATGGCACACTCCCCTCGATCCCGACAACTTGCGCCTGGCCTGCTCGCTCTCGCAGCTCGCCTATTGGCTTCACCCCATGAAGCATATCCCCGGCGTCCGGAAGTACCGGTCGGTCGAGGAAGCATGGCAGGCTCGCCAGGAGTGGGTGCGGAGCCAACTCCGGCCGCGCGGATGACCATTGCCACGCCGACGGAGAGGTGGGCGTGGTGGGCATTGGGAGCACTGCGCCATTACGAATGTTGATCGACGTTCGTCGCCGGCGCAGGCACGCGCCATCATGGCTACACCGAGCAGTGCGAGAGCCTCCCCACCGAGAAGCACTCCACCATCCACCACCCGGCCGCGCCGAAGGCGTTTCGCGCACTGTTCGGGCCGGCACAGTGAGGCGGCGCAATGACCGCTCAGGCAGCCCTCACCCCCTCACCACCGCCGCCGCAACTCCCACCCGTGGAACACCCCCGCCCCCACCAACATCACCAGCGCCAGACCCGCGTAGGTCGCGATGATCAAAGGCGTGGCAGTCCCGAACCAGCCGGCGAAGTCGAGTTTGGGGGAGAGACCTTTGTCTTGTGTCGTGATGTACCAGAACGTGAGGAAGGCCACGATGAAGGTCTTGGGGTTGGCGCTGACGATGCCCAGGGTCGTGGCGGCGGCCGTGGTGAAGAGGATGCCCACCAGGAGCGGCAGCGCCGAAGAGGGCTGAAGCGTGATCGCCCGCGCAAGGGGGATCGCCAGGAAGGCCAGCGCCACGATCAAGGTGGACGCGAATTTCCAGACGACGAAGTTCGTCCGGAGGCCGGGGGCGGCGAAGACGAGGGCGGTGGTGCCGGCGCGTTTTTCGCGCGAGGCGATGTCGGCGATGGCGATCGCGCAGAAGGCCAGGGCCAGGGGCATGAGGCCGGTGAGCAGCGACTTGGCGTCCATCGCCAGCGCTGCGATCGCCAGGCCGATCATGGCCACGGCGGTCAGCGGGAACGCGGCGATGGTGGCCAGGGCGTCGGTCATCGCGGAGCGCAGCAGCGATGTGCGCCCCGAGGCGGAGACGAGGGTATTGCCCATCCGCACGATGAGGCGGGCGATCGGCTTGGCCATGAAGTTCAGGCGGCCCAGCCAGCTCCTACGCGCTTTCTCGTTCGGCTGCGCACGCACGCGGGCGGGGTCGAAGCGGTGGAAGAAGAGGCGCGCGCCGAGGAGCATGACCATCGGCCAGAGCGTGGCCACGAGGCGCGTCGCAAGCCAGTAGCCGGTCCAACGCAGGCCGGCGAAGTTCATGGTGCCTTTGGCGGCGTCGAAGTCCGACGCGCCGATGGAGAGGGAGTTGGTGTTGTAGTACTGCTTCATCTGCTGGAGCAGCACGCCCATGCCGGAGATGTCGAAGTACGCGGCCCAGGACCCTCCCAAGCCCTTCTCCATGGTCACGGTCACGCTGGTCATGACCATCACCCAGAAGAAGAAGTAGAAGACGTCGCCGGCCTTTGAGCGCAATAGCGGCGTGGACTCGAAGAGGATGGCCGCCGCGGAGACGAAGACGATGGCCGGTGGCACGAGCATGAGGTACTGGCCGATGAACACCAGCGGCTCGAGCGGCGCCTCGCCGCGCACCAGGACCATGGCCATGGAGGTGAGCATGAAGCCGCCCATGAACACGGAGAGGAAGGCCACGTTGCCCGCGAATTTGCCGACGATGTACTCGCTGCCACGCATGGTAGTGGAGGCGATGACGTAGCCGCAGCGTGAGAGCACATCGCGGCGCAGGGCGTTGGAAACGACGTAGAAGCCGATCAGGCCGATGAAGATGGTCCCCAGGAGGGCGGTGGCCATTCCGATGGCGGCGGAGTTATAGAGCACGCGCTGTCCGCCGATCTGCATGAGCGCGCGGCCGGTGGATGGACTGGGGATCCACGGATACGAAGCGGCGGACAACAGCAGGAAGACCACGATGGTCGACGGACGCCGCAGGCGAATGAGAAAGTCCGCGCGGACGATGGCCAGCAGCCGGTGCAGGCGCTCGCTCATGCGACGCGCTCCGCGAGCGGCGGAGCGCCCGCCACGCCGCCTTTCATCGTGAAGAGGAAGGCGTCCTCGAGGGTGGGCTCGGCATGCACGGCCTGCGGCACGGGCTGTTCGCTGGAGACGATGCGCGCATGCACGCCGTCGGACTTGCGCACGGCCCCGCTGATGCTCATGGTCTTCCGCACCTGATCGAACTGCTCGGCTGGCAGCACGGCCTCCCACACCGTTCCCTCGGCCGCCCGCATGAGGTTCTCCGGCGTGGACAGGGCCACCAGCGAGCCCTCTTTCATGATGGCGATCTCGGTGGCGATGGACTCGACGTCGGAGACGATGTGCGTGGAGAGGATGACCAGCCGGCCTTCGCCGAGGTCGGAGAGGACGTTGCGGAAGCGCACGCGCTCCTCGGGGTCGAGGCCGGCGGTGGGCTCGTCGACGATGACCAGGTCGGGATCGTTGATGAGGGCCTGGGCGATGCCGAGGCGCTGCTTCATGCCGCCGGAGAAGCCGCCGACGGCGCGCGAGGCCACGTGATGGAGGTTGACCATCTCCAGCATCTCACCGATCCTGGCCTTGCCCCTCACGCCCTTGAGTGCGGCGAAGTAGCTGAGGAACTCGTGCGCGGTGAGGTTGTCGTAGACGCCGAAATCCTGCGGCAGATATCCGAGGCGACGGCGCAATTCGTCGGGCTTGGCGACGATGTCGGTGTCGCGAAAGTAGATCTTCCCCGCGGTCGGCTTGGTGACCGTGGCGATCATCTGCATGAGGGTGGTTTTGCCGGCGCCATTCGGGCCGAGCAGTCCGAGAACCCCGCCCTTGATGTGCAGCGACACGTCGCGAACGCCGTAATTGCCGGAGCGGAAACGCTTGGAGACCGATTCGATGCGCAGCATGGGGGGGATATACGGGTGGGCCGTTGGAAATGTTTTGGGGGACGATCACCACAGAGGCACAGAGGACACGGAGAGTGCCTTGGAACTTGGATTGGGTGTGGAGAGAATGTTGTTTCTAGAGGACGAGGCGGCGGATTCCTTCTTTTAAGAATCGGACGTTGAAGTTGATGAGAAGGCCGAGGGGCCAGGCGCCGAGTTTCATGTAGGTGAGGAGCTGCGCCTGATGAACGGGGTCGATCTTTGTCACTGACTTGAGCTCAACGACGAGCGTGGACTCGACGAGGAGATCCAGCCGATAGCTGCAGTCGAGTGACAGTCCTTTGTAGTGAACGGGAAGCGCGAGTTGCTTCTCAAAACGAATGCCGCGCAGGCCGAGCTCCCAACAGAGACATTCCTGATAGGCCGATTCGAGCAGACCAGGCCCAATGGCCTGATGCACATCAATCGCTGCTCCGATCACGAGGCCCGTGATCTCCGTCCTGCTCACTCCCCGAGGATCCCTCGGTCCAACGCAAGACGCAACTCTTCTACATCCAGTAGAAAATCATCACCGACACACACAACGACCCGAGAACTCTCCGTGCCCTCTGTGCCTCTGTGGTGAAACGACCCCCGTCAGCTTACTTTTTGATCATCAACCGCGGCGCCGCTTCGTTGTCGGAGACGACGCGGGAGATCGGCTGGGCGGTGCGGCCGCGCTTCTGGATGGGCAGGCGGGTGTAGACCTGGGTGGAGAGGATCGAGGCGTGGCCGAGGATCTCCTGGATCTCGCGGATGTCGGCGCCGGAGGCGACCAGGGAGGCAGCCATCGTGTGGCGCAGCGAGTGCGGGGTCACGTGACGCTTGATCTCGGCCAGGCGAACATGCTTTTTGAAGATGTTCTCGATCGAGTAGATGGTCAGGCGCGTTCCGGAGCGGCCGACGAAGAGTGCCGGTGTGGAGAGGTTGCGCTCCGCCCGCTGCTCCACGTACTGGTTCATGGCCTCGGCCATGGCGTCGGAGGCCAGAGCCACTTCGCGGCCCCGTGTGGCGCGTCCGGTGATGTGGATCTGACGGCGATCGACGTCGACGTCGGAGACGTTCAGCGCCACGAGCTCGCCGATGCGAATGCCGGTGGAGAAGAGCAGCTCGATGATGACGTTGTCGCGCACGGCGCAAAAGTAGCGGTTGCGGCTGCCGGGGGACTGATCGCGAACGACGGCCAGCTCTTCGACCTGCTCCTTCGGCGCGGCCAGAAGGGCCCGCACTTCACGTGTGGAGAGGACGGTGGGAACGCGGTTCTCGACCGGCTTCTTGATCTTGAGCTTGCGCGCCGGCGATTCGGCGACGATGGCTTCTTCCTCGAGGAACCGGAAGAAGACCTTCAGCGCCGCCACTTTCCGGCGGATGGACGTGTCGCGGTACGGGCCGTCGCCGAGCTTGTCGAGGTAGATCTCGAGGTGCTCGGAGGTGATGTCCGCCGTGAGCGTTTCGCCCAGGTGCAAGTCGAACTGGGCGAGGTCGGACTGGTAGGCCCGAAGCGTCCGGTCGGAGAGGTTGCGCACGGTCTGGCCGTGCTCGAGGAATTGCGTGATGGCCTGCTGCACGTTCATAGTCGAATCGCTTTACGCCGTCAGTTATGTGGAAGGCGAACCGTGTCGAAGTCTACGCGGGAGACCGTTTTTGTCAAGAAATTATTTGCACGCAGGAATATGCTTGCCAACCATTTGGCTCCGAGGGTTAGGAAGAACGTTGGCGTGCGTGGACTGCGACTTTTCGTGAGACCGATCGAGACCGGGGACCAGGAAGCCCTGGCCGCCTTCCTCGGCCACACTCCGCCCCCGGCATGGGGACTGCTGGGGAAGCTCCTCGGCGACGTTGTGGCTGTGGTGTCGCTGGAGATCACCGGCGACGCGCTCCGGATCGACGACATCGTCGTGGCCAGCAGACTCCGCCGTAAGTGGATCGGCCGGGCCATGCTGCGCGAGGTCGAACAACTGGCCACGAAATTCGACCGCCGCCGCATCGTGGTGGACGACGCACGCGACGCGCAGGAGTTCTTCCGGCGCGTGGGATTCGAAAACGAGGGGGAGCGATGGGTCAGAAACGTGTGATGTTCGAGTCTTTGCGGGGTCGAGGCGCCGAGGCCTCGCAGGCTCACCCCCAAGGCTCCGCAGGAGCACTCACCGTGCTGATCACGCTTTGCGCCCTGATGCTGGCGTGCGCGAATCCGCCGTCGGCCCCGCAGCCCGTGCCCACCCCTCCCGTCGTCGAGGCGCCGGCGCCCCCTCCCCCGCCCCCTCCCGTTCCTCCCGAGGAACAGCGGCGGGCGAGCGCACGGGAAGGTCTGGCCCTGTTCGACAAGAAGCAGTGGGATGAAGCGGTGCCAGTGTTGACGGACGTGGCCAGTCGCTATCCCGAGGTCGCGCCGTTCCTGCGACTGCGGATCGCGGAGGCGGAGGCGGCGCGGGGAAACACCCCGCAGGCCATCGCCGTGCTCTCCGAGGTCGTGGCCATCGGCGATACCTCGGCAGCGACGGCGGCCCGGCTGCGGCTGCCGGTGCTGTATGCGCAGGCCGGCGACGGCTCGTCGACGGATGCCGCCTATCGGCAGACGGCTTCGATCGCGATCGATGAACTGACGGAAGGCGACTTCGTGGCCATGGCCACCGGTTTGGCCATGGCCGGACGCGCGGATCTTGCGAAAGAAACACGCATGCGTCTCCTGACCACGTACACGCAGGGCCGTTACACAGAGCAGACCTTCGATTTCGTGAAGGACGGTCTGGGGAACCTCACGCCGGCCGAGAAGAGCGAGCTGGCGGCGAAGCTGGCCCGTTCGGACCGCTACGATCAGGCCCTCACTCTCCTGCCCCCAGGCTCTCCGGAAGCGCGCTCCACGCGGCTGCGGTCGCTGTTCAACTCGCGCCGCTACACGGACCTCCTGGCCGAGACCGACACCACCCTCGCCGATCCGGCCCTCCTGCTCCTTCGTGCGCGCGCCGCGTGGCGCTCCGGCCAGCCCGCGGTCTATCTGGCCGGTCTCGAGCAGATCGAAAAGCAGTTTCCCGCCAGTCGCGAAGCGATCGACGCCAAAGTGCAGCGCGCGAAGTACTACACGACGGATGAAGTCGACTACGGTCGCTCCATCGACAATCTGACCCGGGCCATCGCCGCAGGCGCCGCCGGGAGCGACGGAGAGAACGTCTGGAACCTCGGCTGGACCTACGCGCTCTGGGGCAAGAACGACAAAGCCCTGCAGGTCTTCGAGCGCTACATCCGCGACTATCCGGACGGCGACTGGAAGACGAACTCCCTCTTCTGGTCGGCCAAGATCCACGAGAAACGGGGCCAGGACGCGCAACGCCTGGCGCGGGCGAGCCAGATCATCGCGGAGTATCCCTTCAGCTATTACGCGTATCGCGCGAAGGAGCTGTGGCCGGATGCCGCGCGCGCGGCGGCACCTGCCTCCGCGCAGCTCTTTCCCAGCGTCGACCTCACGTCCCTCAGCGAGCCGCGGCTCACCACCGTGCGCGAGTTGCAGTCGATTGGCCTCAATCGCGCCGCCGCGCGCGAGATGAAAGTGGTGGCCGCAAAGTACGCCGATCAGCCGGGTGTGCAGTTCATGCTCGCGGATGTGTACGTCCGCGGTGGGGAGCCTTTCAAGGCCAACGGCGTGCTGCAGCGTCAGTTCCGGCAATTCGTCCGCCACGGCGGTACCGGGATTCCGCAGCGGTTCTGGGAGATTCTCTTTCCTCTCGCGTATTGGGACACCATCCGTGCCGAAGCGGAGCGGCGCGGACACGATCCGTATCTGATCGCTTCGATCATCCGGCAGGAGAGCGGCTTCGAGCCTTCCACGGTCTCGAATGCGGGCGCCGTGGGTCTGATGCAGATCATGCCGGAGGAAGCGACGCGCATCGCCACGGGCGGGGCATTGCCCGACGTCACGCGCGCGGATCTGTTCGTTCCCGAAACGAACATCGCCGTCGGTGCCGCGGAGTTCAGCCAGAAGCTCGACGCGATGAGTGGCAACCGTACGCTGGCCATCGCCGCCTACAACGCGGGAGAAACGGCCGTGCGCGACTGGATACAGCGCACCCCGGTCGACGACCTCGATCGCTTCATCGAGTCGATCCCGTATGCGGAAACGCGCCTTTACGTGAAGACAGTGACCCGCAATCGCAATGAGTACATGAGGATTTACGAGGGACGGTGACGAGAAGAGGGGCGCCAGGAATGACCGTCGTGCGGCCGTCTAACCATTGACCGGACTTGCACTCCGCACTCAGTCCGATAAGAGGCGTACCTGACTTGGCACGTCCATTGGAGAACCCGCCGGTCATGACTTAGGACGGCGTTATGAAAGCAACACGGCAGTCGCTGTACTTTGTAATCACCTTCCTCCTTGCGACGAACGCAGCCGCCGGGACCCGACTCCTCCTCGAGCGCGGCATCCAGACCGACCATCCTTCTCCTTACATCGGCGTCGTCGAGCTGGTCATCGATCCCGGCATCGACAACGCCAAGGTGACGGTGACGGTGGATGGCCAGAGAGTGGCCACGAGCCTCCTCTCTCCGTGGCGCCTGACCGTCGACTTCGGACCGGCACCCGTGCAGCACCGCATCGCCATTCAGGCCACCACTCCCC
>JBDTOZ010000356.1:0-2525 GCA_039932995.1 Acidobacteriota bacterium | reverse complement strand
CTTGGTCGCGGGCCTGATTTATAGTTTATCCCGCGCGTAGACGCGGGATCTCCGGTGACACCGCGATGGTCACTCCCATATGCCACAAGCGTACGTCTATCTGATCTCGAACAAGAGCCATACCCTCTACTGCGGCATCGCCACCGATCTCCGCATGCGCATCGAGGAGCACCGGACCGGTGCGTATGCGAACGCCTTCACCGCGCGGTATCACTTTGATCGGCTCGTGTGGTTCGAGCTTGTGGCGAGTCTCGGCGCTGCCGCGAAGCGCGAGAAACAGGTCAAGGCGTGGCCGCGCGCCAGGAAGGTGGCGTTGATTCAGACGGGGAATCCGAACTGGAACGACCTCTCGCCGCGGTTGGATCCGTTGCGCCTGTTTGAATGATCCTCGCGGTGCCACCGGAGATCCCGCGTCTACGCGCGGGATAAACTACAAGACGAGACATACGGTATCCTCCGCCCGCAATGTTTCCGACCCTCCTGAAGATTGGCAGCTTCGAGATCACGACCTTCGGCCTGATGATGTTCCTGGCGTTCATCATGGGCGGTTGGGTGCTGACGCGGCAGTTCCGCCAGCATGGGATCAGTGAAGACCTGGCGTCCTCGATCGTCGTGGCCGGCGCGCTGGGGGGAATCGTCGGGGCCAAGATCTACTACGCCATCCTGTTCAAGGACTGGCACCTCCTCTTCGACCGGGCCGGCCTGGTCTGGTACGGAGGGTTGATCGGAGGATTCATCGCGGCCTCGTGGGTGGTCCTGCGCCACCGCCCGAAGGCGGATTACCTCACGGTGGCCGATGCCGCGGCCCCCGCGCTCTCCCTCGGGTACGCACTGGGCCGCATCGGATGCTTCCTCGTGGGAGACGACTACGGCCGTCCCACGGACGCCTGGTTCGGCATCGCCTTTCCGAAGGGTGCCCCACCGACCACGGCGCGCGCGCTCCGCGACTTCGGCGTGAGCCTCGATCCCGCCATTCCTTCGGACACGATCCTTCGCGTGCATCCCACGCAGCTCTACGAGAGCTTCGCCGCGCTGCTGATGTTCGGCATCCTGATGTCGCTCAACCGCCGCCCTCATCGCCGCGGTCTGGCCTGGGGACTCTTCCTCATCCTGCTGGGCATCGAGCGCTTTCTGGTGGAGATCGTCCGCGCCAAGGACGATCGCTTCTTTGGTGCGTTCACCGTCGCGCAAGTGATCTCGGTGCTGATGGTCATCGCCGGGCTGGTGCTGGCCGGCCTGAGCCGCCGCGAAGGATCGTCGCGTCCAGCTCGCGCGTAGTCATCGAGCAGCGGGATGAACTGCCGCGAGATAAACTGCGACGAATGCACTTCACCACCGCCGGCGAATCCCACGGCCCTCAGCTCACGATCCTCGTGACGGGCATCCCGGCCGGGTTGACGCTCCACCGGGAGAACATCAACCGCGATCTGAAGAGACGCCAGCACGGATACGGCCGTGGCGGACGGATGCAGATCGAGTCGGATGAAGCCGAGATCACCGCCGGCGTTCGCGGAGGCGTCACCCTCGGCGGACCGATCGCCATGACCATCCGCAATCGCGATTTCGAGAACTGGCAGGCCGCGATGGATCCGTGGGATCTCGATGAGGCGGAGGCGCACAAACGCCGTGTCCACTCTCCTCGCCCCGGCCATGTCGATCTCGCGGGCGGGATGAAGTTCGACCGCCACGATCTGCGGGACATCCTCGAGCGCGCCTCGGCCCGGGAGACTGCATCACGAGTGGCCGCCGGAGCCATCGCCAAGGAGCTGCTGCGCGCTTTCGGCATCGAGATCCGCTCCGGCGTCACCTCCGTCGGTCCGGCCGGAGATCCCGAGTTTGCTCCCACCTGGGAGGCGCTCGGCGCGGTCGACGATCAGTCGCCGCTGCGCGCCGTGCATCGCGAGCACGAGCCGGCCATGACCGCCGCCGTCGATCGGGCTCGCGAGGCGGGAGAGACGCTGGGCGGCACGATCGTCCTTGCCGCCCGCGGCGTCCCGGTCGGCCTCGGCTCGTACGTGCAGTGGAACGAGAAGCTGGACGGCCGCATCGCGCAGGCCATCCTCTCGATCCATGCCGTCAAGGCGGTGGCCATCGGCGATGGGGTGGGGGCGGCCCTTCGGCCCGGCTCCGAGGTCCACGATGCGCTGTACTTCGACGAGGAGCGCCGCTATCACCGCGTGACCAATCGCGCGGGGGGCTTGGAAGGCGGCGTGACCAACGGAGAGGACGTGGTCGTCCGCGCGTTCATGAAACCGATCTCCACGCTGCGCCGCGGACTGCCGTCGGTCGACATCGAAACGCGCCAGGCCCACCGCTCGCAATGGGAACGGAGCGACGTCACCGCCGTTCCCGCGTGCGGAGTGGTCTGCGAGGCCATGCTGGCCATCGTGCTGGCCGCCGCCATGCGCGAGAAGTTCGGAGGAGACAATCTTCAGGACATGCGCGGAGCGTACGATGCGTATGTCGCGCGTGTTCGGAGTTTCTGAGCGCTCGTCTTCTTCGTCTTCTTCGTCGTCGGGTCGTCG
>JBDTOZ010000355.1:0-2424 GCA_039932995.1 Acidobacteriota bacterium | reverse complement strand
CAACCAGCAACGCAAAGCTCCTACCGGCTGCCAACCGCCAACTGATAACCTCCCCTCCATGGACATCGCATTCATCGGCCTCGGCGCCATGGGCTTTCCGATGGCGCGTCACCTCGCGAAAGAACACGCCGTCACCGTTTGGAACCGGACGCGTGAGAAGGCGGAACGCCATGCGCGGGAGCATGGGACGAAGCTGGCAACCGACCTCGCGGAGACGGCCGCGGCCGCGGTCATCATCACCATGCTGCCCACCAGCAAGGAGGTCGACGAGATCGTCGATCAATTGCTGCCGCACGTGCGACCGGGCACGCTCTGGATCGACGCCACCAGCGGAGACCCGAACGTCAGCCGCGAGACGGCCGGCCGGCTCGAAGCGAAAGGAGTGGCGTTCGTCGACGCGCCGGTCACCGGAGCGGTGGTCGGAGCGGAGAACGCGACACTGACCATCATGATGGGGGGAACGCCGGAGAACTTCACCCGCGCCCACGAGATTCTCCGGGTGAACGGCAAGACGCTCATTCACGTCGGCCCGGTCGGCGCCGGTCACGCCATCAAGGTCCTCACGAACTCGATCATGGGTGCGACGGTCTGGATCACTTCGGAGTGTCTCCTCCTGGCCAAACAGCTCGGCATCGACATGAAGACGGCGCTCGAGGTCACCAACGCCGGCAGTGGCCGCTCGAACGCCAGCGAGAACCTGCTGCCCCTGCGTCTCCGTGACGGCCAGTGGCCACTGGTCTTCAAGCTCGCTCACCACGACAAGGACATCCGCATCGCCAACTCACTCGCCCACCAGCAGCACGCCTCCACACCGATGCTGGCTCTCACCCAGCAACTCTTCAGCGCCGCCCTCCACCAGCTCGACGAAAACGCGGACTACATAGAAGTGGCGAAGATCGTGGCCCGCATGAACGGAACGAGCTGGTGATTCGGTTGGCGGTTGGCGAGACTCCACGGAGTTGTTGCTGGTTGCTGGTTGCTGGTTGATTGGGGCTGATCGAGAAACCACAGACAACCAGTAACCAGCAACCAGCAACCCAACTACCAAGCGCGCCCCGCCAACCGCCAACCGTCAGTGCGACAATGTCCCATGCCTCGGGTCACGGTCATCATGGCCACCTACAACTGGAGCACGGTGTTGCCGTACTCGATCGGCAGCGTGCTGGGCCAGACCTTCGCGGACTTTGAGCTTCTGGTCATCGGCGATGGCTGCACCGACGATTCGGAGTGGGTGGTGCGAGGAATCGAGGATCGCCGGGTGCACTGGATCGGCATCGCGGGCACGGGCCATCAGTCCGGGCCGAACAACGAAGGATTGCGCCAGGCCCGGGGCGAGATCATTGCCTACCTCGGACATGATGATCTCTGGCTGCCCCATCACCTCGCGCAACACGTGGCAGCCCTCGAAGCGGGTCACGACATCACCTGTTCGCTGGCCATGTTCATCGGACCGGACGGATCGTTTCAAGAGTGTCCGCGGCCCGACCCGCAAAGAGGATCCTTCATGGTGCCGTCGGCATTTGCACACCGGCGCACGATGACCGAGCGGGTGGGCGGCTGGCGCGACTTCCGCGAGCTGAGCATCTCACCCGAGGGCGAGTTGCTGTTGCGCGCGTTCGCCGCGGGTCAGCGCTACCAGCATGTGACCCGGCTGACGGTCGTGAAGTTCCCTGCGTCCATCCGCCGCGACGTCTATCGGCAACGACCCTTTCACGAGCAGGCCGCGTGGCTGAAACGAATCCGCACGGAGCCCGACCTCGAGGCGATCCTGCTTGGGGACCTCGTTGCGTATCCTTCTCGGAGAGTCGTGAGTGTGACGGGTCGGCTGTGGCGTCTTCTCCGCCAGCCATCACGATGGCTGGCCTTCATCTGGCGAAAGAACGGCGCGGCCATTCGCGCCTGGCAACGGTTCAAAGGAGTCGATCATGCTCGCGGGAGCGCAAAAAGACACTCAGTTGGTGAACAATGAATGGCAGAAGATCGAGCGCGGGATCGAAGGAGTGGTGGCCCGCGAGGTGCTGCATGTCCTGCGCGATCACGGGGTGATCACCGAGACTTTCCGCCCGGAATGGGACCCCACCGGACTTCCCATCGTGCACGTGTACCAGTCGCGCCTCTTCCCCGGCGCGATCGGGGCCTGGAGCTGCCACACGAAAACCGTCGACCGGCTCTTCGTGAATCAAGGCCACCTCAAGGTCGTCCTCTACGACGGTCGTGAGGAGAGCAGCACCTACGGCATGGTGGTCGAGCACTTCATCGGAGACGCCCGGCCCACCTTCGTCGTCCTCCCTCCCGGCGTCTGGCACGGTCTTCAGAACCTGGGCTCGGCCGACGCCCTCGTGCTGAACTATCCGACCAACGCCTACAACTACGAGGACCCCGACCACTGGCGCCTCCCCTACGACACGGATCAGATCCCGTACA
>JBDTOZ010000354.1:0-2908 GCA_039932995.1 Acidobacteriota bacterium | reverse complement strand
AATACGCGTTCTCGTGCCTCAGGCCGTGGACGACCGTCATGAAGAGGATCTTCAGGTCGAGGAGCAGCGACCAGTTCTCGATGTAGTAGAGGTCGTGCTCGATGCGCATGCGGATGGACGTGTTGCCGCGCCAGCCGTGGACCTGGGCCCAGCCGGTCATGCCCGCGCGAACTTTGTGGCGCAGCATGTAATGCGGCACCTCGGCGCGGAACTGCTCGACGAACTCCGGCCTCTCCGGACGCGGGCCGATCACGCTCATGTCGCCCACCAGCACGTTCCAGAGCTGCGGCAGCTCGTCCAGGGACCAGGCCCGAATGAACCGGCCCACTTGCGTGCGTCGCGGATCGTCCTTGGCGGCCCACACCGCGCCGGTCTCCTTCTCCGCGCCGACGCGCATCGAACGAAACTTCACCATCGCGAAAGGCTTTCCATCCAGGCCCATCCGAATCTGCCGGTAGAAGACCGGCGCGCCATCCTCGATCCAGACGGCCAGCGCCGTCAGGAGCATCACCGGCGAGAGGATGAGCAGTGCCGCCAGGGCCACGAGAAGATCGAAGCCACGCTTCACGAAGCGGCTCCAGCCTTCCAGCGGGGTCTCCGAGAGGTTGATGGTGGGCAAGCCATCCAGGTCTTCCACTCGCGAACGGAGGACCATGAACTGCAGCAAATCGGGAACGACGTGAATGGAGAGGCTGACGCGCATGAGCCGGTCCAGCAACTCCATCATCACCGTCGAGGAGGCGTGGGGCAGAGCGACGAACACGTGATCGACGGGCTGCCTGGCCAGCACTTCCTCCGCTTCCGCGATGGTGCCCAGGCACTCCAGACCGGGGATCTGGCCGCCGTCGCCATTGCGGAGATAGCCGACGATCCGGAAACCGAGCTGATCGCGGTGCGCGGACATGCGCGCCACCACGGCCCGGGCCAGGTCTCCATTCCCGGCGATGAGCACGCGGTCGAGGTCCCGGCCGGCGCGATGGCGTCGCTCGACCACGGCCCGCACGAGCGAGCGCCCGAGGATGGTCATCACGATCGTGATGACCATGAAGAGAAAGAGCGTGGCCCGTGAGTACGGAACGATCTGACTAGCCGCGGGACGCACCCAGAGCAGGATGCCGGACAGCACGACCGTCCCCACGATCGAGCCGATGGCCACGGCCACCCACTCCTCACTGCGGCCGCGCGTGGGACGAATGCGATAGAGGCCCTGCACGGCAAAGGCGAGCGGGAAGACCACCACGATGATGGGGATGAGCTCTGCGTAGGTGATGAAGTCCTGCTGGCCCTTGGTGACCGGGATGATGGCGAAGGGAAACCGCACGGCCCAGGCCGCGAGCATGGCCAGCGCCGAGGCCGCCGCGTCGATGACGAGGTAGACCGAGGCCAGGGTGCGGTGTTTTTTCTCGATCATGGCTGGAGCCCGGCCAACGCGCGCCGGAACTTCTCATCGAAGGCGGCACGCGAGAAGGTCCGGGCGTGTGCGCGGATGGCGGCACGGTCCCAGGCGCGCGACTCCACGGTGTCCAGCGCAGCGCGCAGCGACGCCACGTCCGACCGGTCGAAGAAGACTCCTGTCTGTCCGTCGATCACGGAATCTCGTACGCCCCCTTCTCCCAACGCCACCACCGGCGTTCCGACGGCCATCGCCTCCAGCGGCGTGATGCCGAAATCCTCCACGCCGGGAAGGATCAGGCTCCGTGCACGGGAGAGCCGCTCGATGATTCTATCCCTCGATACGGGGCCCATCAGCTCGATGTTGGGGCCGGCCGAGGCGCGCAACTGCTCGTAGAGGGGCCCGCCTCCGATCACCACCAGGCGCCGCCCCGCGGCCATGGCCAGCTCCACGTGCTTGTAGGGGACGAGCGCGGAGATGACGATGTGATGGTCCTCGCGCTCTTCCAGCAGCGGCGCCTCGAAGAAGGCCTCGTCGACGTAGGGATGAATGATCTCCGCGTCGCGGCCGTAGTAGCGCCGGATGCGCTCGCGGACGAACGACGAGTTCGCGATCATCTGCGTGACGCCGGCGGTCGTCTTCACATCCCAGCGCCGCAGCCACGGCGCGATGGCATTGGCCCCCGCGCGGACCAAGGGTCGCGACCGCGGGAAGTAGTCGTCGAAACGGTCCCAGATGTAGCGCATGGGGGTATGGCAGTAGCAGAGGTGCGGCTTGCCTTTCGCGTCCACGCCTTTGACGACGCAGTGACTGGAGGAGACGATCAGGTCGAAGTCCGAAAAATCCCACCGCCGCACCGCCCGCGGAAACAGCGGCAGGAGCCGCCGGTAGTCGCCCACGCGCCTGGCCAGGTGTTGCAGGCCGGAGGTGTGGATGATCCGCGATTCGATCTTGGCCGAGACCGAGCCGGGGAAGTGGAAGAGGGTGAACAGCTCGGCCTGCGGCAGGGCGTCGAGAATCGCCTCCAGCACGGCTTCGCCGCCACGCATGCCGGTCAGCCAGTCATGAAGGACCGCGATGCGGGGCTGGACGCGGGGGGCGGCGAACGGGGCGTTGGGCTTCGCGCTCTCGCTCATCGCTCAGTGCTCGGACGCGCATCCGGCGTCGAAGCCAGTGGATAGTCGTCCGACGCGGCGCAGGCATCGCAGATGTGATCGTTGCGCAGATACTCCTCCGCCTTCACCTGCGCCAGACACTTCACGCAGTAATGCTTGCCCGTACGCTCGGGCAGCTCGCGGACCGGATCGTCTTGCATCGCCTGGAATCATAGTCGTCGGGTCTTCTCGTCGTCGAGTCGCCTCTTGCCAGTCGTCGAGTCTTCGAGTCGTCGGGTCGCCGAGGGGCCTCAGTCTGAACCTATGAGACTCTTCGACACAGTCTCCCAGAGCGGACTGCGCCGCCAACCCAAGGAACGCCGGCGTCTCGCCGGCTGGCTGTGCGGCGTCCTCGCCGCGG
>JBDTOZ010000353.1:0-5671 GCA_039932995.1 Acidobacteriota bacterium | reverse complement strand
CTCGAACCCGCGACCTCCGGCGTGACAGGCCGGAGGTCTAACCAATCAGTGCGTCGATGACTCCAGCCGTTCGACGCGCGCCTGCAGATCAGAGACGACTTCAGCGCTGCTCTTCGTCCCCGCCTACACCTCGCGATCGAGCGTGCGGACGCGGCGGTCGAGCTCGTGATGAGAAAACTTGATCATGGACCGGACCTCGTTGAACTCTTCGTGCATCTTTGCCTCGAAACGGTCGATTCGCTCGGTACACGCGACCACGCCTTCAGCGACGACGTCGATCTTGGACTCCAGCCGTTCGGCAACCACATCAAAATGGCGGCGCGTTTCCGCTGACGTGGTTTCGATGAGCTTTTTCAGGTCTTCATCCATAGAGGCGTTCATGTTACCTCGGCCGGCCGAATGGCTCGCGCGAAGTCGTCGGGCAAGGCCAATCTTGCCGACGGGGCTCCAGCCCGCGACCTCCGGCGCGTGACAGGCCGAAGGTCAGGTGTTGCTCCGTGCGCGAGTAGACTCTGCAGAACACGATGAGAACCCTGGCCCTCGCTCTTCTTCTCGCTCCGGCCGCCCTCGGGCAGCTTCGTCCCGTGAATACCTTCTCCATCGTGGCGCGCGATCCCGCGACCGGGCAGATGGGGGTGGCGGTGCAGTCGCACTGGTTCGCGGTGGGGCAGATCGTGCCGTGGGCGGAGGCGGGCGTGGGGGCGGTGGCCACGCAGAGCTTCGTCGATCCGTCGTATGGGAAGCTGGGACTGGAGTTGTTACGCGCGGGGAAGACGGCGCCGGACGCGCTGCGGGCGTTGCTCGGCGGCGATGGCGCGTGCGAGGTGCGGCAGGTGGCGTTCGTCGATCCGCAAGGGGCGGTGGCCACGTTCACCGGGAGCCGCGACATCATCGCGGCGGGTGGGATCGCGGGGAACGCGAGCGGCAGCACTAACGTCGCCTGCGGTGCGCACGGCGGCGCGCTCAGCGTCGGACGAGACTTCGCCGTGCAAGCCAATCTGATGGCCAATGACCGCGTGTGGCCTGCCATGGCCAAGGCGTTCGCGGAGGCGAAGGGCGATCTGGCCGAGCGCATGCTGGCCGCGCTCGATGCGGCGCAGGGCGCGGGAGGGGACATCCGCGGCAAGCAGTCCGCGGCGCTGATCGTGGTGAACGCGACGTCGACGGGACGTGCGTGGCAGGACCGCGTGTTCGACCTGCGCGTCGATGACCACCCGCTGCCGCTGGCGGAGCTCCGCCGGCTGGTGGCCTTGCAGCGCGCCTACAACCTCATGAACGCAGGCGATCTGGCCGTGGAGCACAAGGACAACGAAGGCGCGCTGCGCGAATACAGCGCCGCCGAGCAGATCGCGGCCACGACCGCGGGCATCCCGCAAAGCCGCTACGCGGAGATGATCTTCTGGCACGCGGTGGCGCTCACGAACATGAACCGCCTCGACGAGGCCCTGCCTCTGTTCGCCCGGGCCTTCGCCATGGAGCCGAGCTGGCGCGAGCTCACACCCCGTTTGCCGCGCTCGGGACTCTTGCCGGACGACGCGAAGCTGGTGGAACGGATCGTCGGCGCCGGGCGGTGAGAAGAAAACGATCAACGATGAAGGAATGAACGACGTTCATCCTTCATCGTCGATCGGTTTTCGCCTTCCTTGGTGGTGAACGGCCCCCGACGGATCGCTACGAAGCCGGCGGCGGTGGGAACATCAGGTCCAACTTGATCAGGACGTTGTCTTTGATCAGGTCGTCGGCCGCTCCCTTGTACGAGATGCCCCAGTCCTGACGGTTGATGGTGAATTCACTGGTGGTGTGGACACTGTCCGGTGCCACGGTGGCCACGACCGGGAAGCTCACGGCCTTGTCCACTCCGTGCATGTTGAGCGTTCCGGTGACCACGTGCGTGGTGCCGGGAGGCGAGCCGGCCGGTGCGGCGGTGATGGAGCTGGAGGTGAAGGTCGCCTTCGGAAATTTGGCCACGTCGAAGAAGTCGGCGGTCTGGAGGTGTTTGGTCAGGTCGGGCGTGTCGGTCTCGATCGAGTTGAGGGCGATGTCGAAGGAGATGCGGGACGGGGCTCCACCGCTGTACTCCAGCGAGCCGTCGAAGCTCTTGAACTCGCCTTTGTGATCGCGGGTGACTTTCGCGGCCACGAAGTGGATGGAGCTCTTCTCCTTGATGACGTTGACGGTGGTGGCGCCGGCGGCCGGCGGAGTGCTGGTGAGCGCGGTGTCGTTGGCCGTCGTGGCGGAGGTCTCGGTGACCGCGGCGGCGGGCTTGTCGGTGATCTCGCTCTTCTGGCAGGCCACCAGCGAGGCGAGGGTCAATGCGAGAAACAGACTGCGAAGCTTCATGTAAATCTCCTTCCCCGAGGCAGTGTGCGCGGGTTGGAACCGGACTCTTGCAAGTTGGACGCCCCACGGCAGGAAATGTGAAGATCCCTCCGTCATGAGAATCGCCACGGTTGCCTTCGCCCTCTTCGCCAGCCTCGGCTCGGTCGCGCAGACCGCGCAGCGTTCCCCGACGCCACGGTCCGTGGCACTGCCGGCAGGGCTGAAGGTCACGGAGCTGGCCCGCGGTCTCGAGCATCCGTGGGGGCTGGCCGCGATGCCCGACGGCCGCCTCCTGGTCACCGAGCGACCGGGCCGTCTGCGCATGTTCGGCCGCGACGGCAAGCTCTCCGCGCCACTGGCGGGTGTTCCCGCGGTGTTCTCCGTCGGGCAGGGCGGCCTGCTGGACGTCGTGCTCGATCCGCGATTCGCGCAGAACCACACCATCTATCTCTCCTATGCCGAGCCGGGAGCGGATGGCACCTCGGGCACCGCGGTGGCGCGCGCTCGCATCGGGAGCAACGGCCTCGAGGACGTGAAGGTGATTTACCGCCAGCAGCCGAAGGTGGTGAGCTCGGCGCACTTCGGCTCACGGATGGCTTTTCGCCGCGACGGAACGCTCTTCATCACGCAGGGGGAGCGGTACAGCTTTCGCGATCAGGCCCAGAATCTCAGCTCCGATCTCGGCAAGGTGGTGCGCGTCCATTCCGACGGCACGATCCCGAAAGACAATCCATTCGTGGGACGCAAGGACGCGCGTCCCGAGATCTGGTCGTACGGACATCGCAACGTGCAGGCGGCCACGCTCGACCCGCGCACCGGCGAGCTCTGGACCGTCGAGCATGGCGCCCGCGGTGGCGACGAGCTCAATCATCCGCAGGCCGGCAAGAACTACGGCTGGCCGGTGATCACCTACGGCATCGACTACAACGGCCGCAAGATCGGCGAAGGGACCGCCAAGGCGGGAATGGAGCAGCCGGTCTACTTCTGGGACCCGGTCATCGCCCCTTCCGGGATGACCATGTACACAGGCGAACGCTATCCGGGCTGGAAGAACAGCATCTTCATCGGCTCGCTCACTCCCGGGGCGCTCGTGCGTCTGACGATGGAGAACGGCCGCGTCGCGAAAGAGGAGCGTTACCTCGGCGACCTGGGAGAGCGTATCCGCGACGTCGAGCAAGGACCGAACGGTTTGCTCTACCTCATCACCGACGAAGAGAACGGTCGCCTGCTGCGCCTCGATCCTGCCTCCCGTTGATCATGACGCGACGATTCGAACGCTTCGTGGCCATCGGCGACAGCACGGTGGAAGGTCTCGACGATCCGGACGGCCACGGGGGCTATCGCGGCTGGGCCAACCGCTTGGCCGAGCGTCTGGCCGCGGAGCAGGGGAGCGTGCTCTACGCGAACCTCGGCGTTCGCGGCCGCACGACGCGTCAGGTCCGCGACGAACAGCTCGCGCCCGCGGTGGCGATGAAGCCTGACCTGGCGGTCGTGGTGGCCGGGACGAACGACGTGCTGCGTGGCGGCTTCGACGCGGCGAGGTTCGAGGAAGACCTGTTCGCGATGCAGCACGCGCTGGTCGCGGTGGGAGCGACGGTGCTGACCTTCACGCTGCCCGACCTGACGCCGGTGATGCCGCTGGCGCGCATGCTCCGCAAGCGGGTGGCCTTGCTGGACGAAGCCATCCGGCGCGCGTGTGCGCGCAGCGGCGCGATCTTGTGCGACCTGGCCATTCACCCGGTGGCCTCCGATCCCCGACTCTGGTCGGACGACCGGCTGCATGCGAACTCCGCCGGTCACGCGCGCATCGCCGAAGCGCTCGCGTATTGCGCGGAGCTCCCGGGGAGCAGTCAGGCCTGGGCCTCGCCGCTCGAGGAGCCATGGCGCAGGACCTTCGGCGGTCTGGTGCGCGCGGAGATGGCCTGGCTGCGCATGCACCTCCTGCCCTGGGTGTGGCGACATCTGCACGGACGCTCGTCAGGTGATGGGATTAGGGCGAAGAGGCCGGAGTTGACGCGGATGGCTGGAGCAAATTGAAAATTGAAAATTGAAAATTGAAAAAGGGGACGGACCGCCTCGGACTGCTTTGCCTTTTTTTCAATTTTCAATTTTCAATTTTCAATTTCGCAGTTTGGCCGCTTCGCTGGCGGAGAGCTCGTGGCCTCCGTGGATTTCGTCCGAGGGATCTTTGGCGTGCAGGCGGATGAGGTAGTCGAGGGACAGGGCCAGTCCCTGGCGGTGGCGGATGGTGAGGACCATCGGCACGGTGAGGGCGGTGATGAAGATCGCGGCGGCGGTCCAGTTCGAGGCGGAGAAACCGAAGAAGAGGGCCACGACCCCGAAGAAGATGGGGATGCGGTCCATGACGTTGGTGAACATCCAGAGATCGCCGTAGTTGCGCTGGTAGAGCAGGTGGCAGGCGGGACAGCGTTCGTGAAAGACGAAGCCGTGCTCGAAGAGAGAGCCTTCCCCGCAGCGCGGACACCGCCCGCGGATCCCGCGAGCGAGCACGGTGCGGATCGGTGGGGCGGCGGCGGGTGTCATGCGCTTGATGGAAACCTGAAGTGGCGGAGAGGGATTTCATCGAAGCCCGAGCCGTTTCAACCGTCAACCGCCAACCGTCAACCGCCAACCGAAAAATGCCATGCACAGGCAGCCTCGTCGCATCGATCTGCATTTGCAGGGCGTTCGCGAACGATGCCCAGAAGTCGTTGCATGGGGGCTGTGGAAGGCTGTGGAAAACCGTTGAAAATGTAACAGCGAAATCCATTGCATCCGCAGGCTCGCGAACCTATGTTGACGTTCGCCTCAGCACGAACGCTCTATCGCGGATGTCAACGTGCCGAGGCGGCCGAGAATGGCGCGATAGGTCATCGAGGCAAACGGTTTCGGCACGAACGCTCTGTCGCGGATGTCAACGTGCGGAAGCCGGCTGCGGTGGCGCGACAGGCCATCGAAGCAAACAGGTTCGGTACGGACGCTCTGTCGCGGATGTCTAACGTACGGAAACTGGCCGCGGTGGCGCGACAGGCCACGGGCAAACAGGACTCGGCGCGAACGCTCTATCGCGGATGTCAACGCGCCGAAGCCGGTCTTGGTGATGCGATGGATCGCCGAGACGAACATTGACGCGGATGCCCTCTTGTGGCTGTCAACGCGTTGAGAAAGGCCCCGGGAGACAAGAGATCCCGGGGCCATCTTTTTTTGTATTTGCTCGTGCTCACGGGGGATTCACCACAGAGGCACAGAGACAGAGAGGAGTAGCCGCAACCAAGCCGCCGTAGGCGGCGGTAGCCGATAGCACCCGGCTTCAGCCGGGTGGAGAAGGCGGTATTTGAATGAGCCCGCGTAG
>JBDTOZ010000352.1:0-3246 GCA_039932995.1 Acidobacteriota bacterium | reverse complement strand
GCGTGCTCGCGCTATCCTCATTGCATGAGTGACCTGATTGCGCGCTTCCGCAGCCTGCACGAGAGCGGGTGCTTCGTGATTCCCAATCCGTGGGATGTCGGCAGCGCTCGATTGCTCGTGCAGCTCGGATTTCCCGCGCTTGCAACGACCAGTGCCGGATTTGCCTGGTCCATCGGACGTCGCGACAACCATGGATCTCTCGAACAGGCGCTGCAGCACTTCCGGGACATTCGCTCCGCCGTCGATGTTCCGTTGAGCGCCGACTTCGAGGGTGCATTTGCGATCACCCCGGACGACGTCGCGGTCAATGTCGAGGCGGCAACCACCACAGGCGTGGCCGGTCTCTCGCTCGAAGACTCGACCGGTGACACCTCGAATCCACTCTTCGACTTTGCTCTCGCCGTCGACCGCGTTCGCGCCGCGCGCGCGTCGACCGATGTCGTCCTCACGGCTCGATGCGAGGCATATCTCGTGGGGTGTCCGGATCTCGCCGAGACCATCCGGCGACTCACTGCCTACGCCGAGGCCGGCGCCGACTGCCTCTACGCACCGGGGATGCGCGATGTCGGGCAGATCAAGTCGGTGGTGGACGCACTGGCACCGAAAGCGGTGAACGTCCTGGCCGGGAGCGACTTCACGACCGTCGCCGAGCTTCAATCCCTCGGCGTGCGGCGCATCAGCGTCGGCGGCGCACTGGCCCGTGCGGCCTGGACCGGCTTTCTCGATGCGGCGCAGGAGATTGCGGAGCGAGGCACGTTTACCGGACTGGCGCGTGCGGTTCCTTTCGCAACGCTAAACAGGCGCTTCGAGTAACGTGTCCGCGAAGCCTCGGAGCGTCGCGCGGGAAAGATGCCCGCGCCCCTTTTTTTACTCCTCCTGCAACTGCTTGATGTCGTCGAGGAGCACGCGCTCGTGGCCTTGCGGGCTGACGTTTGCGTAAACCTTGCGCACCACGCCGGCGGGTCCGACCACGAAAGTCGTGCGGTCCCAGTACATCGTGCCGCGGAACTCGCTCTGGCCGACGCCCATCGCATTGAGCAGGGTCCGTTCGGTGTCGGAGAGGAGGTCGATCGTGAAACCGAATTTGTTGCAGAAGTTCTTGTGCGACTCCACGCCATCCTCGCTGATGCCGAGGACCCGAATGCCCGCAGCGTCGAACTCGTCCTTCGTGGCAGTGAAGGATTTGCCCTGGATCGTACAACCCGGAGTGTCGTCCTTCGGATAGACGTAGACGACGAGCCATTTTCCGGCAAAGTCGGAGAGGCGAAGAGTCTTGCCATCCTGATTTGGGAGAGCGAACTCGGGAAACGGCTGTCCTGATTCGAGCATGCAGAGCGTTATAGCACGCGTAGAATCTCGCGCATGAAACGCATGCTGTTGGTCGCACTCTTCGCCCTTCCCGCCCTCGCCCAGAACAAGCCCTTCTCGGTCGTCGAAGCGACCATCCCGGAGATGCAGGTGGCGCTGCGGTCCGGACGGCTGACCTCGCGTGAGCTGGTGCTGCAGTACCTGCTGCGCATCGCCAAGTACGAGGACAAGCTGAACGCGATCATCACCGTGAATCCGCGGGCGCTCGAGGAAGCCGATGCCCTCGATCGCGAGCGCAAAGCCGGCAAGGTGCGCGGGCCACTGCACGGCATCCCCATCGCCCTGAAGGACAACATCCACACCACCGACATGCCCACAACCGGCGGCGCACTGGCCTTCGCCGAGCTCACTCCTCCGTATGAGGCCACGCTGACGAAAAACCTGCGCGCCGCCGGCGCGATCATTCTGGCGAAGACCCAAATGACCGAGCTCGCCAACTGGGTGGGTGGAGCTCCCACCCCGATGCCGGCGAATTACAACGCCCTCAATGGCTACGGGTTCAACCCCTACGACCCCCGTCGTGATCCGCGCGAGGTCACCGGCGACGGACGCCCCGCGCTGGCCACCGGCGGTTCGAGCTCCGGCACCGGCACGGCCGCGAACTTCTGGGCCGCCAACATCGGCACCGAGACGTCCGGCTCGATCCTCAGTCCGGCGAATGCGAACATGCTCGCCGCGATCAAGCCCACCGTCGGCCGCGTCTCCCGTTACGGTGTCATTCCCATCACGGCCGACCAGGACACACCGGGACCACTGGCTCGATCGGTCACCGATGCGGCCATCCTCCTCGGTGTGCTGGAAGGTTCTGACCCGCACGATCCCGCAACAAGCACGTGTTCCCCCATCCGCGACTACACGTCTTTCCTCGAGGTCGATGGATTGCGGGGCGCACGCATCGGCATTCCGCGCGCGTATTACTACGACAAGTTCACGCCTCCCGGCGAGAGCACTCCTCGGGGCGGACTCAATCCCGAGCAATTGGCGGCGATGAACGAAGCCATCACCGTGCTCAAAACGCAGGGTGCGACGATCGTCGATCCGGCCGACATCCCCAGCGTCATCCACTCGGACCCGAAGAGGAACTATCTACTCTGGGGCATTTGCACCGATCTCGACGAGGTGAAGGCGAGAACGTGCTCCATCGACTTCGCCTATGGAATGGAGCGGGACTTCAACCTCTGGCTCGCCTCCCTTGGAGATGCGGCGCCGGTGAAGACGCTCGCCGACCTCCGCAAGTGGAACGTTGCCCATCAGAAGATGGGGGCCCTCAAGTATGGCCAGTCGCTCCTGGACGTCTCCGATGCCATGGATCTCGAGCTCCAGCGCGGGCGCTACGAATCCGACCGTGCCCGCGACGTCGAGCTCGCCGGAACACGCGGCATCGACGAAGTCCTGAAGGCGGAGAGGCTCGATGCGCTCCTGTTCCCCGGTGCCAGCGGGGCAGCCATTGCGGCGCGACCTGGGTATCCGACGGTGATCGTTCCCTTCGCCACCATCTCCAACGCACCGATCACCCCCTTCCCGGAATCGTTCAAAGCCAGGCCCGCACCCTACGGAGTGAGTTTCACCGGTACCGCCTGTAGCGAGCCGACGCTCCTCCGGCTGGCCTATGCGTTCGAACAGGCGACAAAAAAGAGAGTCGCCCCGCCACTGTTTCCCTAGGCAGTGCGGGTCACCTCATCGCGTTCGTCGGACCAGCCCCGAACTGCAGCTGAGGCTGATAGGCGCCGGGGTCGCAGCTTCAGCGGCGCGGGTCGGCGGTTCAACGGCGACGGGGTCGCAGCTTGAACAAGCGGGTCGACGGTCATGGGGTCGCAGCTTCAACTGGTGATCTGGCGATAGTTCAAGGTAGGTTGAAGCTGCGACCCTGCGGACCGG
>JBDTOZ010000351.1:0-6687 GCA_039932995.1 Acidobacteriota bacterium | reverse complement strand
TCGGAGTGGCCCAGGAGGAGATAGCCTCCGTCGATGAGGCGGTTGTAGAAGTTGTTGACCACCACGCGCTTGGAGGCGTCGTCGAAGTAGATGATGACGTTGCGGCAGAAGACGATGTCCAGGTGCCCGAGGAGCGAGACGCGGGACTCGTCGTAGAGGTTCAGCCGGCCGAAGGAGACCCGGTTGCGCACTTCGTCCTTGACCCGCGAGGAACCGTCGGCTTCGCGCGTGAAGTACTTTTCCCGCAAGGCCGGTGCGGTGGCCCGAAAGGCGCTCTCGCGATAGTGGCCCTTGCGGGCCTTGGCCAGCACTTGCTGATTGATGTCGCTGGCGAAGATCTCGAACGCGGCGTGGTCGTACCAGCCCGCCTCTTCGAGCAGCATGGCGATCGAATAGGCCTCCTCGCCCGAGGAGCAGCCCGCCGACCAGATCCGAATCTTCTTCACCGCCTTGCGCGCCATCAGGTCGGGGACGATCTCTTCGACGAAAGCCTGGAGCTGCGCCGGCTCGCGAAAAAAGTAAGTCTCGTTGGTGGTCACCAGGTCGAAGATCTGGTCGAACTCCGCATCCGCACGCGGGTCGTACTGCAGAAAGTAGAAGTACTTCTGGAACGAATCGAAGTTGAGCTCCCGGGCCCGCGGCGAGAGCCGCTTCTGCAGCAGATACTTCGACGTGTCGTTGAACCAGATGCCCGACCGGCGATAGATCTGGTCCCTCAGCAACCGGAACACGTCGTCCGGCAGGTCCAGATGGTGGTTCAACGAGAAATTGAATGGAGAAGACATGGCCAGCACGGACCCAGCGACGAAGACCGATGAACGCTGAACGGCCGGAAACGCCGTTCAGCGTTCATCGCTCCGCGTTCATCGATCGGACTCGGGACTTCGTTTCATTGCCTGCAAGATGGCTGCGATCACCACTTCGCGCCTGCTGTCCGCCGTCCGCCACGCCTCCTCGAGCAAGTCGCGATAAAGCTCCTTGTGCCGGACCAGCACGTCCGACACGTCGTCGAGCACGGCCGCATTCTCCAGCGCCTTGAACAGATACGGGAACGATGAGCGGTCCGCGACGTGGTCGAGGGCCAGCACCGCCGACTGCTGCACGTACGTGTCGGAGTCGTCGAGCGCGCGGTGCAACAGAGGCAGCGCCTCGTGCTCGCCGCGCAGTCCGAGGGCCGTGGCCGCGGCCGCACGCAACCGCCAGTCCGCGGCACCGAGCGCGTACGCCAGCCGTTCGAAAACGTCCTGCCCCGGAATCCGCGCCAAGGCCAGCATGGCCGCCCGCTGGATCTCCAGATCCGGTTCGGTCAGACAGCGGAACAGCACGTCCTTGACGCGGCTGTCCTGCGACTTGCCCAACGCCTCGATGACGGCGATGCGCACAGGTGCCGGGTCGTGCAGGAGATGGCGCATCAACGGCTCCACCGAGTCGGGATGGCGATACTCCCCCAGCGCCTGCGCCGCGGCGGTGCGGATCCAGATGTCGTTGTCGTCCAGAGAACTGATCAGGGGAACCAGTCCCGTCTCCGGCCGGTGCCGGGCAATGGCGTTGATGGCCGCCAGCCGCACGGCCGTGGCCTCATCCGCCAGCGAGAGCACCAGTTGGTCGGCGAAGCGGTCCTCGCCGAACTTGCCCATCAGCGAAACGGCCTTCTGCCGGATGACCGGGTCGCTGTCTTTCGAGGCCAGCAACAAGCCGTCGTGGTACCCCTCTCCCTGGATGCTGACGTAGACCGAGAGAGAGTTCAGCTTGATGGGAATCGACGACGACTGCAGCAGCCGGCGGATCTTTCCCAGCACCTCGCCCTTCAGCTCCGGGAACGCGGCCACGAGCGCGGAGATCGAATTGACGGCCGCCTGTTGCGAGGCCACGTCGCTGTCGTCGAGCTTGGCCAGCAGGTAATCCGTGGCCGCCGGATCCGGAATGTCGCCCAGGGTCTCGATGGCCAGCCGCCGGATCATCGGGTTCTCGTGATCCAGGAACTGCAGGACGCTGGGGATGATCTCCCGCCCCCCGATCATGTTCACCACGCGAAGGAGCTGAGCGATGATCTCGTCTTCTTCCTCGTTGTGCAGCGCGGTGAGAATGGCCTGCACGCCAGTGGGGCCGAAATCGATCAGCGCCTGCGCAGCCACCTCCGCCGTGTCGGGATGCGAGAGGTGGGAGAGGAGCACCGGCAACGCACGTTCGTCGCCCGACCATCCCAGGAACTTGAGGATGAAGCTCTTGACCTCGCGTTTGGGGGTGGTGTGCAGGTGCTCGATCAGTGGTTCGATCTTCTCGCCGGGGAACGACTCCCGGAACCGTGCCTGGATGAGGTGCCGCTCCGCCTCTTCCACGATGCGCGGTTTGGAGGCCTCGGCGATGCGCACCAGGGCGCGCAAGGCCGTCAGGTTCAGCTTCTCCTCGGTGGCGATGATGCGCAGGAGAAAGTTCACCGTGCCCACGTCCGCAATCTTGCCGACCGCCTCGAGCACCGGCTTGCGCAGCGATTTCTCGCCGTAGAGCGGCAGCACGGCCGGGAGCGCGGAACGGTCCCCGATCTCGCCCAGCGCCTCCACGACGTGGAACTTCAGCCACAGGTCCTCACGCTCGCGCAACACGCGGGTCAGGAACGGCAGCGCGCTGGCGTCGCGATACTTGCCGAGAGAGGAGACGATCGAGGAGGCGACGTTCACGTCCGTCTCGCGCGCCAGCAGCTCCAACAGAATGGCGAAGCCTTCGCTGCTGCGCAGGTCGCCGATGAGGTTGACCAGCGAGAGGCGGACGTCGATGTCCTCCTCGCCACGCAACCGCTCCACGATGGGAACGATGGCACGTTCCCCGATCCGGATCAGAGCCTCGGTCGAGGAATTGCGCTTGCCCGCGTTCTCGGCATCGGACAGCGCGTCCAGCAGTCCGCCGATGATCTCCGGACGCGCATCCCGCACGAAGCCGTCCACGACGGTCTTGCGCACGCGCCAGTCCTTGTCGCCCAGCAACTCGAACATGAGCGACAGATTGCTCCCCGTGGCCGACTGAGAGACCAGAAAGGCCGCCTTCTGCCGCGCATCGGGATCCGCGGAACGCGCCTGCTCGATGATGGGGTCAGTGGTCATGGTGTCGTGTGCGGTTGGCTGTTGGCGGTTGGCGGTTGGCGGGGGCGGCGATCAGGAACATTCCTGTGCTCGACCGTCCCCGCGGATTCTCGTTTCATGCTCTCCCGCCAACCGTCAACCGCGGACCGCCAACTCATTGGGTTCCCGTCCTCACCCTCTCCCACTCTTCGCGCTTCATCTGCACGAACTGCTGGAGAGTCTCGGTGTAGATCTCACTGTCGCGGCGGACGCGGAAGGGGACGCGTGTGTCGTAGTACTGGCGGCCGTCCTCGATCTCCTCGCGCAGAACTTCGAAGAAATTGTCGTCGCGGATGCCCTGCTCCACCTTCGCGGCGTGGTAGATGATGATGTCGGAGAGGATCAGACGAGCCAGCCGGCGTGCGTCGTCATACTCGCGCGGCTCGATCGGGACCTCGCTGGTCGAGCCCACTTCGGGGAACAGCTTGCGGATGATCTGCCGGAACTCCCGTTCCGGAATCTGTTCCTCAATGTACTCGTCGGCTCCATAGAGGTTGGTGGGGTTGGCGCGGAAGCGGTTGGCGCGGAAGAGCGCTCCGATGAGGATGACCCGGGTGGCGTCGAGCGCCGGTTCGGCCTTGATCTCCTCGGTCACTTCCACGCCCAGCATGCCTTTGAGATAGACGTTCACGATGACCAACTCGGCGCGCGTCCGGCGGACGAATTCGAGGGTGGGAAGGCCGGTCTCGAAATACTGCACTTCGAAGCCGAGGCGGCGGAGATGCTCACCGAGAAAACTGCGGAACGGCCGCGGCTCGTCGGCGATGGCGGCGATGCGCCGGTGAGGCAGCCGGGCCGGAGCCGCCGGCTCGGAAGGAGCCTTCGGCCGGAGCACCATCTGGTGCTGGCAGCCGGGGCAGACCACCCTCACCGCCGAGGTGAGAGGGGACGGAAGGGCGGCACGGAAACTCGAGCCGCACTGTTTGCAGGTCAGGTCCATGAGTGGTCAAGTAGAGCGCGAGTCGAGCAGCTTGTCTAAATCGAGGAGGATCGTCAACGACCCCGAGGTCCGGAACACCCCACGGATGGCCGCCTGCAGCTCGGTGGCATGCACCACCGGATGCGGCTCCACCTCGGCTGCGGGGAGCTTGACCACCCGCAACACCCGGTCCACCGCGAACCCGATCGTTTCGTTCTGAAAGTCGATCACCACCACTCGCGTGTCCGCCGTTTCGGCGCCCACCGGATGGCCGAGCTTGCGCCGGACATCCACCAGCGTGACGATCGTTCCCCGCAGCGACATGATCCCCACGACCGACCCGTCGGCATTGGGAATCCGCGTCACCGGACGAGTGGGAACGATCTCCACGATGCGCTCGATCTCCACCGCGTACTGTTCCCCGGCAATGCGAAACGTCAGCAACTCCAGGGTCGCTGCCGACACCTGCTCGCTCTCGGTGGCCTTGATCGACTGGCGACGGTGACCCGCCTCGGCTTTGAAGCGGTCCAGTTTGCTGAGCGCATCCGACGGGGGTTGCGTTGCTGGTTGCTGGTTGCTGGTTGCTTGCGGTTCCGTGCCGGTGCGTCCTGGAGCGCCGGCGTCCCCGCCGGCTGGCTCAGCGGCGTCTCGCCGCTGAGACGGACCCGCCGGCTCCGGCTCGCTCGTCGACGCGTCGACGCGACGACTCGACGACTTGTCCTTGGCCTTCTTCCGGATCTTGGCCAGGTCAACCACGACTGGCCTCCGCCGGACGACCCGTGACGGGACGCGGGGCGATGCGGTGATCGCGCGCGGCCGAAATGATCCGGGAAGGGTCGACGTCCGACGCATCTTCGCCGAAGGCGTCGAGCAGAGCGGTGGTGGCCAGAGTGTTGATGAGACGGGGCACCCCGCCGCTGCGGAGGTGAATCTCCTCCATGGCCGCCCGGCTGAACGGATTGCGCGACCCGCCGGCCACGCCGATGCGGTGCTCGATGTACTGCACGGTCTCGTCCAGTGTCAAGGGACCGAGAGAGTAGCGCATCCCGATGCGTTGCCGAAGGGGCGCGTACGCCTCCCGGTCCAGCCGTGCCTCCAGCTCGGGCTGTCCGACCAGCACGACGCTGAGCAGGTTCTGGTCATCGAGCTGGAAATTGGTCAGCAGCCGGATCTCGTCGAAGGTGGCCTTGGAGGGGATGAGCTGCGCTTCGTCGATGATCAGCACCGGCTCGCGCTTCTCCTGATACAGCTCGTACAACCGGTTGTGCAGTTGATCCAGCACGTCGTTGCGGAATCGCGGCGGCTCCAGCTCCAGCCCGCGGGCAATGGAGCGCAGGAGCTGCATCGGCGTGAGGCGCGGATTGATGAGCAGGATCACGGGACGCGACTCTCCGACGCGATCGATCAAGGCCCGCGAGAGCATCGTCTTCCCGGAGCCGATATCCCCCACCAGCACCGCCAGCTCTTTCTCATCGACCGCATACTCCAGCCGTGCCAGCGCTTCGCGATGCTGATTGCTCTCGTAGAGGAAGGCCGGATCGGGCGTCTTCCCGAAGGGCTTGGTCTGCAATCCAAAGTGCTCTTCAAACATGGGTTGTTCGTTTCTGCCGTGGGGGGACGTTCACCACAGAGACACGGAGGCACAGAGGATTGAGTCTCGTTTTCTCGGTGGCGAAGATTCGACGCTCGACACGGGAGAACGGTTCACGCGTCTCCGCGTGAAATCCTTGGTTGCCGTCAATTGCCCACTCCAACCACCGCCCGGGCACTGCGGGCTTTGCCGCCGAAGTGGTCGATGAGGGTGCCGACGTCGACGACCAGGACGATCTCGCTTTCGCCGATCTCGGTGGCTCCGGCGATGCCGGGGATGGTCTTGAGACGCTCGCCGATCGACTTGATGACCACCTCCTGCTGCCGGACCAGCGCGTCCACCAGGAGACCGACCACCTTCTCGCCGGCACGGGTGACGACGATGAACCACTTCGTGTCGGGACCATGGTCGTGCGCGTCCTCCAGGTGAAAGGCGTCGGAGAGGCGGAGCAGCGGGAGCGTGAAGTCGCGCAGGGTGAACACTTCCCTCCGCTCCACGGTGCGAATGTCGCGCGAATAGATGCGCAACGACTCCTCCACCGAGGTCAGAGGAATGGCGAACTTCTCCCCGCCGGACTCGACGATCAGAGCCTGGATGATGGCCAGGGTGATGGGCAGGGAGATGCGGAAGGTGGTCCCCTCCCCCACCCGGCTCATCACGTCGATCGTGCCTTTCAACTCCTGGATGTTGCGCTTGACGACGTCCAGTCCCACGCCGCGGCCGGAGATCTCGCTGACCTGCGCGGCGGTGGAAAAGCCGGGCGTGAAGAGCAGCTCGTGCGCGCGGGCGGCGTCGATGACGTCCTTGGCTCCGATCAGACCCCGCTCCGCCGCCACTTTGCGCACCCGCTCGGGATCGATGCCGCGCCCGTCGTCGGTGACGTCCAGCACGACCGAGTTCCCCTGCTGATACGCCGTGAGCGTGACCTTGCCGACAGGATTCTTGCCGGTGGCCTGCCTCTCTTCCGCCGACTCGATGCCGTGATCGAGGGCGTTGCGGATGATGTGCATGAGCGGATCGGTCAGCTCTTCGACCATCATCTTGTCGAGCTCCGTGTCCTC
>JBDTOZ010000350.1:0-9261 GCA_039932995.1 Acidobacteriota bacterium | reverse complement strand
CGAAGACGCGAAGACCAGAACTAGACGACTCGACGACTCGAAGGCCGAGGAAAGCAAAGGCATAATGCCGCCCGTGACATGGGATGCCGCGGTGATTCTGGGGGCGGGCGTGATCGCCGGGGCCATCAACTCGATCGCCGGTGGGGGGACGTTGATCTCCTTTCCCGCGCTCCTCTGGATCGGACGGAATCCCATCATGGCCAACGCCACGAACACCGTGGCCATGTGGCCCGGCTCGCTGGCGGCCGCCATCGGCTTCCGCCGCGAGCTCTCCTCCGTGCGGCGCTGGCTGCTCCTGCTGGTCATCCCTTCGCTGCTTGGGGGCGCACTGGGAAGCTGGCTGCTGCTCCGGACTCCGAGCTCGCTCTTCGAACGGCTCGTGCCGTTCCTCATCCTCGGCGCGACCCTGCTCCTGGCCGCGCAGGAAGCGATCACGCGCTGGTTGGCGGTCGGTGGTTGGCGGTTGGCGGAGCCAGCACCCGCCGAACCCGTTGAAGGCGTTCCTCTCCCGCCAAACGCCCGCCAACCGCCAACCGGCTGGATCGTCTTCGTCTTTCTCTTCCAGTTCCTGGTCGGCCTCTATGGCGGCTACTTTGGCGCGGGCATGGGCATCCTCATGCTGGCCGCCCTCGGGCTGATCGGCCTCACCGACATGCACCAGATGAACGGCCTCAAGAACATCCTGGCCGTCTGCATCAACGGCATCGCCGCCATCTATTTCGCCGTGTCGGGCGCGGTGGTGTGGCACGACGTCTTCATCATGACCATCGGCACCATCGCCGGCGGCTACCTCGGCGCCCGGGTGGCCCGCCGCCTCGGACGAAAATTCGTCCGCGCCGCCGTGGTGGTCATCGGCATCGTCATGACCATCGCCCTGCTCTTGAAGTGAGGCCCCTCAGTGCCGCGACGCGCGTCGCTTGCTCACGGCGTCGTCGTCCACGATCGTGCAGATCGCGCTGCCGTCGGCGATCGGCACTCCTTCGCTGCTGCGCAGTTCCAGCCGGAACAGTTCCTGCGCCTCCGCCAGGTGGTCACCTCGCACCACCACCGTCACCGTCTTCGCCGTCTCACCAGGCGCGAACGTCAACGAGCCCGATGTCTCCACGTAGTCCGTGTCGGGCATGGCCGTATGCTCCACCGTGGAGTAAGTCACGCGCGCGGTGGTGGTCAGCGCCTTCGACAGACTGACGATGAACCTGGCCTCGCTCACGCCGTCTCCCTCGCGCACCTCGATGTCCGCGACGGAGACCGTGGGGTTCACGACCACCTGGTCATCATCGACGATCGTGGCCGTGGCCGTGGCCGTGCCCAGGATGGCTCCGGAGGGGCTGGAGAGTTTCAGACGCAGCGTCTCCGCCGCTTCCGTCAACGCGTCTCCGTATACCTGCACCTGCACTTGGCGCTCGGTCTGGCCGGGGTTGAACACCAGCGTCCCGCTCACCGGCAGATAATCCGCGCCGCTCGTGGCCGTGCCGTCCTGCGTCGTGTAGGCGATGCTCGCGCTCGAGGAAGATGCCGGTGACAGCGTCACGCGGAACACCGCGAACGCCGATGAGCCCGTCGTCTCCGTCATGGTGAGGTCCGCAACATTGAAGACAGAGTCGGGCGTGGATGCGTCGTCGTCCACGATGGTGGCCGTCCCTCGATCATCCTGCAGGGTCGCACCGACCGCGCCTGAAAGGCGCAGCGTGAACGTCTCGTCCGACTCATCGAGCGCATCGCCCACGACGGCCACCGGAATCTCGGTCTGGTTCTGGCCGGGAAAGAAGAGGATCGTACCGGCGAACGGGACGTAGTCCGCATTGGCCTGCGCCGTTCCATCCGCGGTCGTGAACTGCACCGAGGCCAGGGCCACCGGCGGCGGAGAGATGGTGACGATGAACACGGCCTGCGCCGAAGAGCCGGTCTTCTCCCGAACCTCGAGGTCGCCCACACTGATCAGCGACGGCGTGTCGTCGTCGAGGATGGTCACGGTCGCGGTGGCGCGCAGCTCGCCCCCTTCACGCACTTCCACTCCGAACGTCTCGTTCGGCTCCTGCGCCGTATCGCCCAGGACCGTGGCCTGGAGGGTGAGCTCCGTCTGGCCGGCGGCAAAGGTCACGACCTGGTTCAAAGCCTGATAGTCCGCCAGGCTGGCGGTGCCGGTTCCGTTCGTGGCCACGGTGAACGTCACCGCATGGGAGAGCGAATGCGACAGGATCAACTTCAACGGCACCTGCACCGATCCGGCATTCCCTTCCAGGACCGAGGCACCGGCAATGGCCACCGGAGGGGCCGGGCTGTCGTCGTCGAAGATGGTGGCCGTCGCGCGATCCTGCTGCAGATATGCTCCTACCACGTTCAAAAGCCGCAGCGTAAAGGTCTCCGCCGGCTCGACGGCATTGTCGCCAAGGACCTCCACCCGCACTTCCGCGGACGCCTGGCCCGCTGCGAAGACGATCGTGCCGTTGGTCGTCTTGTAATCCGCTCCCGCCAGCGCTGTGACGTCTGCGGTGCTGTAATCCACTCGCACCTCTGCCACGGGAGTCGGGGCCAGAGTGACGCGAAAGACCGCAAATGCAGACGTCCCGGTCTTCTCTTCGACGGTCGTGTCCTCGACCCGAATGAAGCTACTGGTGTCGTCGTCCAGGATGGTGATCGTGCCTCGTCCTCGAACGTCGGTGCCCTGGCGCGCGACGAGCTCGAACGTCTCGTCCTCCTCATCCGTGGTGTCGCCGTAGACCTTGATCGGAAAGGTCTTCTCGACCTCGCCGGGTGCAAACGTGACCTGGCTGGAGATGTATTGGTAATCGCCCGCTCTTGCCGTTCCCGCGACCGTCTCCAAGGTGAGGACTACGGATCCTTGCGAAGGAGCAGCGAAGCGGACATGCATCTCCACCGGCACGGATCCGCTGTTCCCTTCCATGACAGACACCGGTGTGATCGTGACCGCGGGAGCAGGCCCATCGTCGTCGATGATCGTCACGGCCACACGTGTTTGCAACGTCGTGGCTGCCGTGATCGCCGTGAGGTCGACATAGAAGGTTTCGGGATCTTCCGCAACCGCATCGTGACGCAGCACGATCCCCCAGGAAAGCTCGGAGCCAATTCCGCCGGCCTCGTCTGTCTTGGCAACGTAGTCCTCTCCCGCTTTCGCGGTTCCGTCCACTGTCGTGTACGTCACGAGAACGTCTTTCGCCGCCGCAGGAGCGATGCGGGCCTTGATCCGAACTTCGTAACTGTCCTCTACGACCACAACATCGTCGACGGTCAACTGGGGCAAATCATCATCAATGATCCGGACCGTCGTGTTGATGGAGCTCGATGACGTAACCCCGGAGGCAATGTGGACCGCGATCCAACGATCGGCCTCTGTCATGTCGTTCCCCTCGACTGGGATGTCGAAGGTTTTCTTTGGATCGCCCGACTGAAACACCAGGTCTCCCGACACACTCCCGGCTTGATACGAAATGACGACGGTGCCTCGAAACACTCCGTTGACGCCGATGGTGACGGGGAAGCTCCAGGGAGCATCCCGTTCGTCGACCGAGCCCGGAAGCCCTTCCACAGTCATCGTCGGCCGCGGGTCGTCGTCGGCGATTTCAAACAGGTGCGTCGGGTAATTGCCGATGGCCCCTCCCACCGGATCAGTCAACGTCAGACGTAGAGACCTCCCGCCGGCGGTGTACACCGAGTCATTGAGGGTCGTGATGCGAAGCCTCTTGATGACCTCTCCGGGGCCGAATGTCAGGGCCGGATCGAACGGAACATAGTCCACGTCCGGGACGGCCGAGGACGATGGAGTACAACGAACGGTCACCGTTTCGTCGCTCGATCCGGAGCGGATCAACACGACGTCCTTCGATTGCCCCTCAGTGACGGAAAACCCGCTTCCCGCTGCAAAGCTCACTACGCTCGGCCCCTGTGGGTGATCCAAGACCGGATCCACGAGCCCCCGGTAGTTGGTTTCGTAGTGATTCAGCGTGAGCAGGAGGTCTCCTTTAGCGAATCCCGGCGGCTTAGCCGGCGAGGTACCCAGGGGAACCATTCCGGTCGTGTTGTAGAACAGGAGCCCATTGACCGTCCCGTCCTCATCCGTCATTTGCGGCACACCCCATACCCCTATACCTGGGCGCACCCATAATGCTGAGACAGGAGCGGATGTGGGCAGCACAATCTCGGAGAACGCTCCGTTCGGCCCACGCACGATGCTGGTCAAGGGAAGAGACGCCTCCCGCGTCGAGGCCGTGCCGTACAGGGAGAAGACCCACTCACCGCTGTCGATATCGACAAACACGCTGTCACTCGTCAACGACACTGGCGAAATCGTGACTTGCCCGTCGAGATCCTCATCGGTGGCAGCTCCGATCGTGTATTGCCCCTTGAACGTCGAATAGGCGACCGTGTGTCCGGCCGGAAGTGTCACGATCGCGGCATTTCCTTGAAGAAGCACGGTGGGCGGCGCCGCCGCAACCGGCAGACAGACAAAGATCGCGAGCGCAAAAACAGGGAAGAGGGATTTCATGGGAGGACCGGGTTTCAATATGCCCGGGCGGACACCTCTCCGTCAAGCAAATAACCTATGCGGCAGGCGGCCGCGACTATGATCTCCCCGTGCGACTGCTCTACACCTACCTGCTCCGCTACAAACGCATGATCTTCGCCGCGCTCGCCCTGGCGGCGACCAATCAGGTCTTCTCGCTGCTCGATCCGCAGGTCTTCCGGCTCATCGTCGACGGCTACGCCCAAAAGACGGACTCGATGACGCGCGAGGTCTTCATCAAGGGTGTGGCCCTGCTGCTGCTCGCGTACGTCGGCGTGGCCCTGGTCTCGCGCATCGCCAAGAACTTTCAGGACTACTACGTCAATGTGGTCGCCCAACGCACCGGCGCACAGCTCTATGAGCGCAGCGTCTCGCACGCGCTCTCCCTCCCCTACGCCGTCTTCGAGGACCAGCGCTCCGGCGAGATCCTGCAGAAGATGCAGAAGGCCCGCGCCGACGCGCAGTCGCTGATCACGAACTTCGTGAACCTGCTCTTCGTGTCCATGGTCGGCCTGGTCTTCGTGACCATCTACGCCTTCACCGTGCACTGGACCATCGGCATGTCCTATCTGCTGCTGGCCCCGTCCCTGGGCACGCTGATGTTCTTCATCAGCCGGCGCATCAAGACCCAGCAACGGGCCATCGTCACGCAGACCGCGGAACTGGCCGGTTCCACCACCGAAACGCTTCGCAACGTCGAGCTGGTCAAGGCCCTCGGCCTCGAACAGCAGGAGATCACCCGCCTCAACAAAGTCAACAACGGCATCCTCGGCCTGGAGCTGAAGAAGGTCCGCTTCCTCCGCTTCTACTCGTTCCTGCAGGGCACGCTCATCAACTCCACGCGCGCCGGTCTGCTCTTCCTGATGCTCTGGCTCGTCTACACGAAGGCCATCTCCCTCGGCGAGTTCTACGCCCTCTTCTTCTACTCGTTCGCCATCTTCTCGCCGCTGGCCGAGCTGGGCGCGATCATCGCCCAGTATCAGGAAGCGCGGGCCAGCATGGACAAGCTCGAAGAAGTCCTGGCCATCGCCCCCGAGCCGAAGCCGGTCGATCCGCAGCCGCTGGTGACCCTCCGCAATGTGGCCTTCGAGAAGATGTCCTTCACCTATCCCTCGGCCTCGCTCCCATCGCTGGAGAACATCAACCTCGGGCTCAGCGCCGGCGAGACCGTGGCCTTCGTCGGACCGTCCGGCTCGGGCAAGTCCTCCCTGGTGAAATTGCTGGTCGGCCTCTACCGTCCCACCATCGGCCGCCTGCTCATCAACGGCATCGACGGCTCCGAGGTCGACCGCGACGAATGGCGCGCACGCGTGGGGCTGGTCACGCAGGACACGCAGCTCTTCGCCGGGACCATCCGCGACAATCTGCTCTTCGTCAGCCCGCAGGCCACGGATGCGGAATGCATCGAGGTGCTCGGCCAGGCCGCGGCGCTGCCGATCATCGAGCGCGGAGGCCTGGGGCTGGATACGAAGATCGGAGAAGGAGGCATCAAGATCTCCGGCGGCGAGCGCCAGCGCCTGGCCATCGCCCGGGCCCTGTTGCGCAACCCCGAACTGATGATCTTCGACGAGGCCACTTCCAGCCTCGACTCCATCACCGAGAAGTCGATTACCGAGACCATCCGCGCCCTGACCACCGGCGAGCACCGGCGCATGACCGTCCTCGTGGCGCACCGCCTCTCCACCATCGCCCACGCGCAGCGCATCCACGTGCTCGCCAAAGGCCGCATCGTCGAGACCGGAACGCACCATTCCCTCCTGGCCAACAACGGCCTCTACGCCGCGTTGTGGCACGAGCAGAGCGCGCAACGGGAGGAGGCGGCCTGACGCTGAATCAGCAGAGCGACGGCGCGCGATAGACTGCGCGCCGCATGAATCCCGACCTCACGCTCGCGCTCGCGCTGGCCGACCGCGCGGACGCGATCACGATGCGGCAGTTTCAGTCCGCCACGCTCGCCGTGCGGACGAAGGCGGACCGCACTCCCGTCTCCGAGGCCGATGAGGCGGTGGAGCGGATGATCCGGGAGCGGCTGGCCGTAGAGCGTCCTGGCGACGGCGTGGCCGGTGAGGAGTTCGGGGTCAGCGGCGTGGCGTCGCGGCGCTGGATCGTCGATCCCATCGACGCCACGAAAAACTACGTGCGAGGCATCCCCATCTTCGCCACGCTCATCGGCCTGGTCGAAGACGATCGGGTGATCGCGGGCGTGGTCTCCGCGCCGGCCATGCAGCGACGCTGGTGGGCGGCCCGAGGCGAAGGCGCCTTCTGCAATGGCCGTGCGATTCGCGTGTCCGCCGAGAAGGACCTGACCGCGGCGCACCTCGGCTACGACAGCGTCGTCGATCACGACCAGCACCATTCCACGGACGCTCTGCTCTCCCTCATCCGCCGCTGCGGACGCGCGCGCGGCTTCGGCGATTTCTGGATCCACATGCTCGTGGCCGAAGGAGCCATCGACATGGCGGTGGAACCGTCCGTGGCGCCATGGGATGTGGCCGCCGTGCAGGTGATCGTGGAAGAAGCAGGCGGTCGATTCACCGACTTTCAAGGCAGGGCGCGCTTCGATGGAGGCAGCGCCATCTCGACGAACGGCCTCCTGCACGAGGCCGTACTGGAGCACTTTCGATGACCGAACAGGTGATGGTGGTGGAGCGCGAGCGGATCGCCTCGCTCCTGGTGGAGCGGGGACTGCTGGTGGGAGGGCACGCGGACGGTTTGTACGAGGTCATTCTCGACGCGCACTTTTTCATGGACCGGCCGGCCGCCGAAGTCTCGCCACAGTTCAAGCAGATCATCCCGTACGTGGTGATCCGCCACGGCGCGTCCACGTTTCTCCTGCAACGCACGCCGAAGCAGACCGAAGCCCGCCTGCACCACAAGCTCTCCATCGGCATCGGAGGGCATGTCAATCCCGACACTCCCGACATCATGGATGGCCTGCTGAAAGAGCTCGAGGAAGAGACCTACGTGGCCGGCGACTACGACCTCACGTTCGCCGGTGTGCTCAACGACGACACCACCGACGTCGGCAGCGTCCACCTCGGCCTGGTCTACCTCCTCGACGCCCACGACTCGGACGTGACCATCCGCGAGACCGACAAGATGACCGGCCGCTGGGCCAGCCTCGCCGAGCTCACCGAGGCCCGCGCTTCCATGGAGAGCTGGTCCGAAATCGTCTTCGACGCGCTGCTTCGGTGATCGCTCCGGGGGGGATTCACCACAGAGGCACGGGTGCCAGTGGAGCGGTGGACTCGAGTCCACCGAGGCTCTCGCGAGGATCGGCCCCTCTGCCCTTCGCGGCTCTCGAGCGCGAGCGTGGCGAGAAAACTCACACGGCTTCGGCTCACTCCTCGCGAGTGCCCAGTGGACTAAAGTCCACCGCTCCACAAAGCGAGGGAGCCGCTCTGTGTCTCTGTGCCTCTGTGGTGGCCCCCCCTGAGGCACTACCGGGCACCGGCGCTCATTACCCGGATGGCCTCGTCCAGGAACCGTTCGATCGTCGCGCCATCGGGATCGCCCGTCAGCACCGGTCCCGTCCACTCGCCGCGGTGCCAGTGGCCCGTCGACAACCGCGGCAAAGGGTCGGGGGTCTGGGTGTTGGTCACGTACCAATAGGGCTCGTCGATCGCGTCGTCGCCGGCCACGAAGCCGGCGCCGATGGTTCCGATGAGGAGGGCCATGTCGAAGTGATGCGGCCAGAGGCGGACCGCACTGGCCTGCGGCTGCCGCTCGCGCAAGCGCTCCAGCACCTCCGCGGCCTGCGCGTAGAGCGAGGCCATTCGCTGAAGTTGCGCTGAGGAGCTCGAGCCGCGCAGCGGAAATTCGGTGAAGACCCGGCCTTCCGCGTCGATCATCACGACCGTCAAATCGCGAAGTCGCAGTCCCGGACGAAAGCTCCCGTCCACCAGACCCTGCACCATCGCCTCATGCGCGGCCGACCAGGTGAACGAATGGTGCGAATCATCGGGGCACGGCGGCAACAGCGTCCTCCCAATGTCCGCAACCGCCTGCAGTGCCTCGTGGATCTCGATGCGTGTCTCGTGCATGAAAGATTGGATGCGCATGCTCCGCATCGGTTTCGCGCCTTGCATCTCCAGCGGCGGCGAGGAGAATGGGATCCGCATGACCGACCGATCCCTCCTGCATCCGCGCGTCCGCGAGGCACTCGATGCCGCGGGCATCGACTACGACGTCCTGGCCTGCGAGCCGGAGCTGGCCGACACCGCCGAGTTCTGCGCTCACTACGGCATCGCCGCGCCGGAGGCCGGCAACACCATCCTGGTGGCGCTCAAGACCACCCCGCGCACCTACGTGGCCTGCCTCGTCAGCGCCGACACGAAGCTGGACGTGAACCGCAAAGTGGCCGCGCTCACCGGCGTGAAACGGATGTCCTTCGCCTCATCCGAAGAGACTGCCGAGCTCACCGGCATGCTCATCGGCGGCGTCAGCGTGGCCGGTCTCCCGGCCGGGATCCCGCTCTACATCGACCAGCACGTGATGGAGCAGAAGCGCGTCGTGATCGGAGGCGGCAACCGCCACAGCAAAGCGCTCGTGGCGCCGTCCGAGTTGCTCAAACTGCCCAATGCCAGCGCGGCCGACGTGGCCATCCCGCGCTGACGCCTCAATCCTCAATCCTCAATCCTCAATCCTCCATCCTCCATCCTCCATCCTCCATCCTCCATCCTCCATCCTCAATCCTCAATCCCCCTCCCGCCCTCAGGCATTTGAATTGCTTGGTCGCT
>JBDTOZ010000349.1:0-2870 GCA_039932995.1 Acidobacteriota bacterium | reverse complement strand
AACTCGAGCTCTTCGGCGAGACCTTTCAAAAGCACCGGCACTACGATCGGGCCGTGGCCTATCTGCAACTGGCCATTGCAAGGGTCCGTGGCGCCAAGCCCGCACCGCCAGCCAGCGCCCTCGATTCCGCACAGGGGCGTCAGGTCTCTCCCGCGGCGATGGTGGCGAAGCCGGCGAAGAAGAAGGCCGCCGTGAAGAAGGCGCCGAAGAAGGCGCCGGCAAAAAAAACGAAGCCTTCCGCGAAGAAGCCCGCCCCGCCTGCACCGAAGGCGGCCGCCCCTTCCAACCCGCGCCAACGTCTCGACGAGCTCGAGTTCGCGCTCGGCCGAAGCTATTTCGGCGCGGAAAAGTTCGCGGAGGCGCAGGCCGTCTATCTGCGCGGCGCCGGCGCCACGCCGAACGCCTCACAGAAGTGCACGTTCCTCTGGCACGCCGCGCGCGCCGCGCAATTGCGCGGCGACGACAAGGCCGCGGAACAATGGATGACCTCGGCCATCGCCGTGAAGGGGAAGTTTCCGGCCACCACGGCCGCGCTGACCCAGCGGCTGCGCACGCGCCTCCAGCAGCGCCGGTTTGCCGAGGCAGGCGGCGACCTCGCCCAACTCCGCAAGATGTCTCCCAATGAGCGGGCCGTGCTCGAAGGAGCGCTGGCCTATGCAGTGGGAATGCTCGGCGCCGGAAACCCCGTCGCGGCCCTGTCGGCGCTGCAATCCATCCCGCCGAAGCTTCAGGATGAATACGACCGGGCCGAGATCGCGTATTGGCGCGCCCGGGCTCTGGAACAACGAGATCCGCCGGCCTCGCTCCGCGCCTACCTGGACGTGCTCCGCTCCACGGTTCCGACCCACTTCGCCTATTTTGCCCGCACCCGCCTCGACGCTGCGTCGATGGCGCCGAAGCTCGGCAGCGAGCTGGCCTTGCGGGAGGCGCAAGTCAAGAACCTCATGGCCGCGAAACAGTTCGACCTGGCCAGGCGGATTCAGACCGACCGCATCCTGCTCTCCTCCCGCGACCGGGACGCACAACTGAAGAAGCTCGCGGAGATCTACCGTCAGTTGCCCGCTTATGCATCCGTCCTCGACCTGAAGCCAGCCACGTTGCCGCACTTCCCCGACGTGGACGCCGGAGACTCCGCCGCCCTGCTCATGGCCATGGGGCTGGAAGATGAAGCGGTAGACGCGATCGAGAAACGGTGGGCGCTGCGTCCGGCCTCTTCCGCACTGACGCGCTCGACGGCACTCAACCTCGGCGCCGCGTCCAAGGACTCCATCTACGCGATCGAAGTGATGATGAAGTCCGTCCCTCAGGACTTTCACCCCGACCTGCTGCCCGACACCGTTCGTCGTCTCCTCTACCCACGCTATTTCTACGCGTACATTTCCGAGGACGCGAAGAAGTACGAAGCCGACCCCACGCTGGTGCTGTCGATCATGCGCGAAGAGTCGCGCTTCAACCCCCGCGCGAAATCACAGGCCGCCGCCCGCGGCCTGCTGCAGTTCATCATCACCACTGCGCGCGACATCGGGCGTGACGTCGGCCTGGTGGACGTCGCTCCCGAAGATCTCTACGACCCGCGTGTGATCATCCGGCTGGGTGCCAAATACCTGAGCGAGTTATCCGGCCGTTTTCAGGGCAACCGTTACCGCATCGCCGCCGCCTACAACGCCGGCCCACAACAGACCGCACTCTGGACCCGCTTGCAACCCGCGCCCGGCGACGACTACTTTCTGACCGCCGTCAATTTCGACGAGACCAAGCACTACGTGCGCAAGGTCATGAACTCCTACGACCGCTACCGATCCATCTACGACGGGGCGGGAGGAGTGGGCGGGTTACGGGCGGAGCCATAGGGCGGCACGGCCGCCAGCGCTGGTTGGCATAGCCTTGGGCACGTACGGTCGCTCCGAGGCAAATGCTTCAACTCCGGCCTCTCGTCAGTGGCACGGCCGAACCGTGCAGACACTGGATCGCCCCTTCCCCTCCTCTCCTCAACCCCGTTCGGCGGCCTTAGCGTCGTCCCAAAGCTGGTCCAGCTCTTCGAGCGTGAGCTGATCGAGATTCCGGTCGCGGCCGCGGACGTTCGACTCCATCGATTCGAAGCGGCGCATGAATTTGCGATTCGTCGATTGCAGCGCTTCCTCGGGATTCACGTTGACCTTGCGGGCCAGGTTGGCGACCGTGAAGAGCAGGTCGCCGATCTCCTCTTCCACATGTGCGTTGTCGCCGGATGCCACCGCCTCGCGTAGCTCGGCAATCTCTTCGTCGACTTTGGCGAAGACGTCGTCGGTGCGCCGCCAGTCGAAACCCACACGCGCGGCCTTCTCGGTCAGACGCGCGGCCTTGAGGAGGGCCGGCATGGATTGCGGCACCCCCGCCAACAAGCTCTTGTTCTCGGCCTTGCGCTCGTCCTGCTTGAGCTTCTCCCAGTTCACCAGCACCTGCTCCGCATCGGATGCCTCGACGTCTCCGAAGACGTGGGGATGCCTGCGCACGAGCTTGTCGTGAATGGCCGTGATGGAGTCGCTGACGTCGAAGGTCCCCTCGGCGCGGGTGATCTCGGCGATGAAGACGACCTGAAGCAGGAGATCGCCGAGCTCCTCGAGCAGGGCCCCGCGGTCGTCACGGTCGATGGCGTCGACGACTTCGTACGCCTCTTCGATCACGTAAGGTTTGAGGTCAGGGAGAGTCTGCTTGCGATCCCACGGACAGCCCTCCGGACCGCGTAAGCGAGTCATGAGCTGGACGAGATCGTCGAAGGTTCGCTTCATGGGCTCATTCTAGCCGGCACGGCCGGCGGCGCTGGTTGGCCTAGTGTCGGTCGCTCCGTCGGTGCGTCCTCGCGAAAACTTTCTGCCACGCAGACTCCGAGG
>JBDTOZ010000348.1:0-4360 GCA_039932995.1 Acidobacteriota bacterium | reverse complement strand
AACCGCCAACCGCCAACCGCCAACCGCCAACCGCCAACCGCCAACCGCCAACCACGACCTACGTCCTGAACACCAGGGCCGGATCGATCCGGGCCACCTTGCGGAACGAGATCATCGCGGCTGAGAGACAAAGTGCGATCGCGCCGATGAGAACGAGCACGTAGAGCTGCATGGGGATGATGAGCTTGAGATCGATCAGGGCCATCACGGGGCGCAGCGCGAAGGCCTGCAACGCGCCGAGGGCGAACCCGGCGATGGCGGCGATGGTGGCCTGCTTGCCGAGGATGCGGTAGATCTCGCCGTTGCCTCCGCCGATCGCCTTCACCGTACCGAACTCGCGGATGTGCTCCATGGTGGACGTGTAGAGCGTCTGCGCCACGACCACGATCCCCACCAGGCAGCCGAGGAAAACCGTGATGTACATGTTCAGGCCCAAGCCGGTGGAGTCGATCCAGTAGGTGCGGGAGCGCGTCGCCCACTCGTCCCGGGTGAAGACGTCATTGAAGGGAAGGCGGCGGCGGATCTCCGCGCGCACCACTTCCGCGTTCGCGCCCGGGGCGAGCTTGACCAGCGTGTACGTGGTGTTGCCGCGCAGGTCACTCTCGTTGAGGCTCTGCGCGAGACGGTAGTCCATGAACGTGAGCGGCGTGGTGGTGAACGACTTCGCTTCCACCGTGCGGCCGATGATCTTGAGCCGCCGCCCCAGCACCTCGCGGTAATCCCCCACGGCGAACGCTCCCCAACGCTTCTTCGCGGAGTCGTCCAGCATCATGTAGGGACCGCGGCGAAGATCGGCGATGTTGCCTTCGATGATGTTGCGGGGGAAGTTCCACCGCTCGAAGTTCTCCAGCGCATAGACCTCGGTTCCTTCGACCGCGCCCGACGGAAGATTCGCGTTCATGAACCAGACGATGAGATTGTCCGCGCGCGCCACCCCCTCCACCGAGCGCACCCGCTTGACGTAGGTCTCGGGGAAAGCATGGGCAAAGTCGACGTTGGCCGTGTTGTGCGAAGTCACCCAGAGATCGGCGTCGATCTGATCGATGGTCAGGGATGCGTTGTCCATCAGGCCCAGGAACAGTCCGACCTGGACGAAGACCAGCGTGACGGCGAACGCCACACCGGACACGGTGATGAAGAACCGGAGCTTGTCGTGGAGCAGGGACTTCGTTGCGAGATCGACCATCGGTACCTCGAGTTGCGGGGGGCAGAGGGCAGGCGCGGGCGCAGGGGAGAGCTGGGCGGGGATTTCAACCGCTGTCCGCCGCGCTCCGCACTCCGTCCGCCGGCTTCATCAGCCCGTAGAGAATCATGTCCACGACCTGCCGCGTCCGTTGTTCGACCGGACGCCAGTCCACCCACTGGTCGTTGCAGCGGGCGATCTCGAGCGCGACCAGACCGTGAATCGCTGACCAGATCACCTGAGCCACCAGATCGGGATCGGTGAGGTCTTCGCGCAGGAGCTTCTTTTTCAGCAGATCCCCCACGATTCCTTTCACGAAGGCATACGCGTCCTCGGCGGGATCGCCTTTCGTGATCGTCTTCGACTGCGGGGTGGCGTTCTTCGGCACCATGAACATCAGTCGGTAATGGCTGGGGTTCCGGAGGCCGAAGTCGACGTAGGCGTACCCGGCCGCGCGCAAGCGTTCCACCGGGTCGGGCATTTGGGCGATGACTCCGAAGCCCTGGGCGAACTCGCGGAAGTCATGGTCGCAGAGCTCCTCGAGGAGCGCGTCCTTGTCGCGGAAGTGAAAGTAGATGGCGGTGGGGGAGTACTCGATGCGCTCGGCGATGCGGCGCATGGTCACGGAGTCGACGCCTTCGCTGGCGAACAACTCTCGGGCAGCGTCGAGGATCCGGCTGCGGATCCCTTCGCGTTCTCTTTCTCTGCGTTCTCTTGGACCCAAACGACCCTCCGTTACTTAACAGTGTTAAGTTAGCGACCAAGAGTCGAAAGGTCAAGCCTTGTTTATGGAAAGTTCTGACGCGAAGGGAGGTTGGCGATCAGTCGCTGAAGCGCTTCATCAGCTCGTTGATCTGCTCGTAGACATGCTGCATCGACCGTTCGACGGCGCTGGTGGTGGGGTCGGGGAGCTTTTCCTCGACGCGGACCAGGGACAGGAGCTCGTCTGTGGCGTAGAGAATGTCCGCGAGCTTATCCAGCACCCGCTCCGACATGGGGATGTGGACGGCAGTCATCGCGTCGAACTCGAAGGGGGTTTTCTGATTCATCACTCTACCCACAGGAGTGATTTATGTCCCGAAATCCCTACCCTCCCTTGGCGAGTCAGCCTCAAAAAATTCAATTTTAGACATCCGAGGCGCGATTTTAGGTCGAACGGCCGCCAGCGCTAGGGATTGAGGATTGAGGATTGAGGATTGAGGATGCTGCGAACGACAAGCGTCGTTCGCGCCGGTTTCTCTCAATCCTCAATCCTCAATCCTCAATTCAAGGCGCGTCCGATATCCTACGGAGATGGAAATTCGCCTTCGCTTCGCAGGCGCGCTGCTTCTGGCCGCGCTTCCCCTTCTCGCGCAGCAGACGACCGTGCCGGCCGCGGTGAAGCGTTCGTTCGACGAGATCCGCCCGGAAGCGGTGCGCGCGCACATCCGGTATCTGTCCGACGATCTGCTGGAAGGGCGGGGTCCGGGCACGCGCGGGGACGCGCTGGCCACGCGCTACATCGCCTCCCAGCTCGAGGCGAGCGGGCTTCAGCCGGCCGGCGACGCGGGAACGTTCTTTCAGAAGGTCTCTCTCCTGGGTGTGAGCACGGTGGCCGAGAAGTCGCGCCTGGAGCTCCGCAAGGGGGACACGTCTCTGGGGCCGTTGGTCTACCGTGACCAGTTCGTCGGGGGAAGCCAGTCGCAGCAGGAAACCGTCACGCTCGATTCGGAGGTGGTGTTCGTCGGGCATGGCGTCGTCGCTCCGGAGTATCGATGGGACGACTACAAGGGATTCGATGCGCACGGGAAAACGCTGGTGATGCTCGTGGACGATCCTCCCGCCACGACCGCGGAGCCGGACCTGTTCCGCGGTCGCACGCGCACGTACTACGGACGCTGGACGTACAAGTTCGAGACGGGGACCACCCGCGGCGCGGATGCCGTGATCCTCATTCACACGGACGCCGCGGCGGGATATGGATGGCAGGTCGTGCGCAACTCGTGGACCGGCGAGCAGTCGTACGTGAAGAACGCACCTGGCCAGCCGGCGCTCCACTTCGCCGGTTGGATCTCCCAGGCCGTGGCCTCCGAACTGTTCAAGGTGGCGGGCTTCGATCTCGAGGCGCTCACGAAGGCCGCGGATGCGCGCGACTTCAAGCCCGTGCCCCTGGGACTCCGTCTCGGAGGCACCATCGTCAGCACCATCCGTCCGTTCGATACGGCAAACGTGGTGGCCCGGCTGGAGGGGAGTGATCCGAAGCTGAAGGGCGAGGCCGTGCTGTACTCGGCCCATCACGATCACCTCGGGATCGGCGAACCGGACGAGGACGACAAGTCCGACACGATCTACAACGGCGCCATCGACAACGCCAGTGGCACGGCCACGATCCTCGAGCTGGCTCGGGTCTGGAGCCGGGCCACACAGCGGCCCAGGCGGAGCATCCTCTTTGCCTTCGTGGCCGCGGAGGAGCAGGGCCTGCTCGGCTCCGAATACTTCGGCGAGCACCCGCCCGTTCCCGCGGGAAAGATCGCCATGGGACTGAACATCGACGCCATTCATCTGCTGGGCGACGTCGGCAGCGTGACCATGATCGGCATCGACCGCACCACGTTCTTTGCGACGGCGCAGAAGGTCACGAAGGCATTGAACCTCACCATCGTCCCCGACCAGGCGCCGGAACAAGGCTCGTATTACCGTTCCGATCACTTCAGTCTGGCCAAAGTGGGCGTGCCCGCGTTCTCCGTCAAGCAGGGCTTCGACGTCCTCGGCAAACCGGCCGAGTGGGGCACAGCGATGTCGAAGGAGTATCGCGACAAGCACTATCACCAGCCCAGCGACGAGTTCGATCCGGCCTGGGACTTTGGTGCCGCCGCGCAAGTGGCGCGCCTCACGTTCTGGCTCGGCTGGGAAGCAGCCAACGCTCCGGACAAACCGATGTGGCTGCCCGGCGAGGAGTTCCATGACGTGACCGCCAAGGTTCGCCACGCCTCGAGCGATTGAGTTGCTGGTTGCTATTCAGTTGCTGGTTGCTGGTTGCTGGTTGTCTGAGGTGAGCGGACTCACGGAGAGCGCGTCGCGTATCCCACGTTCGTTAAAACCGAAAGCGAGCGATTCAGACAGCGAGCCCCACAGCAACCAGCAACCAGCAACCAGCAACACAGCAACACAGCAACAGCCTGTGTTGGCACTCCTAGT
>JBDTOZ010000347.1:0-9252 GCA_039932995.1 Acidobacteriota bacterium | reverse complement strand
ACGATCGCTCCTGCGGTGAGCAGGCCGGTGATCGTGGAGAAGATCAGGGCGGGGCGGGGACGCTCGTGGACGTGCGGAAGGAGATCGCTGGCGCCGAGGTAGAGCAGAAAGCCGGCGAAGAAGGCGAGCTGGTATCCGAGCATGCGCGGGTCGATCCTGAACACGTTGGCGGTCAGCGCGCCGGCCACCGGTGCCAGGGCATCGACCACGAGCAGACCGATGGTCCGCCAGCGGCTGTTGCGCGTGGCCAGCATGAAGGTCACGGTGTTCAGTCCATCGGCGAAATCGTGCGCGAGCACCGCGGCCAGGACGACGAAGCCCACCGAGCGTCCGGCCTGAAATCCGACGCCGATGGCCAGGCCGTCCAGGAAGCTGTGGAACGAGAGCCCGAGGGCGCCTGCCAGGCCGACCGCGTGCCGGTGTCCCGGCGCGCCGTGCGTCTTCTCGCCGTGGATGATGGTGAGCTTCTCCAGGAGGAAGATGCCCATGAAACCGCACACCAGCACCACCATCAGGTTGCGTATCGGCACGTCGCCATGGCTGGCCGTCTCGGCGATCTCCGGCACGAGGTCGAGGAAGACCACTCCGATCAACAGACCGGCCGAGAAGGCCATGATGGCGTGCAGCGACTTCTGATAGCGGAACGCAAACGCGCCCCCCGCCAGAGTCATGGCAAATGCCAGGAGCGCCCAAGCCGCATTCATGCGGCGCGGATTGTACTCGGCGAAGGCCGCGTCCAGTGACACCGCCGCGCCGGGAGTCACCGTGACACTAACGCTTCCCGCGCCAGTAGCGCGCCCCTTCGCGGTCGCCGAGGACGTCCAGCGTGTCCGCGATGACGGCGTAGGTTTGGCGGTTGGGGGCCATGGCGGCGAAGTCGCGGATGGCGCGGGTGGCTTCTTCGGTGCGGCCTTGGGTGGCCAGGAGGACGATGAGCGCGCGGTAGGCTTCCGGATCTCCCGGAAAGACGCGCAGCTCTTCGCGGAAGGCACGCTCGGCCCCGGCCGGGTCGCCGGAACGGGCCAGGGCATCGCCCCGTAACGAATGCAGTCCCCGCAACGGACGGCCCCCGGTGCGTTGCAAGCGAGCCAGCAGGTCGTCGGCGATGCGCAGCGCTTCCGCGGACCTCCCCTGCCTCTGTTGGATGCGCGCCAGTGTGTACAGCGCGGCATTCGAGTCCCCGCCCTGGCGGGCCTCCCCTTCCGCGCGCGGGAGGTCGCCGCGCAGCAGGGCGATCCGGGCCAGAATCTCGTGCTCCCCGGCCAGCTCCGCGTGTCGTTGGGCATCGTCGAGGTCCCCCGCGAGGAGGAGCGCGTTTGCCAGGTCCGCGGCCAGGTGCTTGGACGTGGGTGAGCGGCGCAGCGCCTCTTTCCCCGAGGCGATGGCCTCGCGCGTCCGTCCCATGCGGAAGAGGACCTTCGAGCGCACGTCCCAGACGTCGATCATGTTGGGGTTCTCCGCGAGGATGCGCTCGAAGCCCGCCAGCGCCTGGACATCCTTCCCCTCGCGGTACAGACGAAAGGCCGCGCGCAGATCGCGAAAGGTCTCGGTGCGATCCTTCGGATCGGGCAGCGCGCCGGTGACCGGCGCGGACGAGCCGATGTAGCCGAGGGCGGCCAGCTTCTCGGCCTCTTCCGGATCGACGGCCGCCGGCGCGGCGGGCTCTTTCTTCAACGGCGCCAGCAGATCGCGCAGCCGCGCGTACTCGCGGCGGCGCTCGCTCAGCAGATTCGTCTTCTCCGCGGGATCGCCGGCCAGGTCGTAGAGCTCCGCGCGTGGAGCATCGATGAAGTGCTGGTCGCCGTCGATGAGCGAGTGCAGATCGCTCCAGCCGAAATGAAAACGCGGATACCAGGTCTCGCTGTAGATCGGATGGGCCGCGGCATCGACGGAACCGGAGAGGAGCATGGCCGCCACGTCCGCCAGGCCGGCCGGCGTCTTCACGGACTGGCCGGCCCGCGCGTTCGCCGGCAGCTTGACCAGCAGAGGCACCTGCAGCGCCTCGCGGTAGAGAAAGATCCCGTGCTCATCCTCTCCGTGATCGCCCAACCCCTCGCCGTGATCGGACAGGACCACGATCAGCGCGCGATCGTAGATCCCGCGCTCTTTCAGAAAAGAGAGGAACCCGCCCAGCAGCGCATCCGCGTACTCGACCTCGCCGTCGTAGGCGCTGATGGCCCGCGAACGAAACGGCTCGGGCGGGTCATACGGCGCATGCGGTTCGTAGAGATGCAGAAAGTAGAAGAACGGCTTGCCGTCATGAGAGCCGATCCATTGCTGCGCGGACCGGATCGTTGCCGAGCCACGCCGCTGCACGGCCCCAAGGGACGCATCCGGATCGCCGCGGTCGACCTCGTCGTCGTACGCATCGAAGCCGGCGGCGATGCCGGTCTCGGAGCGGAGCACGTAGGCGGAGATCGCGGCCGCGGTGGCGTAGCCCCGTTGCCGGAACTGCGCGGCCACGCCGCCGGTGGCGTTCACGCGGAAGCCGACGTTGTCACGCGCACCGTGTTGCGCGGGGAGCTGTCCGGTGAGGATGGTGGCGTGCGACGGCAGGGTCAGCGGCGAGTGACTGTAGGCGTGCTCGAAGAGCACGGCGTCGCGGCGGAAGGCCTCGAACGCCGGCGTCTGAATGGCGCGGTAGCCGTAGACCGGCAGATGATCCGAACGGAGGGTGTCGATGGAGATGAGGATGACCGGCGCCGGCTGCGCCGTTTCGCGCGGCCGGCAGGCGAGCAGCAGAGGCACCAGGAGCAGCAGCGCGCGTTTCATCAATACGGATTCTGGAGGATGACCCCGTCATTCACGTCCACGACGTAGAAGCCCTGCGCCGGCCGATTCCGAAGATCGAAGGAGAGCCCGCTGGCCGCGCGCCAGATCTTGTAGCCGCAGTACGTGAGGGTCTGCCCGGGCAGGGCCCGCTCGGGGAAATGGTCACCGAGCACGAAATAGGCCGGACCTTCGCCGAACACGTGGGCGATGCCGTTGGCGTCGACGAGCACCGCCGTGCGCTCATTGGCGGCGATGCCCAGGAACTCGTCCTTGCCGCTCTCGCGGAGCTGGCGGGCCAGGAAGGCCAGGAGGCGCCCCATCCGGTCGCGCTGCGCAAAGTGCGTGTCGGTGATGACGTTCTCCAAGTCCCGCCAGTCGAGGAAGTCCGTGGTGAAGCTGATCTCGTCGTTGTAGGGGTTGGCCAGAGCCAGGATGGACTGGGCGCTGGCGTCATTGCAGGCGTCGTAGATGGCCTTGCCCTGAATGGCCATGCCCGCGCTCGTGCCGCCGATGGCGCCACCGCGGGCGTACAGACGGCGCAGCATGACCTCCACCGGCCCGCGCAGGAAGAGCTTGACGTAGTTGCACTGATCGCCGCCGGCGAAGAAGACGTACTCCGCGTCGCGCACCGCGTTCACGACCTCGGCACTCTGAGCGGAGTGCAGATCGGTGATCACGAAAGACGTCACGGAATCGACGCCGTGCAGGGCTTGGAGGTAGTCGTTGTAGCCGTCGGCGCCGGACGCTCGCAGGACCACGACGTCGATCTTCGTGTCGCAGTCCGAACAGCCGCGGATCCGGTCGATGGCCTCCTGATAGGCGGCGTCGACATCGCCGCCGCCGCCTGCCAGATGAATGATCGGACCATGCAACCGCGGTGCGACGTCGGCAGGATTGCCGACGTCGAACCGGGTCATGGATGCGCTGATCGGGAGCGCGAGGAGAAAGAGAATGGTCGGAACCAGGTTCCTCAGAACCGGAACCTCGCCCCCGCACGCCAGATGCGCGGGCTCTGCAACTGCTGGATCTTGTTGTTGCGCGAGGTGTCCGGTCCAGTGGCGGTGAACATCCGGTTGTCGCGCCACAGGATCGTGCGCTCGTTGGTGGCGTTGAAGAGGTCGATGGACAGATTCATGGCCAAGCCACCGGGAATCATGAAGTCTTTGGCCACGCGCAGATCGAGGTTGAACAGATCGGGCAGGCGCTCGGAACCGAATTCGTCGCTGACCATGACGTTCTTGTTGCCGATGCCGTCGCGGTTGTTGACGCGCCGATAGTACGGAAGGACATAGCCCTCGCGGCCGACCACGGCCGCACCGGCCATGAAGCCGAAGGGCAGTTCGTACGCGGCATTGAGTGAGTACGACCAGCGCGAGTTGATGTAGCCGCCCAGACCGCCGCTGGAGGCCACGATGTCGCCATCGCAGGTGGTGCAGCTATCGCCGGCCACGATGGGCGTGGGATCGACGTACGCGTCCGAGCCGAGGTGCTGGGTCCAGTCCGAGAGGGTGACGTTGCCGCGCATCATCCAGCGGTTGGAGAAGCGCTTGGTGGCGGTCAGCTCCAGACCGCTGTAAGTCTGGTGGTAATCGGGCTGGTTGGTGACCACGAAGAACACCGGCGCGTCGATGCCCGGCTTGAGACGGTAGACCGGCACGTCGTAGGTCGAGCCGTCGGGCAGCGTGCCCGTGGTGGAGCCGTTCGCGACGTAGTCGGCGCTGGAGTAGAAGTCGTTGCCGCCACGCGTCTTCTCGTAGCGCGAGGTGGTGAAGTTGGTGCGGTAGCGATAGGAGTAGGCCGCCCCCACCGAGAAATTGGGACCGATCTCCCGGTCCACGCCGAGGATGTATTCGTCGGTGGTGGGGGGATCCATGCCGTAGTCCAGACGTCCGGCCGAGTAGGCCGCGCCGGGATTGTCGGGATCGATGTTCGCGAACGAGTAGAGCCCGGACCCGAAGTCGATCTCGTTTCGCTGGATGGTCTTGTCGTTGTTGGTGTCTTCCCAGTAGTAGTAGAGCATCTGGACGCGGTAGAAGGGATTGCTCTGTCCCGCATCGCTCGAGCCCAACTGGTCCATGTACCGGCTGTAACTGCCGCGCAACAGAGTCTTCCGTTCCGCGCCGAGAGCCCAGGTCGCACCGAGGCGCGGGGAGAGGCCCTTCCACTCCAGCGACTTCTCGTCTCCGGCGAACGAGGCCGCCGGCAGCAGGTCGGGAACGAGCGGATTGGCCGGCACGGAGCTGGCGAAGTTCTTGGCCCGCTGGATGTCGTAGCGCAGGCCGCCGGTGAGGGTGAGGTTGTCCAGCTTGATGGTGTCGCCGACGAAGAAGTCGGTGTAGTGCGAGCCGAAGTTCGGAGCGGCCGGACGCGTCAGCGCGGCCAGGGCGTAGCCGTCATAGAAGTTGCCGAAGTTCCCGTTTCCGGACCAGGCGGTGATGGAGTCGACCGGTGTGTCGCGGTAGCCGAATCCGAACTTGAGGTCGTGGTTGATGGTGCCGGTCTGCACGAACGCGGAGCCGTCCAGCCGCGCGTTCTTCTGCGGAGCGGTCTGCTCGTAGTAGTTGTAGGTACGGTGCCAGCCGTCGTCGACCGTCCAGTAGGCGTCCACGTCGCGGCCACCGATCGGATCGAGCTTGTAGCTGCTGTCGACCTGGGCGTAGTTGCCGGTGAGGTAGAGGTTCTGCGAGAAGATGTGCGTGTCTTCCAGCTTGATCAGGTTGCCCGGACCGCTCTGATTCTGCGCCACTTCGATGAACTGGCGGGTGGGGCTCAGACCGCGGCCGGCCACGGTCTTGTCGCTGAACATGAAGAACGCTTCCGCGGTGTTGTTGTTCAGCGGCTGGTAGTTCAGCTTGGCGTTGTAGTTCTGAAGCTTGGTCTTCTGCAGAGTGGCCGCGCCGGCGGAGAAGTTCTCGATGTGGTTGGAGGAGAACGCACCCCAGCCATAGAGCTTGTCGGCGATGATCGGTCCGCCCACTTCCAGGCCGTAGTCGTCGATGTGATTGATCGAGTTCCCGCCCGGCGTCAGGTAGGTCGCTTCCTTGGGGATGGTGGCGTCGGCCTGGTAGCGCTTGTCGGTCATGAAGTAGCGCGCCGAGGCCTTCAGCTCGTTCGAGCCGCGCTTGGTGACCATGTTCAGGTGGACGCCCGGCGTGCGCACGCTGGGATCGGAGCCACCCGTGGTGACCTGCACTTCGTCGAACGAATCGAAGTCGTAATAGAAGGTCGAAGTGCCGGTGGCGGCCATGTCCGTGACGGCCACGCCGTCGATGTTCCACTCCGTCTGATGGCGCTCCACGCCCTTGCCGACGAAGTAGGACTGCTGACCGCTCTCGTTGCCGCCCACGTTCACGCGATCGACGAGCACGCCCGGAACGGACTGGAGCACGACCCACGGGTCGCGCGCGCTGGGCACGTTCTGCAGCTCGAAGTTCTCCACGTTCGCACCGGTGCCCACCTCGGTGGTGTCGAGGACGGGCGTGGCCGCGACGACCGTGATGGCTTCGCTGGCCGCGGGCGCCAGAGCAAAATTGATCTCGGTACTGCGTCCGAGCACGATGTCCACGTCCCGCTTGGTGGTGGCGAATCCGGCCAGCTCCGCGGTGATGGTGTACGTACCGGGGTGGAGGTTGAGGAAACGGAACTCGCCGTTACTCTCCGTCACGAACGTCTGCGTGAGACCGTCTCCGACGGCCGTGACCGTCACACCCGGGATGGGCGCCGGATCACCGGCCCCGGTGATCGTCCCGGTGATGGCTCCACCCTGGCTCTGGGCGAAAACCGTGAGGGGAAGAAGCAGAAAACAGATGAGCAGCAGGAACCGGAACCGAGACATCGAGTTTCGCAATCGGACGCCCTCCTCGTTTCAAACAGTGGGAGTGTTTGTAACGCGGATGGTACCCCGGAAAGCGAGTCCGGACCTCCGTCTCAGCTTCGCGCGCGAGAAAAGAGATCGACGACGATGTCGGGGTGGCGATGGCCGAGCTGCTCGCCGGTGTAACGCGCTTCGTAGGTCATGCCCAGGCGGACGGCCACGCGCTTGGAGGGCTCGTTATCGGGGTCGATGATGGCCACCACGCGCGGGCGGCCGAGCGTCTCCAGCACGTGGCGCATGGCCGCTCCACCGGCTTCCGTGGCGTAGCCCTGACCCCAGTGCTCGCGGGAGAGGATCCACCCGATCTCGTAATCGCCGGTGGTCCCGAGGGGCTGGGTGCCGCCGAAGCCGACCAGGCGTCCGGTGCTCTTTTCGCAGATCGCACCCATGCAAACGCCGAACAGCTCGAGCTGCCGCACATGCCGGGCGAAGAACTCGTCCACTTCGGCCGCGGTGTAGGGCAGGCCGGCGTGCACGTAGTGCATCACCTCCACGTCCTGGGTGATGGCCGTGAAAGCCGGCCGGTCGGCCGGCTCCCACTCGCGAATGATCAGTCGATCCGTCTCGAGACGAAACACGGCTACTTGGACTTTGGGTCCTTCTTCGGCTTCTTGGTCTCTTTCTTCCGAGCGTTATTGCCTTTGGCCATGGTGTGTTTCCTCCAGCGATTATCGTAACGCACCTGTTGGCGCTGGGGTAGCGGTTGGCGGTTGGCGGTTGGCGGTTGGCGGGAGTGTTCCAGGTTCCGTGTTCCTCCCCGTACCGCCAACCACATTCATCGTTCCGAATGGGTTCCCTCAGCGGCGAGACGCCGCTGGGGCCAGCCGGCGAGGACGCCGGCGCTCCGAAGGCTTCCGCGCACCGAAACGCCTGCGCCTCTCCCCCGCCAACCGCCAACCGTCAACCGCCAACCGCTATCATCCTCTCGTGAAATTCAAAATCGATGACTCATGGCGGGAGGCACGGGCGCTGATTCGGGCGCGGCGGGGGCGCATCGGGGCGGGCATGCTGCTGATGCTGGTGAGCCGCGTGGCGGGGCTGGTGTTGCCGGCGATGTCCAAGCTGCTCATCGACGACGTGATCGGGAAACGCAACGCCGAGCTACTGCCCTGGCTGGCCGCGGCCGCGGGCGCGGCTACGGTCATTCAGGCCGTGACCTCGTTCTCGCTCTCCCAGATCCTCGGCGTCGCGGCGCACGGGACCATCACCACGCTGCGCAAGAACGTCGAGCAGCACATCCTGCGCTTGCCCATCTCGTACTTCGACTCCACGAAGTCGGGGATCCTGATCTCGCGCATCATGACCGACGCCGAGGGCATCCGGAACATCGTCGGCACGGGACTGGTGCAGCTCGTGGGCGGCGTGGTCACGGCCATCCTGGCGCTGGGGGTCCTGCTCTACCTGAACGCAAAGCTGACCCTGACCATCATCGTCACCCTGGCTCTCTTCGGCGGAGCCTTGGCCTACACGTTCAAGCGCGTGCGCCCGATGTTCCGCAAGCGCGGGGAGATCACCGCGCGCGTCACCGGGCGGCTGACCGAAAGTCTCGGCGGCATCCGGGTGGTCAAGGCTTACACACGCGAGAAGCGCGAGGACCTCATCTTTGCGAAAGGCGTCCATGAGCTGTTTCGCAACGTGGCCAGCACCATCACCGCGGTCTCCGCCATCGGTGCTTTGGCCACGATCATCCTCGGCATCGTCGGCGTGATCATGATACTGGTGGGGGGCAAGGCCATCCTGGCCGGCCAGATGACCCTCGGCGATCTGATCACGTACATCTTATTCACCGGCCTCCTGGCCGCGCCGATCATGAGCATTGCCTCGATCGGCACGCAGGTCACCGAGGCCTTCGCGGGACTGGACCGCATCCGCGAGATCATGAAAGTGCAGACCGAGCTGATCGACGACGCAGCCCGCCAGGCGGCGGAGAACCTCCGCGGCGAGATCACCTTCGAGGACGTCTCCTTCGCCTACGAGGAAGGGAAGCCGGTGCTGCAGAACGTCTCGTTCCATGCGCCGGCGCGCTCCACGACCGCACTGGTCGGCTCCAGCGGCTCCGGCAAGAGCACGCTCATGAGCCTGGTCATGACCTTCAATCACCCGCAGTCGGGCCGCATCCTCATCGACGGACGCGACCTCGGGACTCTGCGCCTGCGCGACTACCGCTCCCACCTGGGCATCGTCCTGCAGGACAACTTCCTCTTCGACGGCTCGGTGCTGGAGAACATCCGCTACGGCAAGCCGGATGCGACGCTGGAGGAAGTGCTGGATGTGGCGCGCCTCGCCCACGTCGACGAGTTCGTGGAGCCGCTCGAGCAAAAGTACGACACGATCGTCGGAGAACGAGGCATCAAGCTCTCCGGCGGACAGCGACAGCGCATCGCCATCGCCCGGGCCATCCTGGCCGATCCGGCCATCCTCATCCTGGACGAAGCCACCTCGAGCCTCGACAGTGAGAGCGAGGCCAAGATCCAGGACGGCCTGCGCACCCTACGCGCCGGCCGCACCACGTTCGTGATCGCCCACCGCCTCTCCACGATCCGCACCGCCGACCAGATCCTGGTCATCGAAGGCGGCCAGATCGTCGAGCGCGGCACGCACCCCGA
>JBDTOZ010000346.1:0-1531 GCA_039932995.1 Acidobacteriota bacterium | reverse complement strand
GCGGAATCTTGAAACTTACATCGGCGGCTCCTCGCAGAGAGCGTTCCTGGGCGCGACGCTGCTGGCTGTGGCGCTCGGCATCTCCGTTCTGTCTCGCTTCCTCGTGCCTGGCCGCGCCGGGGTTCTCATGTCGTGGTCAGGCACCCCGCTAGTTTTGGGCCTTTGGCTACTACCGTGGGCAAACTGGCTACCTGGAACCGCCATTTACGCTGACAACCCGTCTTTTGCAGCACGCTACGCGGCCGAGATCTCTTTGGCCGGTCTGTGTGCCACAATTCTCGCCTTCATCGTCGGAACTTGGCTCACGATACGATGCGGCAAGAGAATCGAGCCCGTGCCGACAGCGCCTTCGAGCAAGGATAGCGCCTAACTCATAGGACCCTGCACCGCATCCCCCACGCGAAATTCGAGCTGACCGCGCAACCGCGGGGAGGCCGATGTTCGTGTTTGAGAGTGAGCCGATGCGGTGATGAGTTCAGTTGGACGAAGCGGCGGGCCTCTTGGGAAAAGTATGACTCCGAGCTGGGTGGGTGGGCACGAGAGGCGTCGCAGTGCGACGCTCAAGCGACTGAAATCGCGACGAGTAGCGCCGATCGGACGTGGCCCGCTGCGTTGCTGCTTCGGGAGTGCGCTGCCATTCTGCGTCGCGAACCACACCGCTGAAAAGGAGGTCCTTTAAGGCGCTTGACCCATCGAAATTCCTCCGCGTTGGACCTCGTTGCGGTTCATACGCCAGCGGCGTATGCTTGCGCGCGGCATGAGATTCGTCGAGACGGCCGTGTTCACTCGGCAGATCGTCGAGCTCATGGGCGACGCTGAGTATGCGAGTCTTCAGGCAGCGTTGGTGCTGCAGCCAGAGATGGGCGATCTCATCCCCGGAACCGGTGGTCTTCGAAAAGTCCGCTGGACGGAAAGGTCTCGCGGGCGCGGAAAACGGGGCGGTGTTCGCATCATCTACTACTGGTTTCAAACCGACGAGGTCATCTACTTGCTGCTCGGCTACTCCAAGACCGAAAGAGACGACCTCACGCCTGAACAGAAACGCGTGTTGAGAAAGTTGATCACGGAGCTCAAATGAAGAAGGCTCTCTTTGACGAACTGCTCAAAAGTGTGGAGCAGGCTGGCCACATCCATCGCGGTGAAGCGCGGCCGTCGCGCGAGTACGTCCTCCGGGCGGCGGATGTCCAGGCCATTCGCGCAAAGCTCGGAAAGTCGCAGGCTGAGTTTTCGAGGATGATCGGCGTGAGCGTGGATACGCTTCAGAACTGGGAACAGGGCCGTCGCCGCCCCGTTGGGCCGGCCAGGGCGCTGCTCGTCGTCGCAGCGCGGGCGCCGAAGGTCGTCGAGAAGGCTCTTACGAAATCAACACGCCGCGCCTAAAGGCTTGCCGGCCCTAAGGGGTCTGCGCGCTAAAACCATTTGCCTCGGAGCGACCGTACGTGCCCAAGGCTATGCCAACCAGCGCTGGCGGCCGTGCCGCCGCTGTACCACTAACCTCGAATTTTCTTCTGCGCTACGCGAAGACTTGCAG
>JBDTOZ010000345.1:0-4540 GCA_039932995.1 Acidobacteriota bacterium | reverse complement strand
GTTGCTGGTTGCTGGTTGCTGGTTGCTGGTTGTCTGCGGAGTAGAGTCGATCGAACGGATGCGGCGGAGGCACACGAAGCATGGACAGCCAATCACGCGCTTCTCCAGTCGACTCGACGACTCGACGACTCGTCCCCCGTCCACCACCATCGCTCTGGCGTGGTTGTCGAAGGAGAACGTCAAGCCAAGCGACCCACCGCAGACAACCAGTAACCAGTAACCAGCAACCAACACCGGAGCAAATGTCATAATCGATCCGCTTGCTCCGCGAACAGCTCGAAGACATCCTCTCCTCTCTCGCGAACCCGTCCCTTCGCTACGCGGACATCCGCTACACGGCCACGCGCCAGCAGCATGTGAAGGTGCGCAACGGCGAGGTCGACCATCTCTCGTCGAACATCGACCGTGCCGTCGGAGTGCGCGTGCTGGTCGGCAACGGCTGGGGCTTCGCCACCTCCAGCGACATCAGCGAGGCCTCGATCCGCCGTACCGCGCGGCGGGCCCTCGAAGTGGCCGCGGCCAGCAATGTCGCCTCCACGCAGCAGATCGTGCTCAGTGACGTCGCGCCGCACGTGGCCCGATGGGAATCCCCCTATCGCATCGACCCCTGGTCGGTCTCGATGGAGAAGAAGCTCGAGCACCTCCTGCAGGCCACCGAGCCGATGCGTGGTGACGACCGCATCCATCAGGTGTCGGGCGAGATCTCCTGCTACCGGCAGGAGAAGGTCTTCGCCTCGACCGTGGGGAGCTTCATCGAACAGACCACGACGCAGATGGGCGGAGGCATCGAGGCCGTGGCCATCGCGGACGGGGAGTTTCAGCGGCGCACTTATCCCAACCCGTTCGGCGGAGATTTCCAGGCCGCGGGGTGGGAGTTCATCGAGCGCATCGACCTCCCCGGCAAGGCCCTCACCATCCGGGACGAGGCGCTGGCCCTGCTTTCCGCACCGAAGGCTCCGGTGGGACGGTTCGACCTCATCGTCGGATCGGCGCAACTGGCCCTGCAAGTCCATGAGTCGTGCGGCCACCCGACGGAGCTCGATCGCGCCCTCGGGCTGGAGATCTCGCTGGCCGGCGGGTCGTTCCTGCAGCCTTCCATGCTGGGCACCTTCCGCTACGGCTCTCCTCTGGTGAACATCGTCGCCGACGCCACGATCCCCGGCTCCATCGGGTCGTTCGCCTTCGATGATGACGGCGTGCCCGCGCAACGCTTTCACCTCGTCCGGGACGGCCTGTTCGTCGACTACCTCACCGGGCGCGACACCGCGCCGGTCCTGGGCCGCGCGTCCAACGGCACCGTGCGCGCCGAGAGCGCCTCGCGCATCCCCATCATCCGCATGACCAACATCAACCTCGAGCCCGGCGACACTCCCCTGGCAGAGATCATCGCGGACACCAAGCGGGGCATCCTCGTGGAGACGAACAAGTCCTGGTCGATCGACGACCTTCGCCTCAACTTTCAGTTCGGCTGCGAGGTGGCCTGGGAGATCGAAGACGGACGCGTGGGACGGATGCTCCGCAACCCGCTCTACACCGGCAACACCCCTGAATTCTGGCGCTCCTGCGATGCCGTGGCCGATCGAGCGTCCTGGCAGGTCTGGGGACTCCCCAACTGCGGCAAAGGCGATCCCATGCAGACCATGCGCGTGGCCCACGGCGCCCCCGCCGCCCGGTTCCGCAAGGTGCAGATGGGGTGAGGACAGGCGTGAGCGGGAGGGGTTCCCCGCCAACTGTCAAGCGCCAACGGCCAACCGCTCTTTGATATAACCCCTCCTTCATGCCCAGTCCCATTGACGACCTGATCCAGAAGATCGAGGGCCGTGACGCCACCGTGGGCGTCATTGGTCTCGGCTATGTCGGCCTCCCGCTGGTGCTCCTGTTCTGGGAGAGCGGGTTTCGCGTGATCGGCTTCGACGTCGACCCGGCCAAGACCGAGGCTCTGGCACGCGGCGAGTCGTACATCCGTCACATCGGGCCCCAACGCGTGGCCAAGGCCTTCGGGAGCGGGCGCGCCGAGGCCACCACCGAGTACGACCGTTTGGCCGAGTGCGACGCTGTCCTCATCTGCGTCCCCACGCCGCTCGGCAAGCACCGCGAGCCGGATCTCAAATACGTGCGCATGACCGCGGAAGTCATCGCCCAGCGCTTGCGCAAAGGACAGTTGATCGTGCTGGAGTCGACGACCTACCCGGGCACGACGCGCGAGGAGCTGCTGTCCCGCTTCACGGAACGGCAGATGGACTGCGGGACCGACTTCTTCCTCGCGTTTTCTCCCGAGCGCGAAGACCCGGGCAACGAGAAGTACCACACCAAGAACATCCCCAAGGTCGTGGGAGGCATCGATGAGCCCTCCCTGCGCGCGGCGGTCGCGCTTTACGGTGCGGCCATCGACCACATCGTGCCGGTGACCTCCACCGAAGTCGCGGAATCGTCCAAGCTGCTCGAGAACATCTTCCGCTCCATCAACATCGCGCTGGTGAACGAGCTGAAAGTCGTCTTCGAGCGGATGGACATCAACGTCTGGGAAGTCATCGCCGCGGCCAGCACCAAGCCCTTCGGCTTCATGCCTTTCTATCCCGGCCCGGGCCTGGGCGGTCACTGCATCCCCCTCGATCCGTTCTACCTCTCCTGGAAGGCCGCGGAGCATGGCATCTGGGCTCGTTTCATCGAGCTGGCCGGCGAGATCAACAGCAACATGCCGCGCTACGTCGTCGATCGCACCACCGAAGCCATCAACGCACAGAAGAAGAGCGTCCATGGCGCGAAGGTGCTCGTCCTCGGTCTGTCGTACAAGCCGGACATCGACGACGATCGCGAGTCGCCCTCCTTCGAGCTCATCGAGCTGCTGCGCGAGCGCGGCGCGGACGTCTCGTATTGCGACCCCTACGTTCCGGTGGCGCGTCGCGGACGGAAGTTCGACGGGGACATGGCCTCGGTGCCGTGTACCGCGGCGGAGTTTGCGCGATACGACGCCGTGCTCCTCTCCACACCGCACACGCAGTTCAAGGACCCGGCCCTCTATCGCAACGTCTCCCTGCTCATCGACACGCGGAACGCGGTGCCTCCCACCGCGCTCCCCCCGTCGACGACACTGGTCCGTGCCTGAACGACATGCACGACCGGCAGGAGGCGTTCTCGATCCTCGATCGTGCCCTGGCCGCGGCGCAGGCCGCCGAGGCCGATGCCGCGTTCTTCTCCACCAACCAGAACATCAGCCGCTTCGCCAACTCGCAGCTCCACCAGAACATGTCGGAGGAGTCCTCGTCGCTGACCTTGCGCGTGGTCGTGAACGGCGCCATGGGCGTAGCCACCACCACCAGTTTCGATGACGAAGAGATCGCGCGCACCGCCGACCTGGCGCGCGAGGCCGCTCGGCACTCCCAGCCGGTCCAGGGGTTCGCGGGGCTGTACCGCGGAGAAGGGACAGAGGGCGGGGCGCAGGAGGCCCCGCCTGATCCGTACGATCCTGCCACGGCCTCGCTCTCTCCGATGGACAAGGCCCTGACCTTGCGGGGCATGTTCGATCGCCACGCCGAGGTGCAGTTCGCCGGAGCCTATGCCACCGGCGCGACCGCGGTGGCCTGCGGCAACACGCACGGCGTGCGGCGCTGGACGCGGATGACCGACGCCGATGCCACGGTCATCGCCATCGCCTCCTCGGGATCCGGCTATGCCACCCGCCGCGAGCGCAGCGCCGTTCGCCTCGACCTCGCGCAACTGGGCGAGGAGGCCACGCTGAAGGCGACGCTGGCCGCGGATCAGACGGAAGACCTGCCGCCGGGCGTGTATGACGTCATCCTCGAGCCTCCCGCCCTCGCGGAAGTCTTCGAGTGGATGAACATGATCGCCTTCACCGGCCAGTCCTACGAAGACGGTTCTTCTTTCTTCGTGGGCTCCCTCGGGAAACGAGTGCTCGGCGAAAACTTCACGCTTCTCGACGACGCCACCGACCCCGAGTTTCTGCCCTTTCCCTTCGACATGGAGGGACTGCCCAAACGCCGCTTCGCGCTCGTCGAGAACGGCGTGCCGCGTACGCCCGCGCTCGACAAGGCCTGGGCCGACCGGCTGCACCTGCCCCACACCGCGAACGCCTGGCACCTCGGCTCTCCCGAACATGGCGCCGCCTTTCACATGGCCATGGCCGGCGGCACCTCCTCGCGGGATGAGATGATCGCTTCCACGAAGCTCGGCATCTGGGTGACCCGCTTCAACTACGTGAATGGCCTGCTCGAGCCAAAGAGCGCTCTCATGACCGGCACCACCCGCGACGGCACGTTCCTCATCCGCGACGGAAAAGTCGCCGCGCGCCTCCCCAACCTCCGCTGGACACAGTCCATGGTGGAGGCCTTCTCGAACATCGAATCGCTCTCGCGCGAGCGACGAATCGTCGGCACCTGGTACAACCCGTTCGGCGGCACCCTCGCCCCGGTCGCCAAGATCCGCGGCTGGAACATCACCGGCAAGCAGGAGACTCAGACGTGACGGCGAGCTTGTTGCACAGGTGGCCCGGAGCACTCGACTCGTAGCACGCGACACCGCA
>JBDTOZ010000344.1:0-12728 GCA_039932995.1 Acidobacteriota bacterium | reverse complement strand
CACATACCAGCGCGGCTCGATGTCGCCCTTCTTGGGGAAATAGGTACGCATGACTCTCCCTGATTCACTCGAATGTCGGTTGTCGGTCATCCGTTGTCCGCGGGAATCGGGCCGGACAGCAAGCAACTGACAGGAACTGCATGAAAATCGGACGGCGAGAGGGTGACCGCGACACCGACCGACGACTCAAAGACGAAACACACCTTCCCTGAAGGGGAAAGGGCCAAAACGGTAACATTGCCGAACAGACCGCGTCAAGCGGTTCATTCCCAGAGGGACGTCCGCCCGACCGCCTTTGAGGCGTTGCGGGGGATGTAACCACGCCCTGCCTCCGGGAAAGTCCCGCTGGAGCGATGTTTCTGACCTCTGGCTGAGCGCCCGCCCAAGTCTGAGGTCGCAGCGGGCAGTCGGCGGGGCACACCACGCCCACGCGACGCCATGCCGCCCTCGTTCATCGTTTCGCCGTTCCGCCGTTCGCGCTCGCTGCTGTGATAAAAGCGCGGGCATGGCCGCGCAACTCATCGATGGCAGACAGGTCGCTCTGGAGATCGAGGCCGAGGTCGCCGCTGCGATGGCGCGTCTGGGCATTCGGCCCGGGCTGGTGGCCGTCCGGGTGGGGTCGGATCCGGCCTCCGAGATCTATGTGCGGAACAAGGCCAGAAAGGCCCGAGAGCTCGGCTTCGAAGGCAGCGAGCTCGTGTTTCCGGAGACGATGTCCGAGGCGGACCTGCTCGCCGAGGTGGACCGCCTCAACCAGGACCCTGCAATCGACGGGATTCTCGTGCAGCTCCCGCTGCCGAAGCACATCGACCCGCGGAAAGTCATCGACGCCATCAGCCCGGCGAAAGACGTCGACGGCTTTCACCCCATCAGCGTGGGCATGCTTCACCTCGGGAGACCGACCCTGGTGCCCTGCACTCCCGCGGGGGTCATCCGGCTGATCGAGTCCACCGGGCAGTCCATCGACGGAAAGCACGCCGTGGTCATCGGCAGGAGCGACATCGTGGGCAAGCCGATGAGCGCGCTGCTGCTGCAGCGGAACGCCACCGTCACCATCTGTCATTCGCGTACCCGGGATCTGCCCGCCGTGGCGCGCGAAGCGGACATTCTGGTGGCCGCGATCGGCAGGCCGGTCTTCGTGACCGCGGAGTTCGTGAAGGCAGGGGCGATCGTGATCGACGTCGGCATGAATCGGGTCGGCCCGGAGGCGGCGACCCTCCTCGCCCACGATGAAGAGAAGACACGGCTCCTGGAAAAGAACGGCTCGGTCCTGGTCGGAGACGTCGACTTTGCCCGGGTGCGCGAACGAGCCTCGTGGCTCACGCCGGTACCGGGCGGCGTCGGGCCCATGACCATCGCCATGCTGATGAAGAACACCGTCACGGCGGCGGAGCGGCGGCGCGGATGATTCTCCGGGTCGGCCTGACCGGCGGGATCGCCTCCGGCAAGTCCACGGTGCGCAAGCTGCTGGCGGAGCTGGGGTGCCACACCATCGACGCAGACCGGCTCGTGGCGGAACTGTACGAGCCGGGCCGGGCCGGAAACGCCGCGTTGCGCGCGGCGTACGGCGACGCGATCTTCCGCGAGGATGGGACCGTCGACCGCGCGAAGCTGGCGAACATCGCCTTCTCGGATCCGGCGGAAGCGAAGAGGCTGAATGCCCTCATTCATCCAATCGTCATCGCCGCAACGGAAGACGTCATCGCGGCGGTCGAGCGAGACGACCCTCAGGCCATCGTCGTGGTCGAGGCCACACTGATGATCGAATCGGGTGGCCGGCGTCGCTATGACCGGATCGTCGTGGTGGACGTCGACCCCGCCGTCCAGATCGAGCGCGGCATCGCCCGGGGCCTGACGCGCGAAGAGGTGACCCGTCGCATCGGAAACCAGCTTCCCCGTACGGAGCGCTTGCAGCACGCGGACTACGTCATCGACAACAGCGGCGACGCGTCCATGCTGGAGCGGGAAACGCGGCGGCTCTACGCACTCCTGCGCACTGACCTGGCGAAGCTCACTTCATCACCCGGATGCTGAAGAGCCGCGCAGGCTCTTGATCTCGCACTCAATCATCAAGGTGCCTCCTCCCCTTTTCGGGGGGAGAAGGCACCCAGGATGCGAGGCAGAAATCAGATGCGGCGCAGAACGATGACCGTCAAGGCCACCGCGAGAAGGGCCATCGCCCAGCCCGCGAGCGTGGGAATCGATTCGGGCTGCGCGACCGCAAGCACCGTCACGGACCCTGCAACCAGCGCCAGCGCGCCGTTCCCCACGGTCTCACTCATCGTGCCGCCCTCGTTGCCGAGCTGAGTGAGCGTGGCATCGAGGGTCAGCGGAAAGACGGTGCCTGGAGGGGTGGCCGGCGTGAACGTGAACGTCAGCTTGCCCACCTGGTTGCCCGGAACCGCGGCATTCGAGACGAACGGAACCAGGTTGGTGGTCTCGTCGAAGGTCATCAGCAGCGACACCGTTCCCGCAGAGGCGGGGCTGCTGGTGAAAGTCGGCGTCAAAGACTGCGTAATGCCGGCGCGGGTGAACGTCACCGACTGGATGAACGGCGACGCCGTGTAGTCGACCTTGAGACTGAAGGCCTGGATCCGCGACCCGAAAGGCTGATCGATCCCAAGAGGCGTCCCGGATACGTCGCGAACGTACACGGGCACATCGATGACCGGGCCGTTTGCCACCACGGTGCCGACCGTGACGGTATCCGGCACCACCTGCGCGGTCGCGGGTGCGGTCCAAACGAGACCGCACACGACGACCAGCGCGAAAGCGATACGGAGAAGCGACTGCACTCTTTTCAAGTTCATTTTCAATTTCTCTCTCGCGTAACGGGACGGTCGATCGTACGGCCGCCCACGCTGACACCGTGCACCTGCAGAGTGCCTCCGGCCACCGTGGCCTTCCGCACACCGCCGCTGCTCAACATGGTCAGGAGCGGGTCGATGTCGATCCGCACAGCACCCTGGCCGCGGGCAAGCTCGATCTCCGCGACCACGGTGGTCACGTCCATCACCCGATCGCCGGCGAAGGCCACCAGGTACGCGGCGCCATCGCTGGTCGCACGCGTGATCTCGAAGGCCGGCTGGATCTGCTTGGTCGCGCCGGCACGCCGGATCGCGACGACCGAACCGTCACCGGTCAGCCGCACCTTCAAGGCAAAGGAAGGCATGTCGGTCGCGCCCGTCATCGACATCGTCACCGGAATGAACGTCCTGCCGTCACGAACGACGGCAGTTCCGAGACTCACCGAACCGGACAGGGTCCCGACCGCGTCGGTCGCCACACGGGGCGAGACCGCCATCGGTGCCGGGCCGCCGAGGAAGAGGTAGTTCACGACATAGAAGATGTCGGCCGGATCGACGACGTTGTCGCCATTTGCATCACCCGACAGCAAGCCTGCCGGCCCGTTCGGCGCAGGACCACCGCTGAACAGGTAATTCACCAGGTAGAAGATGTCGGACGGATCGATGATGCCGTCGTTGTTCGCGTCGAACTGCTGCGCGAGGTACGTGTAACCGTTGGTCAGCGTGGCCGAGCTGGTGTCCGTGTTCGTGACCACCACGTTGACCGCTCCCGCGACGTGCGCAGGGGTGACGGCGGTGATGGTGGTGCTGTTCACGCGCACGACGCTCGTTGCGGCGGACCCGCCGAATGTCACGGAGACTCCGGTCAGGAAGCCGGTTCCGGTGAGGGTGACGGGAGTGCCGCCGGTGATGCGTCCCGCGGCCGGATTGACCTGGGTCAGGGTGACGGAGGGAGGCGCGGCGGTCACGGTGACGTTGGCGGTTCCGCTGTTCGGGCAGCCGGAGGCGGTGACGGTCACCGACAGTCCGACCGAACCGACGGCGCCGGCCGTGAAGTTGACGGTGGCGCCGGTGGTCACGCCATTGAAGGTCCCGTTGGTGATGCCCCAGACGTAGGTTGCGCCGACGCCGGCATCAGGAACCGAAGCGTTGCTGGTCGCGCCCGAGACCATGGAGCCGGGCGCGGTGATGGTGGCGCTGGGGATCGGGTTGATCGTGACGGTGGTCACCGCAGACGCCGCGCTGGGGCAGCCGCTGGTGGTCACTACGACGGTGTAGTCGCCGGCGACGCTGGCGACGTACTGCTGCGCCGTCGCTCCGCCGATCGGGTTGCCGTTGAGGGACCACTGATTGCCGCTCGCGCTGCTGGAGGTCAACGTGACGTTGCCGCCCGCGCAGAACGTCGTCGGACCGCCCGGCGTGATGGTCGGCGTTGGAGGAATCGGGTTCTCGGTCACCGCGGTCACGGACGAGAGGGCGCTCGTGCATCCGCCCGAGGTCACGGCCACCTGGTAGTTGCCGGCAGCCGTGACGACCAGCGTCGTATTGATCTCGCCGCCGATGGGGTTGCCGTTGAGGTACCACTGATTGCCGCTTGCGGCGCTGGAGGTCAGCGTGGTGCTGCCGCCGGTGCAGAAGGACGTCGCGCCGCTGATGGTCGGGGTGGGCGGAAGAGGAGTGACGGTCAGGACATGCGGCGCCGACTGCGCCGTGGTGCCGCATGAGTTCGTCGCCGTGACGGTGTAACTGCCGGCGGTGCTGGCCGACGTCGTGGACGTGATCTCACCACCGAGCGGGTTGCCGTCGAGGTACCACTGGTACGACGTCGCCCCGGTGGAAGTCGCGGTCAACGTGACCGGTGTACCCGCGCAGGTGCTCGTCGAACCGGTGATGACGGGAACGGTCGGTGCGGGAGTGGGCGTGACGGTCACGACCAACGTGCCCGTGGCCGTGGCGCCCTGGCTGTCCATCACCTGCAGCGTGACGTTGTTCGCGCCCGCGGGTGCTCCGCAGGTTGCGGAAACGTCGGCCGTGATCGTGCCGGTCGTATTGACGATGTTGGTGACCGAGATGCCCACAGGCGCCGCGGTGACGACCACCGAAAGGGACCCGGCCAGATCCTCGACGTCGCTGACCGTCGCGATCGTCAGACCGACCGAAGCGGGATCGCCCGCGGTCACACCGACCGGGGAGGGCGTGATGCTCGGCGCGGCGTTCTCCGTCGTGCCGGCAAAACAGAGGGGCGTCGACAGGCTCGGAGCAGGATCGCCCTCGGGAACGAGGCAGAAGTTGTACTGGCCCGTCACCTGAACGCCGAGCGTGAAGGCAAGGTTGGTCGTGCCCGCAGCGGCGAGCGGGGTGGCAGCGGTGACGCTGGGGACGGTCAACGTGGCGTTGAGTCCACCACCTGCCGCCTGCGTCGGCGGGACTTCGACGCTGGTCAGATCGACGCTCACGTTCGGACCGACGCTGACGGGCACGAGCCCGCCGGTGGAGTTGAGCGCGCGAAGGTCGGCAAACGGTCCGGCGGCCGGACTGGTCGTCATGTCGACGATCCGGAAGCGCAGACGGGTCAGATCGGAGCCGATGTTGTTGGTGAACTTGCGGCGGAAGGTCAGCGTTCCGAAGGCTCCGTTGGCGACGGCGCCCGGCGTCCGCTCGCGGTTGGGAGCCGTGCCGAGGCCGACCCCCGTGTCGAGCAGCGAGGCTGCCAGCGTGGTCGATCCGTTGAGATGAATGGGGCTGTCGAGATTTTCCGGGCCGGCGGCACCGAGGATCGGGGCCGAGCCGAGGGTCTCCCCGACGACCGGGTTGGCAAAGACGAAGTCCGTTTCATTCGCGCCCGTGTCCGCCGGCGTGCCGGAGGTAAGGTTGCGATAGAACGTCATCTGGCCGGTCGGAGTGGCCGCCGTGACGGCCGGGACGCCGTTGCCTTCTTTGTAAAGACCGGCGGCGATGCTCGCGAAGCCGGCGGAATCGAGACGCGTGCCGGCGGCGTAATTGGCGCTGTTGGCCGTGTTGAAGAGAGCGAGACCGCCGTTGTCCGCGAGGTCGAGCGACCAGCCGGTGTCGCTGTCGGCGCCACGCGCGACGGTCGCGGCGGCGGCGTTGAGGCTGTACGAAAGCGTCGGACCGTTTCCGGCGTCCGGATTATCGACGATCAGGAAGTGGCCCCGCGGCGCGATGACCGTGCCGTTGGGGATCACCGCGACGACCGCGGTCAGAGTCGTTCCATTGGCGCTGTAGGCCAGAGACCAGCCATCGGATCCGTCCGTCGTATTGACGATGATCGGCGTGGCGCCCGGGTTGTAGATCTCGACGAATTCGTCGCGCACGCCTTGAGGGCCGCGCAGCCGGAACTCGCTGATGATCGCGGTACCGCTCGTCGTGGGCTGCACGCCGGACGGCTTCACGAGCGCCCACCAGGTCTCCCAGTTGCCGGCCAGACCGATGCCGAAGTCACGGACGGTGCCCGAGTACTCCTGCACGGTCCAGAAGTCGGTGTCGTTGAGGGGATCGGTCTGCGCCGAGCTGTAGTCTCCCCAGCGGTTCTGACGGGTCGGGCTGGCAGGGTGAACTGCGGTGCTGGTCCCCGCGCCGATGTTGTAATTCGCCTGACCAGGACGGAAGACCACCACGTCGCGGGTCGTGTTCACCGCGTCCGTCGATCGCCGGATCACATATGCGGAGTTGGGATAGGTCAGGGGCGTGAAGCGGGTGAAGCCGATGAAGACATCGTCGTTCTGATTGACGCTGATGTTGGGGAATGCGTAGAACTCACCAACCTGAGTGGCGGTGGAGGTACAGCGTCCGGCAATGATGTTCTGTCCGCCCAGACCGTTATGACAGTTGTCCGCCGCAGGATCGAAGAAGCGTCCCCGCTGAAGGGGAGCCTGCGCCGCGCCGGTCTCGATCGTCGGATCGATGGCCCACCACTGGATTCCGCTGCGGAGATCGATCGGATTGCCCGCACCGCCGATGAGCGTACCGGCCGGTTGCGAGGTGGCCGAGAGCATGACCGTGTGCGTGCACCAGAGCGTCCCATTGCGCAAGACCGCGTTCTGGACCCGTGAGTCGTTCGCCATGACGCGCGTGCCGGACGTGAGATTCGCCGACTGCTGGCGTTGCGGCATGTAACCGCCGCTCGACGTGACCGTCGTGCCGTTGACCGTCGCGGTGGTCTTGTTGGAGATGCGCACCGCGTCGAAGCGCCACGCCTCCGAAGACTGCGGGAACTGCGTACCGACCGTCAGGACCGGCGTCGCAGCGGTTCCGGTGATCTTGCTCAGCCGGAGCTGGGCCGCCCCCGAATCCCAGTCCTCGACCAGATAAACGGTACTCGTGGCATTGTCCTCGTTGATGGTCGGGGCCATCGTGAAGCCGCACCCGAGCTCGAGCTCCGGCGTGGCGCTGCCCGTGCAACCCGGGACGAACGCTGCCTCGAAAACGTTGATGGTGCCGAGGGTGTTGGCGTAGGCCGCTTGCTTGTCCAGCACGTAGATCTGCGTGCCCCAGAAGCCGCCACCTGCCGTGCCGAAGTTGAAGACGTTCTCGTTGACGACGATCCAGTCCTTGTTGAAGCCCATGGAGGGGTAGTCGATCCAGTGGCCACCGGCGGCGGTGGACGCCGCGTCCGCCGCCACGGCCCACCGGTACCACGCGCCGGTCGGGTCGGCAGTCGCGGAAACGGCGAACATGGCGCCGGAGTTCACGTTCTGGCCATTTCCCGAGGAGATCAGGATGAACCGGTTGTTGAAGCGATCGAACATGACCTTGGGATCGAACGCCGAGATCGCGGCGCCCTTGATGGTCACGCCGGCCCAGAATGAGGTCAGCGTCATGCGGGACACTTCCACGCCTTCGCGCGTCTGAATGCGCATGCGATCGTTGGTGACGGACACGATGTGAGTCGTGCCCACCGCACCCATCGTGTCGGGCGGAATGCTCGTCGAGCTGAGGAACTCCGCCTTGAACGTCTTGGACGGTCCGGGGGAAACGCCCGTCCCGAAGGAAGGTGTCGTATTCGTGCTCACCTTCGGAGAACCGGCAGCGTTCGGTGGAATGGGAACGCCACGCCGTCCAACCGGAGGTGGCGGTTGCGGCTCTTCGATTTCCTCGATCTCGGTCTTCCGCTCAGGACCATTCCGCGCTTCACGCGCCGCGGCATCCCGGAAAACGACGGGACCGAAACGAGTGATCGCACGCGCCTGCGGAGCGAGAGGCTGGCGAGGGGTGCCGGGGCCGAGCGGCTGTTGCGCATCTGCTCCCACGGTGAGAGTGGTCAGCAAGAGGATTGCGAGCCCAGTGAAAAACGAGTTCAGCCGCGAGGCCCTTGGGCGTGCGGCGGAAGGAACACTTCCAACGGTGGAGCGGTCTTGGACGAAAGCGCGTTTCATTCTGGTTCCTTTACTGGGTCGGGGAAGGTGAAAGATTCCGTCGCCGGGACAAGGGCGTTCCGTGACGGCCACTGCAATTTGGACGAAGTGCTGAAGCCCCCGGGCGTGTGCAAAAACGGATGGAACGCCGTACGGGTAACGCGGGTGTGACGGTATTGTTGGGAGACCTTCGCCGGATTATGACACGGCCGGGCCAGTTCCGGCCAAATCCTAGGTTCAGTCCGACCACTCAATCTCTGACGTGCACGAGCTGCATCGAGGGGTCGTTCGTCTTGTTATCCGTCGTCGCACCGTAGATGAACGCGCTGCCGCTCATCGTGGTGAAGGTCAGACTCTCCCCGCCCTTCAGGACGAGACCGTCGAGCATCTGGGTCGAGGTCACCTGGCTGAAGGAAGTGGATCCATAGGTCCGCTCCAACGTTTTCAGAATGCTCCCATCGATGTCCCGGACGAGGATCGAGATCGTCGCACCTTGCTCGAGGGATCGCACGCCGATGTTGAGACGAAAGCGGACGAAGTCCGAGGGGGCGATGATGGCGCCGCTCTGGCCGGCCTGCAGCGCGTCTTCCACGCGCAGGGCATCTTCGTTCAGCCCCGTCGTACCGGCAGCCCCGGCATCGTTGAAGACACGAACCGAAGAGACCGGAAGGGCCGACCCGACATCGGCGAGGATATCGGCCGTGCCGACACCACTCGTTCCCATGGCCGCGAGCAGGTCGTCCCAGGCCAGGCCTTTCCCGGGAGCCAGCGCATACGCCAGCGGAACGTCCGCGGTTCCGGAACGGTGCAGGATCACCTGTCCGGAGATGGCCGCGTCATGGACGTTGAACAACTGCATCGAGGTCTTGAAGAACGATCCTTGATCGCCCGCCGTCGATCCGACCACCGGCAGGATGCGCAACGCCTGGACCGGAGCCACGGACGCCTGGACGAGGACCGACGCGACATTGGAGAACGCTCCGGTCAGACTGCAGCCAGTGGAGAGGTTCCGGGCGCGCACGCGGTAGTAGTAACGAGTGTCCGATGAAACGGAGTGAGTGAAAGACGCCGTCGGCGTGGTGACGACGCGGGAGCTCGGCGCCGCGAAAGTGGGTTCTGTCGCTTCTTCGACGGAGTACTCCGTCGCGGCACCCACCGCAGGCCAGGTCACGGCGTAGGTGGCTCCTGAAACGACACTCGCTGAAGCGGTGATCGCGGGGGCGCCAGGGGTGGTGCAGGAGGTCGTCGCCGGAACGACGTTCACTTCCGCGTTCGAAGTTGCCCCGCCCATCGAAGCGGGCAAGGTGGCCGTGATCACAGCGGTACCGACCGCAATTCCGTCCACCGAAATGTCCGCACGTCTCGAACCGGCCGTGATGCTCACCGATGACGGCACGCTCGCGTTGGAAGGACTACTGGAGGAGAGAGCCACCGACGTGGTGCGAATGAGCGAAGTGCTCGCGGTCACGGTCAACGTCCGGGTCCCGTTCACCTCCACCTCCGAGGATGAAGGGGTGATGGTCAGGGAGGGGACCGGAATGTTGATCGCGCCATCCACCAGCGACAACTGGCCGTTCGCCGTCGTCTCCGCGGCGGTGCCGCCGGTGTTGTTGAGCTGCGTCAGTCCGCCGCTGCCATCGAGGGACAGCGTCACCGGAGTCCCTGGCGTGGCCGTCGGAGAAAACGTGAACACCATGTGAGCCACGAGGTTGCCCGGCCCTCCGGCGTTCGTGAAGGGAATCGGGTTCGTGGACTCCTGAAAACTGGCGCCCAGCGTGATCGTGCCCGGCGAAGACGGGTTGAACTCGAACGTGGGACTCAGCGAGGCGGTGATCCCGGCTCTCGAAAACGTGACCGACGAGATCGCGGAAGCGGGGGCGTAGATCACCTTGATGGTGAATGCCTGGATTTTCGAGCCTGCCGGCTTGTCCATCCCCAGCGTCGTTCCGGCGACGTCGCGGATGTAGACGGGCACGTCCACGGTAGGACCATCGGCCGTCACTGTCCCGACGGTGATCACGTCCTGCGCCGCCATGGTGCCGGCGGCGAGGACGAGGAGAAGGAGAGAAGCCAGGTGGACCAGCGAACGACGACCGCGACCGAGGATCTTCTTCATTGAATGGGGTTCCGGGGCAAGGATAAGCGGTTCAGGGGAAAAGGATCAGACGATCAGAGCTTCCTGAGAACGACCACAGCAAGCGCGACGGCCAGCAGGACCAGAGCCCAACCCGCAAGCGTCGGAATCGACGGGGCCGCCGCGGCCAGGACCGTCACCGAACCGGGGACGAGCGTGAGCGCGGCGTTGCCGAACGTCTCGCTGGTGGTGCCACCTTCGTTGCTCAACTGCGTGAGCGCGGCGTCCAGAGTGAGGGGAAACACGGTTCCGGGAGGCGTCGACGGCGAGAACGTAAACGTCAACTTGCCCACCTGATTGCCAGGGGCGGCGGCATTCGAGACGAACGGCACCAGGTTGGTCGTTTCGTCGAACGTCATCAGCAGCGAGACGGAACCGGCCACGGACGGACTACTGGTGAACGTCGGCGTCAGCGGCTGCGTGATCCCGGCGCGAGTGAACGTCACCGACTGGATGAAGGCCGACACCGGATAGTTCACCTTCAGACTGAACGACTGGATGCGCGACCCGAACGGCTGGTCGATGCCCAGTGGGGTGCTGGCCACATCTCGCACGTAGACCGGCACGTCGATCACCGGCCCGTTCGCCGCCACGGTTCCCACCGTGACGACGTCCGGGATCGCCTGAGCGGCCGCGGGTGCGGCCCAACCCAGGCCGCACACCACGACAAGCGCAAGAGCGAGATGAGGAAGCGACGACAGTTTGTTCGATTTCATTTTATTGATTCTCTCTCACGGACGGACGGCGGACCGGCGTGTCACCGACCAGGACTCCCTGAACTTTCAGCGCGCCGTTCGCGACGGTCGCCTGATGCAGTCCGCCGCTGCTCAACATCGTCATCGCGGGATCGATCTCGACACGCACGAGACCTTCGCCGCCGCGGGAGAGCTCGATCTCTGCGATCACCGTCGACGCTCCAAGAGCCTGACCGTCGGCAAAGGCCACCAGGTACGCGGCACCATCGTTTGCGGCTCGGGTCACTTCGAAGACCGGCTGGATGTTCCGGGCCGCTCCGGCACGACGGATGGCAACGACCGAAGCGTCACCGGAGACGCGGACCTTCAGGGCCAGTGCCTGCGCCTCGATCGAGCCCGGGACGGCAGTCACCGAAACGGGGATGAAGGTCTTTCCATCGCGAACGAACGAGGCGCCCAGGCTGACGGCTCCGGACAGGCGCACGTTCGAATGGACGGCCACGCGCGGCGCCAGCGCCATCGGTTGCGGTCCGCCGAGGAAGAGGTAGTTCACGAGATAGAAGATGTCGGCCGGATCGACGACGCCGTCGTTGTTGGCATCACCGGAGGGATAGCCCGCCGGACCCGTCGGAGCCGGTCCACCGCTGAACAGGTAGTTCACGAGGTAGAAGATGTCCGAAGGATCGACGTTCCCGTCATTGTTCGGATCGAACTGCTGGGCGATGTAGATGTACCCGTTGGTGAGGGTGGCGTTGCTGGTGTCGGTGTTCGTCACGACGACATTGACCGCGCCGGCCACATGCGCCGGAGTCACGGCGGTGATGGTCGTGCTGTTGACCACCACCACGCTGGTGGCAGCGGAGCCCCCGAACGTCACTGAGGCGCCGGACGCGAAGCCCGTGCCGGTCAGAGTGACCGCCTTACCACCGGAGACCAGACCAGAGCCCGGGGTCACCAGGGTCAGAGTGACCGGCGGAGGAGCCGCCGTCACAGTCACACTGGCGTTGCCATTGTTGGAGCAGCCGGCCTGGCTGACGGTGATGGTCAGACCCATGGAACCGACCCCACCGGCCGTGAACGACACCGAGTTGCCGGTGATCACGCCGTTGAACGTACCGTTGGAGATGCCCCAGGTGTAAGTGGCGCCCACACCCGCATCCGGAACCGAGGCGTTGCCCGTCGCGCCCGTGACGACACTGCCTGGCGCGGTGATGGTCGCGCTCGGAATCGGATTGACCGTGACCTGCGTGGCTGCGGAAGCGCTGCTCGAGCAGCCGCTCGTGGTCACGACCACCGTGTAGTCGCCCGCGGCGGTGGCCACGTATTGCTGGGCGGTCTCGCCGCCGATCGGATTGCCGTTGAGGAACCACTGATTGCCGGTGGCGCTGCTCGAGGTGAGGGTCACGCTCCCGCCGGTGCAGAAGGTCGTCGGACCGCTGGTGCCGATGACCGGGGTGGCCGGAATCGGATTCACGGTGACCGTGGTCGAGGCGGACGGAGCGCTCGGGCAGCCGCTCGCCGTGACCACTACGTTGTAATTGCCGTTGGCCGTAGCGACATAGGTCTGGTTCGTTTCACCGACCAGCAACGTCACGCCGTTGTACCACTGGTTGCCGCTGGCGCTGCTCGAGGTCAGCGTGACGCTGCCGCCCGCGCAGAACGTGGTCGGACCACCGGGTGTGATCGTCGGAGTGGCGGGAGCCGGATTCACCGTGAC
>JBDTOZ010000343.1:0-6647 GCA_039932995.1 Acidobacteriota bacterium | reverse complement strand
GTGAGCGTGACCACCGGCAGGATCAGGTGCTGAACGCGATCGACGAACCGCCCTCCCGCGCTGAGGTCGGCATGGTCATCGGAGACCATCCCGAAGAGAGGCAGCAGGTTGTACTTCACCGAGAAGAAGCGAATGAGCAGGAGCGCCACCCAGAAACTGGGCAGCGAATAGAGCAGGAAGAATCCGACCGCCGAGGCGCGCTCGGTCAGACGTCCCGTGCGCGCGGCGCTCCACAACCCGATGGGAATCCCCACCAATGCGGCCACGAGAAACGCGACCAGGTTGAGCAGGAAGGTGCTGGGCAGTTTCTCGAAGATGATGGTCCGCACGGGACGCCGGTCGATGACGGATTGTCCGAAGTCGAAGGTGACGGCGCCGCGGACCCAGTGGAGGTACTGCACGGGCAAGGGCTGGTCGAGATGGAACTCGTGACGCAGCGCGGCCACTGCCTTCGGACTCATGGTGTGCAGACCGGCCCGGCCCATGAAGAAGATCACCGGGTCGCCAGGCACGCTGTGGACGAGGGCAAACGTGGCCACGGTAATGCCGAGGAACGTCAGGATGGCGTAGAAGAGGCGACGGGCGAGGTAGGTGGTCATGGTCCAACCGCGCTTCCCCGTGATGTTCGCGAACCGGTCCCCTCCCGGCGATTCCGATGCGTCATTGTGCCGGGCGGTCGTGCGTCCGCAATTGCTGCGGAATCCACCACCCCAGATCTCCGGGATACCAGCGGAACAGACCGTAGCCGCGACTGATCTCGACACCGCGAACGCGCCGGTTGATGGCCCACTTGGACGACACTTGCACGGTCCAGGTGTACGGCTGATCGGCGGCCACGATCTCATGAATCTTCCAGTAGAGATCGCGGCGCTTGGAGCGATCGAGCTCGACGCGCGCCGTGTCGATGAGGCGGTCCACCTCGGGATTGCCGTAGTAGCTGAAGTTCTGTCCGCGGGGAGGCCACTGCGACGAGTGCAGGATGCCGAACGGGTCGGGATCGGCGTCGAGCTCGAAGGCCAGATAGGCGGCCTCGTAATTACCGGAGATGATCCGTTGCAGCGCGACGGCAGGATCGAGTGTGAGCAGTTCGACGTCCACGCCGATCCTCTTCATCTCCGCCTGCACCATCTGTCCGAACTGGGCGGTGGTGGCCGCGCCGCTCATGATCATGAGCTGGATTTTCAGCGAACGGCCTTTCTGATCCAACGCTCCGTCGCCATTGCTGTCAGTCCAGCCCGCACTGGCCAGCAGCGCCCGCGCCCCCTCGGGGTCGTAACGCAACGGCGGGACATTCGGGTTGAACGCGAAATCGTCCGGAGTGAAAGGGCCGCTCATGGCGCGGGCCGTGCCGTGATACAGGTCCTGGATGACGGACTCGATGGGGATGCACATGGCCAGCGCCCGGCGCACGCGCTTGTCTCTCAAGAGAGGATTGCGCGTGTTCCAGGTGATGAAGTTGAAGTTGAGGGTGTAGAAGCGGCGGAAGTCGATGTACTTGTTCAGCGCGGGATTGTTGCGCTCCCGGAGCCAGACGTCGGAGGCGATGCGGCTCTCGTCGATGTCCCCGCGCTTGAGCGCGTTCCAGGCCGTGCCGTGGTCGACGATGACCTTGAAGATGATCCGCTCGAGGGAGGGCGGGGCTGCCCAGTAATCCTTGCGGCGCTCGAGAATGATCTCCTTGCCGGGCACGCGCTTCACCAGCAGGTACGGTCCGCTGCCGACGGCCACGTCGTTGTAGTCGAGGCGGAAGTTTCCCTTCGCATAGACGTGCTCGGGAATGACCAGCAGGTCCGCGAAGCGCAGCATGCGCGAGGCGCGCGGGTTTCGAAATACGATGTCGATGGTGTGCTCGTCGATGACCTTGGTGCGCGTGAGATCGAGGTCTTCATAGGCGTCGATGACCTGCACGGCTTCGGAGGCGGGATCTAGGATCTTGCGGAGCGTGAACAGGACGTCGCTGGCCAGCACGGGCGTGCCGTCGGAGAAGGTGGCCTTCTTGTTCAGCTCGAAGTGATAGACCTTCCCCTCTTCGGCGACGTCCCACGACTCGGCCAAGCCGGGGATGGGCTGCAGGTCGTGGTCGAGGTAGACCATCGGGGTGTAGAGGAGGTTGTCGATGTAGCGATCGACGATGGTGGCCACGGAGACGGCGTTGAGCGTGACCGCGTCGGACTCGAGCCGGCGCACCACCGTCCCGCCGTCCTGAGGCCTGCCGTCGTCGATGACCGGCTTCGCGGAAGCCGGACCCGCCGCCCGCTTCTCGTCACGTTGACAGGCGAGTGAGAGAAGGAGCGCGACGAGTACGACCAGACGACGACTCACGCGGCGATTATAGACGGAGGTGGTCCCTAGTTTGGTTGCTGGTTCCTGGTTGCTGGTTCCTGGTTACTGATCGCGTTTCTGCGCGGGGCGCGATGATGGACACCGCCTGCTCCGCGGCGTCCTTCATCGCAAATTGCCCCTCACCCTGATCCACTCTTCACGAAATCACGCAAAGAGGCACTACCGCGTCGGCACCGTTTGGGTGGTGACGTTGTACTGGCCGTCGACGGCGCGGACGATCACGAATTTGCCGTCCACGGCGTTGCGGTCGAGGCGGTACGTTTCGTCGCGCGAGTCGGCGATGCCGTCGATGGGCGTGAGGCGGATCCACTCCTTGGCGTCGGCCGAATACTCGACCTTGCCCACCGCCGAGAGCTCGTCGGTGATGTGGATGTTGATCTGCTTGTCCGAGCCTGCACTGACGGCGATCTTCGGCGCGCTGTTGTCGACCTGGAACTCCACCCCTTCCTTCACGTCGCGCAGCGGCCTCTCCGGGTTGTCGGCCGCGTCGCTGGCCTCGAGGCGCAGCTCGTAGCGGCCGTCCGGCAGTTGGGAGGTGTCGAAGTTCAGTTGCGTCTCTTCCATGTTCTCGCGCAGACGCAGCCACGGCGTGCTCCCCTTCTGACGGAAGGAGAGTGTGTAGTGGATGCCGTCGCCGTTGTCATCGGAGGCGCGCCAGGAGACGGTGCGGAATCCTTTGCGGAACATCCGCTTGCCCTGCTCGACGTTGGTGCGCTCGCGCGGCGTGTCCAGGCTGGTGAAGATGCCGTACTCGTCGGGGTTGGTGGCCTCGACCACCTGCGGGGCGGACGGATAGGCGGAGCTGATGAAGACGACGGCCGGGTCTTGCACGGCCAGGCCCTCGATCTCCGGCGCCACGTTGCGGTTGATGAAGGCCACGGTCACTGCGTCGATGGCCGCGCCGGCCGGCGCCTTGGGCATGGTCAGCTTCCACTGCACATACTGCGCGGCAGGGGCGGCGATGTTTCCTTCGAGGGAGGTCTGGGGCATGGTCCACGCGCTCCAGGTGCCATCGGGGGTGCGCGTGTTGCCGCTGCGAAAGGAGACGGCCACGGTGCCGCCGTCGAGGTTGCGTCCTTCGATGCGGTAGTGACCGAAACGCGAGAAGCGCTCGGTGTCTTTGGCCGCGGAACGGAACTCGGGATTGGAGGCGCCCCGGCGCTCCATGCGGTAGACGGCGCCCGTGTTGGTGGTGGTGATCACGTCGCCGTTGACGGAGACGATCTGTTTCTCCGGGACCGCGCCGAGGAGGGAGAGCTCGCCGTCGCGGAGCTCGTAGATCCGCCCGTTCGGGCCGGTGGCCAGCAGCACCGCGCCGTTCTCTCCCCCGCTCACCGCGTAGACCATCTCGCGCTCGAACTTGCGCACGGTCTCGACGAAGCCATCGGGATCGATGCGATAGACCTCGGCCGATCCGCTCTGCGCCGCCGCACTGGCGGCGCTGTCATCGAAGGAGAAGGTGACCTCGGCGGTTGCGGTGGAGGCTCCCTCATCCTTCTTGGCTTCGGTCGAAGCACCGGTGGATTGCTGTTGCTGCTGTTGCTGTCCACCCTTCGGCTGCGCCTTGGCGGGAGCGCTGGAAGGGAGCACGTTGCTCACGCCCGCGGCCCAGCCGGTTCCGTTCGGATCGACGTAGATTGATGCGATCTCGTTGAGCGACGAGTCGAACAGCGCGTGTGCGTTGCCGTCCGCGGCCACCCGGTAGATGCGGCCCTTGCCGGAGGCGCCGGCCAGGATGCTTCCGTCCTTCATCGCGGCCAGCGAGCGGATGTGCGTGTCCGTGGCGTCGAACAGGACCTTCCCCTCCCCCTTCGCGTTCACGCGGAAGAGCTTTCCGTCCACGCCCGTGCCCACGGCCACATCCCCGTTCGGGAGGGCCTGCAGTGCCCAGATGTAGGCCTGCTTCGGGTCGAAGAAGACGGAGCTCTGCCCGCTCTCCGGATCGACGCGATAGACCTTGCCGTTCGGCGAGCTGCCGACCAGGAGCACCCCGTCGCGGAAGGCCACGGCGTAAATCTCCGGCTCCGGTGCGGTGAAGATGGCCTTCAAGTCGGTGCCCCGCAGGCGATAAACCTTCCCCTCATTGCCCGTGCCGAAGAAGCGGTCGCCGTTGGGCGCCGCGGTCTGGGAGAGGACGAAAGGGTCGGTGAACGTGGCCAGCTTGCGCATGGCCGGCGCGACGAGCAGTTCGCCGCGCGAGGTGATGGCGAATCCTTCCAGCTCACCGCTCAGAAACTCCTCGGCGGACTGCACGCGCCAGAACTGCGGCGCAATCGCAAAGGAGGGGGTGGCGATGAGGAAAGCCGAGATCAGGACCAGGAGTCGGCGCATGAGTTCCTTTCAAACGTGGAGCGGCGGGCTGAGCCCGCCGTCATCATCAGCGGACCTGGGGTCCGCTGCTCCACAACGATTCGTGAATTCTTTTCTTCAGAGGTTCGGGCGGACGTCGAGGTCGATCTTCAGGGCACCGTCGACGATATAGCCGAGCGGTCGGGAGCTCTGACCGGCGGGATGGTACTTCACCGCGGCTTGCGCACCGTTGGACGTGTCGCCGCTGACCACGGCGCGCATGGAGGGCGGAAGGTTCGGCAGGTAGACCCCTGAGGTCACGGCGCCTTCGCTCGTCGAATAGAGGCCGACCGTGAGATCGGTGGCGGGACGGAGACGCTGCACGACGCCGAGCACCTGCTCGAGCGTACGCGGATCGGGCGGTACGAGCGAGAAGTCGATGGCGTTCATCACCGAGCCGCTCCCCACCAGCAGGTACGCGGCACCGGGCGCCTGATCGTCGGGGATCTTTACGTCGAACGTTTCGACGAACGCTTCTCCGCGGAAGGGCTTGAGCACGGTGCGCACCTGCACGGTGTCGCCGGGCGAGACCCGGCCCTTGTCCGGCTGCACGAGCGAGGCTTCCATCAGCTTGGCGATGCGCAGGTCGTCATCGTGGCGCAGGTGGATCTTCACGCTCTCGATCTCCGCGGCCCGGAACTCGTTGGACATCACGTAGCCCGAGACCAGGGCCAGGTACTGCGGAATGGCCTGACGGGCCTGCTGGCCGGCGAAGCCTTCACGGAGGTGAATGGTGTCGAAGCCCTTGAGCTGGATCTCGGACTCCATCAACACGGTGCGCTCCCCCGCCGCGCGTTGCGCGTTGGAGACGATCGAGTCGGTGACCATGGCCAGCATCAGCGGCGAGAGGTAGGAGTGACGCACGACGTCCACGTGATACTTCTGCTGCGGGCCGGCGCCATCGAGCGTGACGTCGACGGGAATCATGTCAGCCTTCTGCCCGAGCACGCCCATGATGCCGGCGGCCCGATCCTGGCGAAGCATGCCCACGATGGGGCCGGTGTTGGAGAATTTGAATGAGCTGGAAAGGCTGGGCAGCACGTCCACGATCTCCGAGGTGGCCATCGGGAAGTTGATCTCCCCCATATCCAGGAAGGGATGGCCGAAGGCGTAGATGTGCTCGCCGTCGACGTAGGTGACGGTGCCGGTCGCGGCCACATTGAAATCGCCGGTGAGCAGGACGGCGCCCACCGGGTCGCCCGGCTCGAAGGTGGTCTTGGCCGGTACGCCACCGGAGGACGAGCTCGCGCCGCCCGCGGGGACGGTGACGAAGCCGAGCTGCTCGAGGTAGGGCGCAAACCGCTGGATGGTCTCAGGCGCAAAACTGGAGACGGACATCGGCAAGGCAATGCGCGTCGCTCCACCCAAAGAGGTCGAGTTGACCGGCAGCGCGGCCATCGTCTTCACGAAGGCTTTGAGCGAGTCTTCCGGCTTATCGCTGGAGAGTGCCTCCAGCAACTCCATGCCGGAGAGACGGGGAATGGCACCCACGGGCGAAGCGCCGGCGGGACGCACGGCCTGCGAGAGCTTCAGCATCTCGTCGATCGGAGTGATCCCCGCCACCGGTTCCTTGGAGAACTGCCAGGCGAAGGCGAGCGCGCCGATGACTTTGCCGTCGATGAAGATCGGCGAGCCGCTCATGCCGGCGATGACGCCCGCCCGGCGGATGACCGGCGAGTCCACGCGCGCCAGGATGAGGTTCTGCCCCGGCCCGATGTTGTTGAGCAGTCCCAGGATCTCGACGTCGAACTTCTCGACGGCCGAGCCCGCGAAGACAGTCAGGCCGTAGCCCTTCATCCCCTTATGAATCTGCGACAGCGGCATGCGTTCCGCGGCCTGAGCCGTAGAACCGAAAATCACGACCACGGCGGCGAGCAGGGCTGCTTTTGGGCTGAGCACGTGCGATGTAACCGCCTCGGAGGACAGGTCATTTCGTGGGCGGTTGGCGGTTGCCG
>JBDTOZ010000342.1:0-2489 GCA_039932995.1 Acidobacteriota bacterium | reverse complement strand
CCCCACTGCTTGAAGAAGAAGGGGACGTTCGCGTCGACGCACTGTTCCTTGACGGAGGTTACCCATTCTGGCTTCATCGGCCGAGCACCGGGGCCTGACTCGCCACCGACGATGACCCAGGAGATCCCGCGAAGATCGATCACGCCAAGATCTTCCAGGAGAGGCTCGACGGATAGGAACTTCACGAGTGCTGGTGTGTCGCGGAGATGCGCGATGCGCGGCAGGCCATGCTTCTTGTTTTCGACGCTCACACCCCACCAGACGTGCGAGAGCTCAGCCGCGAAGCGCAGTTGCTGCGCGCTGAGCAGGCCATGCATGCGTGCCGAGCGTTTGGTGAGTACCTGGAAGATGTGCCACGAAGCCTGCTCCATGATACGTCCGACGGAAACGACGTAGTCATCCGGGACGACATCGTGAAAAAGGTCGCTCATCGAGTTGACGAAGATCCGCTTCGAGCGTTTCCACTTGAGCGGTTCGTTAAGCAAATGGAGTGCAAGGCGGGGCTCGAATCCCCGCTCATACGCGTGACCAGCCACGCCGCGAAAGCGGTTGGCGAACGTCTCGGCGTAGCAGTGTGCGCAACCGGGGCTGATCTTGGTGCAGCCACGCACGGGGTTCCACGTCGCATCGGTCCACTCGATCTCGCTCTTCATACTCATCGAACCACCCCCGGGAACTTCACCGCGACGGCGTCGCCGAACGTGCCCTTCTTGCGCTGAGCGGCGGCAGGTGAAGTGATGATCTTGCCCTCAGCCTCGAGCCGCATCAGGGCCTGCTTGTAGTTCTTCATCTGATAGTTTTTGCCAGGAAACGTGCAGAGGGCGAAGATCTCGGCCGTTGTCATTGTCTTGTCGGCGCAGAGACGAAGCAGCTCGCCCGCGAGATCGCCGAGCGAATCCATTGGTGCCTCGAACAGCGAAGTCTGCTGGGCTTCCTTCGAGGCTCTACTGAACTCGAAGGGGACGACGCCTTGGTCCCGTTCAGAGCTCACGCCGGCCATGATGTCGGCCATGATCCGCCGTCCTTTCGCGCTCTTGCTGATGAAGAACACGTAGTGGCTGGTGGCGCCTCGGCGCTCGATCCTGAACTTGAGCACGTGCTCGGCGGCGTTCTCGGCGAGTTCTTCGGCCATAGCAGCAGTGATCGCTTCCTCGCGGGCGTCACCGTGAAGGTGCTCGACTTGTTTCCGGAGAGTGGCGTAGCGTGTGCCGAAGATCGCTTTCATTCGTTCGGCGAACAGGTCGTTCGACAGACCTGCACAGATCCGTTTGTAATTGAAGAAGAAGATCAGGTCTGAGCCCCATGCTTGCTGAACCGCCGATCGGAGAAGCTCGACGCTCACGCCGATGTAGCCCCAAGGATCGACGAAGAAGAGCGTCGGAATCCCTTTGACCTGCTTGAGGAATGGCCCGTAGTCGCTGTCGACGGTCTCGCCGAGATAGATCGGCTTCCGCGTGAGCGTATTCACTCCAGGTAAAGCGTTAATGTTCGTCAGTAGATGCTGGCGGTAACCGGCGTCGGCTTCGTTGAAAACGGCGGTCAGTGCATGTCGGTGGTCGGCGTTCTCGATGGCGTGCTGGAGGACGAGAAGAGGTGTCGAGGGTGCCCCATCAGCGAATCGACCGCGGCCTGCGAACAGATCGACGTAGCCGATCTTGAGCGGCTTCCCGCGTCCGCGTTGTGCCCCTAGGATGACGTTGCTCCAAGAGGCGAAGAACTTGGCGACGATCTCCGTCTTTACCCTCGACTCTTCCGACTGCTCAGCAAAGAAGTCATCCGTCATATTCGTGATGAATCAGGGGCGTTGCTGTTCACACAGTGCGGCGCGCAGACCGCCCTTTGGCAATCTGATCGATCTGCTTTTTGGCGATGAAAGCGTCGAGGAGCTCGATGATCGAGCGGAGCTCGTCGCGGGAGACCATCTGTTCGAGGGTGCGGAGGCGCTCGGCGAGGACGGGGTGCTTGATGGTGTTGGTCGCGGCGCGGCGCTTACCGGCACCGAAGACGAGCTCGTCGGCGGAAACCTCGAGAGTCTCGGCCATGCGGCGGATCCGGTCGAGGGTGGGCATCGAGGTGCCCATCTCGTACTTGGAGACCTGGCGGACGTGAACGCCGATCAGGTTGGCCAGCTCTTGCTGGGAGAGGCTCTTCTCCTGGCGCAGCCGCTTGAGGATCTCTCCGAAGACTGCCATCGCCAGCGAGTGTAAGCGCGGGTCCTGGGAGAAGGGGGTGGAGCGTGTTGACATGCGAGTACTATACGCTTACTGTGCGTATACGCGTAAAGTGCTAGTCGAAGCCAGCAAGGTTGCTCTTGACAGCGTTTTCACGAGGAGGCTGAATGGTGCACGCGATCCCTTCCGAGAAGCAGCTGAAGATCATCGAGCATGTGGAGACGCCGCGCTCGTCGTTCGAGCGCGGGCGGCGGGTGCCGATGATCCGGATGCGTGGGGACTGGCTCGAAGAGAACGGGTTCGTGGCCGGCGAGCGTG
>JBDTOZ010000341.1:0-10150 GCA_039932995.1 Acidobacteriota bacterium | reverse complement strand
GCCAACCGCCAACCGCCAACCGCCAACCGCCAACCGCCAACCGCCAACCGCCAAACATGGCATCTCCCTCGCTATTCAAGAGAAGCGAAAGGAGCTTACAGATGCGTATCCAGGACACTGATCGGATCTTGAAGGAGTCTCGCTCTGCGCGGCACGCGGTCTCGTCTGAGCAGCATGAGGAGGAAGGCCTGATCTCGCGCACCTGGCGGACGGTCTCCACGAAGCTCACTTCCCTGTTTCGCAAGCACTGACGCGCTGCGCGGCGCCTACAGTGGAGCGCCGGCGTCCTCGCCGGCTGGCCCTGTGGGCGTCTCGCCCACGCGTTCGCGGGGGCCGCGGCGAGACGCCGCGGCTGCCAGCCGGCGAGACGCCGGCGTTCCGGGTGGCAGTCCACGATCTCATTCCTTTTAGCAAGCACTGACGCGCTGCGCGCCGGCGTTTCCGGGTGGCGCACACGCGATCAAGACGCCGGTTCTTCGGCCAGCTCGGTTGCGGGCATCGTGGTTTCGGCCAGCACCCAGCGCACGCGAAAGCGTTCCGCTTCCAGTACGGTGATCGAGAGCTCGCCCAATTCCACCTTGTCGCCCGGCGCCACTTCGCGCCCCAGACGTGCGGCCACGTAGCCGCCCACCGTCTCTTCTTCGGGCTCACCCACGTCGATCTTCAACCGATCCGCGAGGTCCTCGATCAGGTAGTCCCCGCGGACGCGATAGCGTCCGTTGCCGAGGGGCTCGATCTCCGGCCGTTCCCGATCGAACTCGTCCTGAATCTGTCCGAACAGTTCCTCGGTGATGTTCTCGAGGGCCACGATGCCGGACGCGCCGCCGTACTCGTCGAGCACGACGGCCATGTGGGTCTTGCTCTCGATGAATTGCGACAGCACGGACTCCACCGTGCTGTTCTCGGGCACGAACAGCACCTCGCGCTTGAGCTCGATCAGGGTCTTGCCCGGTCCACGCAGTTGGGCGAGCAGCAGATCTTTCACGTGAATGAGGCCGATCGTGTCGTCCAGGCTTCCGTCGCAGAGTGGATAGCGCGTGTGCCGCGTCGTGCGGATGGTCTCCAGGTTCTGCTCGATGGACTTGCGGATGGAGAGGAACACCACGTCCGTGCGCGGCACCATGATCTGCCGGGCCGTGCGTCGCGAGAACTGGAAGACCCCTTCGATGATCTCGCGGTTTTCCTCGGAAAGGATGCCCGCCTTCTCCGAGCCTGCCAGGATCAGGCGCAGCTCCTCGGGGGAGTGCGCGATGTCCCCATGCTCTCCCGCGGATTGGATTCCCAGGAGCTTGAGGATCGCGCGCGAGAAGCCGTTCAAGAGCCAGATGGCCGGGTAGGTGATGATGTAGAAGGAGTGCAGCAGGTGCGCCGTCCAGAGCGTCGTGGCCACCGGCTTCTGGATGGCGATCGACTTCGGCGCCAGCTCGCCCAGCACGATGTGCAGGATGGAGATGATCACGAAGGCCACCGTGGCCGAGATCGACTTCGCCGCCGACTCGCTGACGTGGAAGCGCGTGAACAGCGGCTGGATCAAGTGGTGGAAGGCGGGCTCCCCGATCCAACCCAGGGCCAGCGAGGCCAGCGTGATTCCGAGCTGAGTGGCGGAGAGATACGCGTCGAGATGGCGAATGAGCTTCTTGGCCATCTTCGCCCGCACGCTGCCCTGGTCCGCGAGCTCCGTGATCTGGGTGGAGCGCACTTTGACGATGGCGAACTCCGCCGCCACGAAAAAACCGTTGGCGAGCACGAAGGCGAAGGCCAGGACCAGATACCAGGTATCCATGAATGCGCTCAGTTTATCGCGCGGGGAGGAGGCGGCGCGGCCATCCCCCCGCGAGGAGTGTCATGACGGCGCCTGTGCGGCGAGGATCGAGCCGGTCAGGTCCCGACCGAGGTGGCCAGCACTTCGTCCAGCGTCCGCCAGAACCGGGGATACGACTTCGAGACCACCTGTTCCCTGGCGATGGTCACGTTGCCACGGGCCAGGCCTGCGATGGCGAAGGCCATGGCGATGCGGTGATCGTTGTGGGTCTCGATGACGGCGGGAGCGTCGTTCCAGCCGGGTTGGATGAGGAGGGAATCGGGGCGTTCTTCGACGGTCGCGCCGAGGGCGCGGAGCTCGCTGGTGACGGTGGCCAGGCGATCCGATTCCTTCACGCGCAGGTTGGCGACGTTGGTGATCTCGAGGGGGGAGGAGGCCAGCGGCGCGATGGCGGCCAGGGTGGGAACGATGTCCGGGGTGGCGTTGCAGTCGAAGGTGCCGCCGCGCAGAGTGGCCGGTCCCGTGACGGCGATGCTCTCGCCGGACGCGTCCACGCGACATCCCATGGCCGCGAGAATGTCCAGGAAGCCGGCATCGCCCTGGGCCGTGGGGCTGGCCAGTCCGCGCACGCGTACCGTGCCCCGCGTGGCCGCGGCGGCGGCGAACCAATACGAGGCGGAGGAGTAATCGCCTTCCACGATGTACTCATCGAGCTGGAGATGCGCGGGAAGGACGCGGATGGCATGGCCGGTGCGTTCGATCCGGCCGCCGAACGTACGCAGGATGTCTGCGGTGATGTCGATGTACGGACCCGATGCCAGTTGCGGGATGCGCAGGGTGATGCCGTCGGGCAAGGTGGCGCCGCCGAGCATCAGCGCGGAGACGAACTGGCTCGACGTCTGCGCGGAGATGGAGACGTCGAAGCCGCCGCGCATCTTCTTGCCGCGGATGCGCAACGGCGGATAGCCCTCGCGCTCGACGTACTCCACCTCACCGCCGATCTGCAGCAGGACGTCGACGAGATCGCCGATGGGTCGCTGGTGCATTCGCTCCTCGCCCTGCAGCAGGAATCGCCCGGGCGTGAAGGCCAGCCAGCCGGTGAAGAAGCGCATGGCCGTCCCGGCGTTGCCGACGAAAATCGGCACTTCGTTGGCCGACATCGTCCGCCGCTCCCCGATCCTCACGTCTTTCTGGATCGAGCCTTCCACCTCGTAGCCGACGGCTTTGAGCGCTTCGAGCGCGTATCGCGTGTCATCCGCATCGAGGCAGTTGCGCACGGTGGTCGACCCGCGCGACATCGCCGCCAGCAACAACGCCCGGACCGAATACGACTTGGAAGGAGGCGCCGTGACCGTGGCGTCGAGGGGAGGGCTCTTGGGGATCGTTTTCATTGCCGGCACCGACTCAAAACGTCAGCTCCAGTCCGTCCCACGCGAGGTGCACTCCCGCGGGGAGCGTGGCCTCCACGGTGTCATGGTCGACTTCGTGTGCGAGATGGATGAGGTAGGTGGTCCGTGCGCCGATCTTCGCGGCCGTGTCGACCGCTTCTTCGATGGTGAAGTGCGTGGAGTGACGGGGGGCGGGACGCAGGCCGTCCAGGGCCAGGGTGTCCACGCCTTCCAGCAGTTTCATCGACTCGGGCGGGATGCCGTTGGTATCGGTGATGTAGGCGAAGGGACCGATGCGGAACCCCAGGATCGTCCAGTCGCCGTGCGTCACCGGGATGGGCGTGATCTCGACGCCTCCGTGCGAGAAGACGCCATCCACTTCCTCGAGCTGGAGCTGCGGCTTGCCGCCGCCGACCTGGGTGCTCTGGTCCCAGATGTAGCTGAACGCGCGACGGATGGCCTTGGCGGTGTTCCGATTGGCGTAGGCGTAGACGGTCTCCCGTTGCCGGAAGTTGAAGGGCCGGATGTCGTCCAGTCCCATGATGTGATCGGAATGCGAGTGCGTGAAGAGGACGAAGTCGAGACGGGGAATCGGATACCGGAGGAGCTGCAGGCGCAGATCCGGCGTCGTGTCGATGAGAAAGTGCAGTCCCTCACTCTCGATGGCCACGGACTGACGCAGGCGCTGGTTGCGCGGATGAGGCGAGGTGCAGACCGCGCACCGGCAACCGATCACCGGAACGCCCGTGGATGTTCCGGTGCCGAGGAAGGTCACGCGCATGGGTCGACGATTCTAGTGTAGTGCCGGGCCGCGACACCGGCCCGCGGGAGATCCTTGGTTCCGTTCCATGTGAAAATTGTCACAGGACGCCGCTCGGGTCAGCGGCGTATCACGAGATATGAAACGATTCTTCGGACTCTTCGGCTTGCTGCTTCTTCTGACGGTCCCCGCCTCGGCGTCATGGCATCCGGAAGTCAGTCCCACCTCGGTACGCTTGGCGGTCGGCCAAACGGCCACCCTGCGGGCCAGCGTCTGGTGGTCCGGACTCTGGGTACTGCCCTGGACCGATTTCGTCTTCGACACGGCCGACCACCATGTCGCGGTCGCCTCGGGGCGCATGACCTCGTCCTTCCCGATCGACGTGACCATTACGGGCATCGGCCCGGGAACCACGGTGGTCACGGTCAACTCCATTCCGCCGACCCATACGGTGGTCGAGGTCGTCTGTGGACTGGAAGATCCTGTCCGTCCGGCGGCGGCGAATGTCGTGGCGCCGCGGGCCGAGCCGGTCACTCTGGAGGTCGTCTCTTCGATCGCGCATCGCCAGACCTTCACCTGGTACCGCGGCCATCAGGGCGATCAATCCTCGCCCATCGCGGGATCAGGCCCCAGCTTGACGTTCACCCCGCAGGCCGCCCGGGAATTCGTGTGGGTGCAGGCCACGACCCCCTGTTCCACGAGCGCGGCCGAGTTCACCGTGGACGTGCCGCTCTCCAGACGGAGATCCGTGCGCTTCTAGACCTCCGTCTTGTCGTCGAGTCTTCGAGTCGTCTGGTCTTCGAGTCTTCGAGTCGTCTGGTCGAGTCGTCGAGTCGTCTGGTCTTCGAGTCGTCGAGTCGGTCCAGTCAGTCTCACAGTCTCACGGGACGCTCCCCTGTTACCCCTATGAGACTCTGAGACTCTGAGACTATGAGCCTATAAGACTCGACGACTCGACGACCAGACGACTCGACGACCAGACGACCAGACGACTCGACGACTCGACGACGCGACGGCTCGACGACGAGGACGACGAGAAGACCAGACGACTCACACCGCCACGAAAGCCGACTCGCCGGTCGAGGGGTCGATGACCAGCGCTTCTCCTGACTCGTACCAGGGCGGGAGCACGGTGACGGTGACTGGGCCTGCGAGCACGAGCTTCTGGTGAAAGTGGCCGAAGACGACGTCGGTGAAGCCTTCCCGGGCCCGGTCCGTTCCGTAGGCCTGCATCAGCTCCACCGGCACGCGCGCCTTGTGTTTGAAGTTCGAGCCCGCCAGGCGTTTCTCCATTCCATCCACGAAGTCGTTGGCGAGCTTCTTCGGGATCAGGTTCACGCCCAGCTTGGTGAGGGGATTCTTCGACGCACGCCGCCAGAAGCGGTACTGCCAGTCGCGGTCGTTGATCAGGTCGCCGTGGATGATGAGGTACTTCTTCGCGCCGGCCGGGATGGCGTATTCGAGGGCCACATCGGTCACCGCGTGCTCGACGAAGGAGCCGCGCAGGAAGAAATCGCGATTTCCTTCGACGTAATGCACGGCCACGCCGCTGTCGCGCAGCGCGCGGAAACGGGCCATGACGCGGTCCACGGCCGCGGTGCGGAACTTGTCGTGGGCGATGAGGTAATGAAACAGATCGCCATTGAGGTAGAGGGCCTTGGGCCGTAGAGCCGCGAGGCGATCCATCCAGGTGTTGACCGGCAACTCACTCCCTTCTCCCAGGCCGATGTGGGAGTCGCCGATGACGAAGATGTTCCCGCTTTCGTTCAACTCTCGAGCTCCTCGAGCACAGTCGCGAAGATGCCGTGCTCCTCCACGCCGAAGAGACAGAAGATGGCCTTCTGCACAGATCGCGCACGGCCGCGATAGTCGAGCGTGGCTCGCAGCATGATGCGTGCGCAACGTTCGGTGGCATAGCCGAGCGAACGTTTGCCGAGGACCGGCAGGCCGACGGTGGCCACAGCCAGTTCGTCGGCACGCTGGAGAACCTCGGTGGTGGCCTCGCGGAGGCGGGCGTCCGAGTCCGCCTCCGACCCGTGCGCCACGGGTACTTCGATGACGAAGCGCGCCAGGAGATTGCCGCCCGTCATCACCACCGCGCGACCATTCTGCAGGAGCGACCTCGCGCTTGGTGCCGCGATCGCGTCCACCTTGATCGAGGTGATGTCGGCACGAAGGAGTTGGATGAGCATGGGTCGGGTCTGGCTCTCCGAAAGACGAGTCCCGTTGAGAGGCACTCGTTCGACATCACAACGCCGTCTTCAAATTGGCCCTTGGATTCTCCACGTACGCGGCTTCGATCGCATCCAGTGCTTCGTCGGGAGCGGCCGGCGGAACATGAACGACGATGCGACAGTACTGATCTCCCGCGCCTCCCTTCTTCTGCACGCCTTTGCCCGTCAGTCGAAGCGTGCGGCCGGTCTGCGTTCCCGCTGGAATGCGCATGCGGACCGGGCCCTGCAGCGTGACCGCTTCGACTTCGCCTCCGCGCACGGCCTCCCCGACGGTGACCGGCAGGTCGACGTAGATGTCGTCGCCGCGCCGGTCGAAGTGGGGATGGGGCCGGACGTTCACGGTGAGCTGGATCGAGGGCGCGCCCTTGCGGGCCACGCGCATCTTCTGCCCCGGCCGGATGCCTTCGGGGATCTTGACCTTGATCGAATCGCCGTTGACGCTGAGATTCATCGTCGTCCCGAGGATGGCATCGCGGAAATCGACCGTGATCTCGGCCTGCAGGTCCTGCTCGGGCCTCTCGAATCCAGCCGGCGCGCCCCGGCCTCCCGACCCGCCTCCGCCGAAGAGATCGCCGAAGATGTCCGTGAAGTCCATGGTCTGGGTGCGGCGGCCCGCACCCGCCCGCCCCTTGCGCCCGCCCGATCCCATGAACTCGGAAAAGTCGAAGCCGGCAAACGGATTGGCCCCGCCCGGGCCGAAGGCTTCACGTCCCAGGCGGTCGTATTGGTCGCGCTTCTCTTTGTCGGAGAGCACCGCGTAAGCCTCGGAGATCTCCTTGAAGCGATTCTCCGCGTCCTTGTTGCCCTTGTTCTTGTCCGGATGGAACTTTTTGGCCAGGTCCCGATAGGCCTTCTTCATCTCGGCCTCGGTCGCCGTCTTCTTCACTCCCAGAATCTCGTAGTAGTCCTTCTCGGCCATCGCCGGGAAGTATATGCGGCGGCGAGGGCCGGGGGGCCGAGGGGGCTTGGTGACGCGAGCCTGCAGGTCTCAGTTTGCAGTTGGTAGAAGCTCCAGTTGCATCCCAGACCATTGTTGGAAAGAATCTCGCACCAGGCGGAGCCGCATGTACGGATCACTGGCGCGACGAAACGTTCTCACGATGATCCTGGCCGGTGGCCAGGGCGAGCGGCTTTTTCCCTTGACGAAGGACCGGGCCAAGCCGGCCGTGCCCTTCGGCGGCCGCTATCGGATCATCGATTTCGCCATCAACAACTTCATCAATTCCGGCTTCTTCAAGCTGAAGATCCTCACCCAGTTCAAGTCGAACTCGCTCATCGAGCACATCACCCGCACGTGGCGGCTCGTGCCTGAGATCGGGCAGTACGTCGACTGTGTGCCCGCGCAGATGAGGCGGGGACCGTTCTGGTTCCGGGGCACGGCGGACGCCGTCTTTCAGAATCTGGAGCTCATCTTCGACGAGCAACCGGAGTACGTCTGCGTCTTCGGCGGCGATCACATCTACAAGATGGATGTGAACCAGATGCTGCAGCACCACATCGAGAACGACGCCGACCTGACCATCGCCACCGTGCCGGTGCCGGCTTCCGACGCCCATCACTTCGGCGTCGTGGAGATCGATTCCGACTTTCGGGTGACGGGGTTCGTGGAGAAGCCGAAGGACGGAGCCAAGACCATTCCGGGCCGGCCGGACATGATCCTGGCCTCGATGGGCAATTACATCTTCAAGGCCAACGTGATGATCGACGTGCTCCAGCGCAACGCGCTGCGCAACGCCGGCGTCGACTTCGGCAAAGAGATCATCCCGGAGATGTACGAGAAGATGAAAGTCTTTGCGTACGACTTCGCCACCAACCGCATTCCGGGCGAAGAGCCGCACAACCAGGGCTACTGGCGCGACGTGGGGACCGTCGACTCGTACTTCGCCGCGGCCCTCGATCTGGTGGCGGTCACGCCGGCCTTCAACCTCTACAACCAGATGTGGCCGCTGGTGTCGGCGCCGATGCATCAGCCTCCGGCCAAGTTCGTCTTTGCCGACTCGCAGTCGCAACGCATCGGCATCGCCACCGACTCGCTCGTCTCCGACGGCTCGATCATCTCCGGCGGAACGATCAACCGTTGCGTGCTGCACACGCGCGTGCGCGTCAACTCGTACGCGGACGTCGACGAGTCCATCCTCATGGACGGAGTCGAGGTGGGCCGGCATTCGAAGATCCGCCGCACCATCATCGACAAGGGCGTGAAGATCCCTCCGGGCACGGTCATCGGATACGACCTGGAAGCCGACCGGGCACGCTTCACGGTCACCGACACCGGGGTGGTGGTGGTCCCCAAAGGCGCGATCATCGAAGAGCCGTAGCAGGCTGCGCCTCCGGGCTCGCGCGGCGCTCCATCATCGGCGCGCGGGATAGACTTGCAGCCGTCAGCTTCATAAAGGAACCCAGTGAACGGAAAACAGAGAATCGACGGACGCGCCTCCGATGAGCTGCGCCTAGTCAGCATCCGCCCCGGCTTCACCAAGCATGCCGAGGGCTCGGTGCTCATCGAAGTCGGCGACACCCGCGTCATCTGCACCGCCTCCGTGCAGGAGAAGGTCCCGCCTTTCATGTACCGCAGCGGGAAGGGCTGGGTGACGGCGGAGTACGGGATGCTGCCGCGCGCCACCACGGAGCGCACGGACCGCGAGGCCGCGAAAGGTAAGCAGGGCGGACGGACGATGGAAATTCAGCGGCTCATCGGACGCTCGCTCCGCGCCGCGGTCAATCCCGAGCTCATGGGAGAGCGCACGATCTGGCTCGACTGCGACGTCATCCAGGCCGATGGCGGCACGCGCACGGCGTCCATCACGGGCGCTTACGTGGCGCTGGTACTCGCGCTCACGGACCTGTACACGAACGGCAAGATGGCCACCTGGCCGATCGTCGACTCCATTGCCGCCGTCTCGGTGGGAATCATCAACGGAGTGCCGGCGCTCGACCTCAATTACGCCGAGGATTCCAAGGCCGGCGTGGACATGAACGTGGTGGCCACCGGAAAGGGCCGCTACATCGAGCTGCAAGGGACCGCCGAGGGCGCGAGCTTCAGCGAGGAAGAGATGCAGTCCATGCTGGGCCTGGCCCGCAGCGGCATCGCCACGCTCGTGGAAAAGCAGCTCGAAGTACTGGCCCCGGCCCTGGCGCGCGTCGACACCTACTCGCGCGAGCGCCTGTCGAAAAAGTTCCGGTAAATCGTTCGCCTGAACACGGGGGGACGGTTCACCACAGAGCCACAGAGCGCACGGAGAGTGCCCGACGATTCAATGCGCTCTCCGTGTTCTCTGTGCCTCTGTGGTGAACCGTCCCCTTGTGTTCAGGGCGACGAGAATCCCCATTCCTATCGACGCCAGCGCCACTCCCACCCACCAGCTTCGCGGCGAGTAGTACACGCGCACGTCGGACTGGCCGGGGGGAACGGCAAAGCCGAGAAAGGCGCCGTTCACACGGATCGGCTTGATGCTCGTGCCGTTGCGGATGACCTTCCAGCCCGGCCACCAGGGGACGCTGCTGACCACCAGGGACCACCGCGGCGCGCTCACCGAGAGGCGATACGACGATGGCTCGGCGGAGAGGATGCGGGTCACGGCCGGCGGTGCGTTGGCCGGACGGGCGTTGAAAAAGTCGTCGCGCATCTGCGGCACCTCCACCTCGAGGTTCTCGAGCAGGGCCGTGTTGGCGAAGTCGGAATGGTGCTCCAGCTTTTCGTGGAACTGCTGATCGCGGAACTCGAGGGTCACGTTGCGGACGGCGTAGAAGCGCGGGAGCGAGCGCAGGTTCTCGAAGATCTTTCCGTCGCCACGGTCGTAGATCAGTCTCCAGTGGCTCGGGTCGGGCACCTTGTACCAGGGGTCCTGCAGCAGATAGCGCACGTTCAGAAAATCCAGCACCGAGGTCTCGTTGTCCTCGTACCAGGGGTGATAGTTTTCCGGGCCCGTCTTGTAGCCGGTCGTGAGGCGCAGAAAGCCCATGTATTGGTCGTTGGCCATCGGGTCGTGCGCCCGCACTTCCTCGA
>JBDTOZ010000340.1:0-5549 GCA_039932995.1 Acidobacteriota bacterium | reverse complement strand
CTCGCGACGCGCGTGCCGAAGCCGGGTGAGGCGCTCGGGACGGCCGTGCCTGGAGCCTCGTCCAGTGACGCCGCCGCGACGGCAGAGGAGAAGTGTCTCGCAAGAGCCTGGCAGGCTAAAGCCTACCGCTCCACAGGTGCGCCTCCCTCCCGACCCGCGCGTGATCCCGATCTCCAGCGGGACCGGCGGCTGCTACCCCCAGCGCCCATCCCGAAAATCAGCCCGTTAGCGCCGGAAGGCGAGCAGCTCCGATTTGATAGGTCTCCAACCCGCGCGCCTCGAGGGCGAGCGCGAAGCAAAGAGCATCGATCAACACATTGCGTTTCACAGCCGCATGGTACGGCTTGCGGCGCCGCCTGAGACCGCCGCCGCCAGCTCGGAGTGACGAGGACACGCGAGGTCAACTTCAACGACGATCCTTCTTCGAGGCCCGACGAACCTTCCTTTCCTCCACCACCAGCGCCAGCAACTCCTCATCGGGCCGGACCGTGAGGTCGATGATCTGTCGCATCGAAGCACGGTCTTCCGGTGAGAGCGTGGGATCGTCCATGTGAGGGCGAACCGTCGCCGCCCACGCTCTTTGCGCCATCGTGTAGTCGCGTTGGTCCACGTCCACCTTGTTCCCGCTTTCGCGGAGAGTGGCCATGACGAATCCGCGTGTCATCTCCCGGATGCCCTTGGCCGTCCACGGAAGCTGGAGCTGCAGCATGGTCTCGTCTGAGTCGTCGCGCCCCGACAGCCGGCCGGGCACGATGCTCAGGAGCACAAGATCATCGTCCAGTTCCACGAGGGAGGCATTGACGGTGACCCGGCTCGAGGTGGACGAACGGCTCTCGACCGCGGGCGGCTCCCAACGGTCACCGCTCCGGGAGAGCCTGACCTGCTCCGTGGTGAGACGACGTTGATGGTTGTGCAATTGAGTCAGCAGCACATCCCGCCGGGTCTCACAGCCTTTCACCTCGACGAGGGCATGAACGCGTAGATGGGCCTCGACACCGCTGAAAGTGACCGTGGCGATGATCGCGTCCGGACCCTGAGCATCCGGGGAGGCCGCGTACGTGATGGCGGTGCCGGGAATGACCGTGACACCGTCGCCGAAACGTCCGGCCGCGTAGCGAACCACGAGAGGGAGGGCGAGCATTTCCGCAACATGACCGAGAAAGTGCTTGCGCGTTCCGCTGGCTAGGAATCGTTGGGTCTCCACGATTTCTTCGCGCGAGAACCGATCGAGCGAGATGGGCGTCCCGTCGTCCTCGTCGCCGCGACGTTCGCGTGCGGACAGCTCGTCCTCGTAATCGCGGCAGGCGTCGAGGAAACGCTTTCCCTTGGGGTGATCCGCGACGTGAAACTGCACGCTGTTCCCGCGCTCGAAGAAGTCTCCTGAGAGCCAGGACGTGCTCCGCGAACGGGGAAGGTCGATACGCCGTCGATCGATGGGGAAATACAGCTCCGGTGCGGACTCGAGCAGATAGGCAATGGTCAGCTCCGTGTTCCACCCCAGCAGGTAGTCGATCCACCCGCCATCTTCCTCATAGGAGCGCATCGCGGCCACCTGCTTCGCGAAGAGAGCCTGGCCCTGGCTTTCCTGCTCTGCGCTCCGCCACACGTTTGCCTGCCGGGTGCGTCCGATCCAGAAGGACAGCATGTCCCACGATGCGTCCTCACCTATTCGGCCAATGCTGGTCATGGTCAGAGCGAGAAGGTCGTCCACGAACGCGAGATGTCGTTCTCGCCGCGCTTCCGACACGTGGAGGGAGCCGCGCACAGGGAGAGTGAGCAGGTCGACAAACGGCCCGGACGGCAACCAGCGCTCCAAGAACGCCTCGAACCGCTCCCAGATGTCCGCGCCCTCGGCTTCGTTGATCGCGGGAGAGCGCAACGTCGGTGTGAGGTACGTTCTCAAAACGTCGCGGGTCGTGGCGGGCAGAGGTGTCTCCCTCACCGTGCGCTCGATGACCTTGCGCAGAACGAAGCGCCGAAAAGCGCGCTGTCCCATCCAGACGTGGGCAAAAGAACAGACCTCTCGGCTGGTCAGGACGCGCAGCGGCACCGCGGCCGCAAGGGCGTCCGCGTATCGCGGAACACCACATTCGGCCAGGACGACGGCGGCCGAGGCGGTGAATACGTCGCGCGCCACCCGGACCACATGATCGTAGTGCTCCTCATCCATTGCCTCGATCCCGCGCCAGTCGTATGTCGTCCCTGTGATGGATGAAGGGTCGGTGATGTCATCGATGAACATTCGATGGGTCTCTCTCTCCGAAACGCGAAGCGGGCAAGGACCGGCCCGAGGAGCTCGAGCCGGTCCACGGAAGGGTTCACCGTGCGCGGTAGTAATTCAGGATGAAGGAGCAGGCCGTCGAGGCACCGCAGGCGTAGGGACTGTACCCCGGCTGATGACGCATGCGCGGCAATTCGCCCCACTTGGAGCGGAGCTCGGTCGAGGAGATCTTGATCGCGGAATGGTCACCCATGGGGTAGGAAACCTTGGCGTTGTCCGGGACCGTGTTCGGAATGGGCTTGCCACCGTTGACCGAGGTGATCAGCAGGTAGCTGCCGTCCTTCCAGTAGGTGTCGTCGCCGGGTGAGTTCATCCAGTAGGTGTTGCTCGTGGATTGGCTGTACCACGCGTACGAGTGACAGTTGTAGCGGCGCGAGGCGTCCGTCTCGCGGACCGCTTTCGGGTAGCGTGTTCTCACGAAATCATTGGCCTGGGTGATCTGGACGCGTGTGAGCTCGAAGTCGCGCGCGATCACTTCGACGCGGCTCTTGCGCGGCGTCAAAACTTCGGCGCGGTAGTCGGTCGGCCCCACGCGGAGACTCGGGCTCGGCACACGGATGGCCTCGGAGCTCATGCGCAGGAGCAGCTCCGCCTTGTCATCCGGCAAGTAGCCGCCATCCTTCAGGAACGTCTCGATGTCGGTGTCGTGGAAGGCAGTTGCACGGAGGCGGCCGACGACGAGCGCCGTTCGTTCCACGCCGTAGGAGCCGTACACATCCGGCACCTGTGCCTTGGCATCCGCGATGGCGACGGCGGTCCTGAGGAGTTGATCACGTTCGCTCGGGGAGAGCGACGCTTGAATCTCCGGCTGTGCGAGGACGGTCTCGATAGCGGTGAATTCCGCGTCGAAGGCGCCTCGAGCCTGATCGGTGGCGAGGTCGATGGCATCTGCCGGATGCATCGACTGATACCGCAACAGGAGCACAGAGCCGGCGTCCTTCCGCTGGAGAAGCGCCTCGACCGCGGGGGATTGCGCGCGTACGGCGTCGAAGCCGGTTTGCGCGGTGTTGTACGCGAACACGTCGCCGAACAGCGGATAGGTGAGCACGGTTTCGGCGAGCGCGCGCGTGGTCATCCCACGCAGTCGTGCCTGCGGCACGCTCGTGGCCCGCAGCATCGCGGCATGCGAGTCGAGTGCTTCCCACTCCGGGCTTCCAGGTTGGATCGGATAGGCATACGCCTCATCGGAGCGCGCCAGCCGGCGTTCCGCGGGAGCGGCGGCCAGCACGAATGCCAAGGCAAGACAGAGCACGACCGTGCATGCGCGCATGAGAAGAGTGGAGATTCGTGGGTGCTTGGGTGCTGCTTTCATATCAGTTCCTTCCTCTTGGAGTGGCCGGAATCGTGGTTGTCTTTCCGTCCGCACGCGTTCTCCTGCTTCTTTCTGAAAACGTTCCGGCACCGTGCGATGGAATTTCGTTCAGTCTCTCGACTGGGCGGCTTGGTTGATCTCGTGTTCGCTATCCATGCTTCAATCAGATGTTCGTCGTTTTGAAAGTTCGCTAATGAGAACATAGCAACCTCTATCTGTCAACAGTTGAAAAAAATATTAACGCGCTTTTACTCGTCAAATAGATCGCACTCGGGTCGTTAGTCATAGTTCGCTATACAGTTTTTCTTGTCCGTAGAATGGTTTTGGTAAGTTTCGCTGATCGGGAAGGAGTATCATCGTCCCGAACCAGTTGGGGAGGTGCCGTGACCACTGTCGGACAACGAATTCGTCAACTGCGCGAACAGAGGCGCATGACACTGGAGCAACTCGCCACTCTCACCGGCATGAGCAAAGGCTTCTTGAGCGACGTGGAGAACGACAAGCGGGGGCTGGGAGCCGACTCGTTGGTCCGCGTGGCTCAGGCAGCCGGTGCCAGCGTCGACTATTTGATGCGCGGGGAAGAAGCTGCCACACCGCTCACCGCCCCTGTGGTCATTCCCCGCGAGCTCGCTGCATTTGCCGAGGAGCAGGGCCTGTCCTATACGAAGACGGTGGAGCTCCTCGAGGCGCACAACTCGGTGATCGGGCGGCGGCGCAAGGATGGGTCAAAGCACTTCTCGGCCGACGATTGGCGTCGACTGTACGAAGCCATCAAAGATGTCTTTGGGTAGATCGGTTTGGTTAGATCGGTATGGACTACATGGACAGTTACGCCACGAACCTCGCGCGGGAGCTCGGTGCGCCTGGACGCGAAACACCCGTAGCGAGTGTGCTCGCGTTCGCCGACAATTTTCTGGAAGGCGTCATGGCCAACCTTCCCGCTGACGAGCGCTCCAACCTCCTCGGCTGGGTGGCCGATCGGCTCATGGTTCGTTTCCTCGTCATCAGCTCTGATGAGCAACTGGCGCAACTTCGCCGCGAGTTCGGCGCGCGCAAAGAGGGTGGATTTCTCCAGATTGCCAAGGACCTGGAGAGCCCAACATGTTTCGGCGCAACGTTCAGCCTGAACAAGCCCGAGCACGGTACGCGATTCGTGGCCGTCATCGACGTACGTGGCGAAAAGTTCGCGCGGCGGCATTTCACGAAGTGGCATGAAGTCACGCACATCCTTCTCTTGACCGACCAACGGCGCGTCCTGTTCCACCGCACTCATGAAGAGAGCGTCGATCCGGAAGAACAACTCGTCGACCGCATCGCTGCACGTCTGGCGTTTCATCCCAGGATCATCCTGCCCTACGCCGCCCGCCCACTGAGCTTCGCGCTGCTGCGCGAGATCATCGGCGACCTCTGTCCGGATGCAAGCTGGGAGAGCGCGGTACGCGGGATCATCAATGCCTGGCCCGTTCCTGCGGTTCGGTTACGCGCCGCCCTGGGGCTCAAACCGACCGAGTCCGCCCGGCGGCCCGTCGGTCTCTTGCCCATGACACCGGCCAACGGCGCAAAGCTCCGGGTTACGAGAGCGGACGTCAATGAGGCGGCGTCGGCGGCGCGCGTCAGCCTCTTCTCGCACGTTCGCGTCCCTGCCCATTCGATCATCACACGCGTCTTCCAGGGCGAGGCCAGGGGCGAAGCGTTGGAGGATCTCAGTTGGTGGGAGCGTTCGGGCCGGCCCTGCCGCCCAATGCCCCTGCGCGTCATGGCGCGCCGCATGGGCGGCCTCGTTGAGGCGCTGCTCGTTGCCGACGTCTGCTGACTTGGCTTAGAGGCGTCGTCGTGAGATGTCCGCGTGCTTTGCCTAAATCGTCCATTTCCCGTGGTCGAGATGAGCTGTTGTGCGGAACGCTCCCCGTGGGATCATGCCCGCTTCGTGTCACGACTGGGCCGGAGGTTTCTGGT
>JBDTOZ010000339.1:0-3084 GCA_039932995.1 Acidobacteriota bacterium | reverse complement strand
TAGACTGCTTTGGCTTCTCTCCTCTATGTCCGGTGGATACTCCTTTACGCCCGCGTCCGTGCCCGTCGCGATGACGGCGGTGCTGATCCTCGTCTTCGGCGGACGGGTGATGGCCCGTCGTCTCAGCAGCGTGAGCACCGCCTTCTTCACCATCACGGTGGTGGTGGCCATCTGGATGGTGGCGTTCACCGGGATGTACGCCGCTCGCGATGAGCAGGTTGCGTTGAGCTGGGCGCGTGCGGCCTACCTGGGCGCGCCGTTCATCCCGCCGGCGCTGTACTGGTTCACCATCGAAGTGTTGCGCCTGGAGCGCCGGCGGCGGCTCGCGCACATCGTGGCCTGGAGCGTGGCCGCCTTCTTCAGCGGTGTGGCCGTGACCACCGATCAACTCATCCCGCGTGTGGTGCGCTATGCGTGGGGCTTTTACCCGAGATACGACAACCGGGTGGGACTGGCTTTCCTGCTGTTCTTCGCGGGCGGGTTGGTGGCCTCGATGGTCGAGCTCCTGCGCCAGTGGCCGCACTCGCGGGACGTGGAGCGCAAGCGCCTTCGGCTGCTCATCGTGGCGGTGGGAGTGGCCTATCTGGGTGTGGTCGATTTTCTTCCGAAGTTCGGTTTTCCGGTGTACGCCTTCGGCTACGCCCCCATTCTCGGCTTCGTCTTTCTGGTGGGACGCGCCGTTCGCAAGTACGACCTGGTGGCGCTGACGCCGTCTCTTGCGGCGCGGGAGATCATCAGCACCATGGCCGACGCGCTCTTCGTCTGCGACCGCAACGGCCGCATCGAGTTCGCCAATCGCGCCGCGGCCGAGCTCCTCGGCTACTCCGAGCGCGAGCTGGCCGGACGGCGAATCGACGACCTGCTCCTGCAGGACCGCAATCTCTCGCACCGCCTGCGTCGCCGTTCGCTCCGCAACGAGGAGTACGTGTTCCTGGCCCAGAACGGCGACCGCGTCGAGCTCACGCTCTCCATCGCCCCGGTCGCGCACGATCGCGAGTCGGCCGGAGCGGTCATCATCGGTCGCGACGTGCGCGACCGCAAACGCGCCGAGCGCGAGGTCTTGCAGGCCGTGACGCTGTTGCAGTCGACGCTCGACTCCACCGCCGACGGAATTCTGGTCATCGGCGATCACGGCAAGATCGTCTCCTACAACCACAGCTTCACCGAGATGTGGCGCATCCCCACGGAGGTGATGAGTCAGGGCGACGACCGCGGCGTCCTGCGGGCCATCGCCGGGCAGCTCTCCGCACCCGAGGAGTTCCTGCAGGCCTTCGAGAGCATGCTCCTGCAGCCGTCCGCGGAGAGCTTCGACCTGCTGGAGCTCGCGGACGGCCGGCGCTTCGAGCGCTACTCCATCGGGCGCTATGTGGAGGATGTCGAGAACATCCGGGTCTGGAGCTTCCGCGACGTCACGGCGCGCTTTGCCGCCGAGGCCGCGCTGCGCGAGTCGGAGAACCGCTATCGCCTGCTCTTCGAGCAGAACGCCGCCGGCGTCTGCGTGGCCTCCATCGACGGTGTGATCGTCGATTGCAACTCCACGTATGCCTCTCTGCTGCGCTCCAACCGCGACGCGCTGGTGGGACGGAACATGTCCGGCATCTACGCCCGCCCGCATGAAGTGCTGGAGATCGCCACGCTGCTGCGTGGCGTGGGGACGCTGAACAGCGTGGAAGTGGAGATGCGCCGGGTCGACGGCGAGCCGCTCTGGGTCCTGCAGAACGTGGTGCTGGTCGGTGACGAGCTCACCGGAGTCATTCACACGACGGTGGTGGACATCAGCGATCGCAAGCGCGCCGAGGAACAGATCGAGTTCCACGCCTATCACGACGTGCTCACCGGCCTCCCCAATCGCAAGCTCTTCACCGACCGGCTGCGCCAGAGTCTCACCCGTGCCCGGCGGGCCGTGCGCGCGCTGGCGGTGATGTTCATCGACATCGATCATTTCAAGACCATCAACGACACCCTCGGCCACACCGCCGGAGACGACCTGCTGCTGGAGATGGCCCGACGCCTGCGCGCCTGCGTCCGGGAGGACGACACCGTGGCCCGGCTGGGCGGCGACGAGTTCACGATCATCCTCTCCGACCTCCGCCATCCCGAGGACGCCCTGGCGGTGGCCCAGAAGATTCTGGAGATGGTGCAATTGCCCTTGACCATCGCGGAGATGCCCATCGTGGTCACGGCCAGCATCGGCATCGCGCTCTACCCCGAGGACGGCGGCGATCCGGAGGCGCTGCTGCGCAATGCCGACAGTGCCATGTACCGCGCCAAGGAAGCGGGTCGCAACACGGTGCAGCTCTGCACGGACGAGATGAAGACGCGGGCCATGGACCGTCTCTCCATCGAGAGCCGGCTGCGCACGGCGGTGCGCGAACAGCAGTTCGTGCTGGTCTATCAGCCCCAGATCAGTCTCGTCAGCGGCAAGACCGTGGGCGTGGAAGCGCTGGTGCGCTGGAACGACCCGGAGCGCGGTCTCGTGGAGCCGGCGGAGTTCATTCCCATCGCCGAGGAGTCGCGGTTGATCGTGCCCCTCGGGGAGTGGGTGTTGCGCACCGCCTGCATGCAGATCCGGCAATGGCAGGACCGCGGCGCGGGAACGCTGCGCATCGCCGTGAATCTCTCGGCGCGGCAGTTCCAGCAACACGATCTGGTGGACATGGTTCGCAGCGCGCTCGCCGACGCCGGATTGAGGCCGTCCTGCCTGGAACTGGAGATCACCGAGACCACGGCCATGCAGAACGCGGAGGTGACGGTGGACGTGCTGCGCGCCCTGCGCGCCCTCGGCGTGGGCATCTCCATCGACGACTTCGGCATGGGCTACTCCTCGCTCAACTACCTGCGGCGCTTCCCGCTCACCGGAGTGAAGATCGACCGGGCCTTCGTCACCGACCTCCCCACCAACGACGGCGACGCGGCCATCGTGACCGCGGTCATCGGCATGGCCCGCAGCCTCCGCCTCCGCGTGATCGCCGAAGGCGTGGAGACCGCCGAACAGTTCGCCTTCCTCCGCGACCACGACTGCGACGAAGGCCAGGGCTACTACTTCGGACGGCCGGTGTCCGCCGAGGAGATGACACGCGTGCT
>JBDTOZ010000338.1:0-1987 GCA_039932995.1 Acidobacteriota bacterium | reverse complement strand
CCGCCGCCCACACTTCGCCGGTGTGTGCGTCATGGATGGGTTGGTAGACGACGAGAAGATCGTCCTCTTCAATGGCGCGGTCGAGAGCGGCCTGCGCGGTGGAGTCGTTCACATTAGCTCCCAAGCGCAATGGACGTGCCTGACGTGTTGCTGGTTGCTGGCTCTGGGTTGCTGGTTGCTGGTTGCTGGTTGTCGGCGGTGTTCGGACGGAGTCGAAACCACTCGCGGAGGGAGCAAGGCTGCGGGGCGGATCAAGTGTTTCTCGCGGGCAACCCCACAGAACCACCGAACCAGCAACCAGCAACCAGCAACGCAGTGGTTTATCGGCGCTTCGAGAGTTGCCAGGTGGCCAGGATTGCACCGATGAGGGCCAGGACCACGAGTGCCTTGTTGCGCTGAAGCAGATTCCTAAAGGAGGACTGCTGCTTTTTCTCGCGCTCCAGAAGCTGCATGCGGTTCAACTGGTGACGGCGCACGGTCTCCCGGACGGTGCCTTCGAATTCGCGAAACTGCCGCGGCGCCTCGGGGGCGACGGCGGTGCCGCGGCCGGTATCCACGAGGACGGAGCTGGAGACGGCGGGGGTGACCAGGCGGTCGCCGCGCTCGGTGGTCTCGACGCGGTAGTCGCCCTGCTCCAGAAATGCGACGGTGGGCCCGGCCTGGGCGTTCCGGACGAAGAGGACGTGCTCTTCCCCTTCCTGAAATTGCGGGACGCCGATGAATTCCTGAGCGATCGTTCCCACCGTGCCGCCGGGCGTCACAAGCGTCAGCTCCGGGGACGGATCCCCTTTCAGCGTCTTTTCGATGCGAAACGTCGAATAGGTGTAGATGTTCTGCTTGGCATTGTCCCAGCGGGACTGCTGACTGATCAATTTCCCGACTACGATCGATGCGGCGCTCTCGACCTTCTCATCGAAACCGATGGAGCGGGAAATCGTCGCGTGGGCGGCCACGGGCGCGAACAGCAGCAGGGCTGCGGCGGGAAGCGTCATCCGGGTCATGACGTCATTCAATAGCAAGGGACAGGCCATTTGGAGGCGCACACCGCTCTCAGCAGGTACCGCTTCCCGGCTCTTCCCGCCGGCCCTACGCTCGCGTCACGCGCGTGAGGAACTGTTTCACCGCGGCCGCTTCCTCGGGGATGACCTGATGCCCCATCGGGTACTCGTGATACTCGACGTCCAGTCCCGCTTCCTCGAGCACGCGCCGCGCGCGGCGGGCGTAGTTGACGTGGACGACTTCGTCCGAGGAACCGTGCGTGATCAGCACCGGCAATCCTGCCAGGGGGCGGAGGTCGGGGAGGTCCGGTTCGAAGAGGCCGCCGCTCATGGCCACGATCGCGGCCACGCTCCCATCGGCACGCAGGCCGGCGTCGAGCGACATCATCCCTCCCTGCGAGAAGCCGGAGAGGACCAGGCGGGTGGTGGGGTATTTCGCGGTGAGCTCGGTGATGAAGCGCAGCAACACTTCGCGCGAAGCGGCCACGGACTCGGGGTGTGGCGGCCACCCGTCGAACCAGGTCCAGCCAAAGTTCATCCCGGGATAGGCCTCGAAAGCCCGGGGCGCGTTGGGGAAGACGAAACGGCAGCCGTCCGGGGTATCGAGCATCGGGGCCAGATCGAAGAGGTCGTTCGCATCGGCACCACGCCCATGGATGACGATCACCATCGGCATTGGCTCCGTGTCACCCCGTCTGCCGGGAACGCTCACGAGATAGCGGAGAGAGAGGTCGGTCAGCACGTCGCGACTCTATAACGATCGGTTGCTGGTTGCTGGTTGCTGGTTGTCTGCGGTGTCGCGCTGTGGTTGCTGGTTCCTGGTTGCTGGTTGTCTGCGGTTTCGCGCCTGGACGAACAGTCCTGTGGGCTGCCAAGGTCATCAGATCGCCCGAGCAACCAGCAACCAGCAACCAGCAACACCCTGGCAGGCCACCGCCAACGGGCATCCAACAACGCCGGGGTAGAATGCCAGCGGAAGTTGGAAAACC
>JBDTOZ010000337.1:0-2874 GCA_039932995.1 Acidobacteriota bacterium | reverse complement strand
GTCGCGCATCTCGCGCAGGAACTCGGGCGTGACCCCGACCGCGCTCATGCTCGTCACCTGGCGCAGCGTGAGACCGGGGAACAGGGCGCGCATGGAGTTGACGTAAGCGGGCGTGACGCCCGTGGCGCGCAGCGAGATCAGTTCGTCGACGCTCAGCTTTCCGCCGGCGCCCAACTCGCGATCGCTCTCGTGATCATCGTCGTCGAGATCGAGGTCGAGGTCGAAACCGTTTCCAGCCAGCATGGCCACCGGAGTGCGCGGCGCCCTCGGCGCGCGCCCGGGCCTCGGGGTGCCCATGGCCAGAGCAGGCGCGATGGGAGCCATCGGAGCGATCATCGGCGCGGCCATCGGCGCGATCATGGGAGCGGCCATCGGCGCGATCATCGGAGCGATCATGGGAGCGATCATCGGAGTGAGCATGGGCGCAGGCGTCACCATCACCCGCGGGTTCGGGTAACGCAGGGCACGAGGTGCCGTCAGAGGAACGGGCGGAACCGGCGCGACCACGGCCGCGGGCCAGGCCGGCGGGGCGGCGTCCGGCGGCTCGGGAGTGTCGAACTCGTAATCCATCATGGCCAGATCGGCATCTTCGAGGCTTGCCTCGACCGCGCTCTCGGCCGCGGGCGATTCGGAGGTGACGTCCGTCGGCGCGGTCTCTTCGGACGGCACGACGACTTCCACGGTCGCGGAAGCGGGCTTGGCGGCTTCCGCCTTCTTCGGTTCACGTTGCGCCAACGCAGGCAAAGACGGAACGGCTACGACCAGGATCAGGATGGAAAGCATGACTACGGCCGCCGCCCAGCGGGGACTGGAGGAGGAGCCCTCGGCGCGACCGGCCGCGATGCGGCGGACGCGGTCCAGCAGGGAGCCACCATTCGCGGACACGACCACAGGCAGGGCGGACGCACGCAGTTCTTCGAGACGGGTCAGAGCCCTCGCGTACTGGATCGGGTTGCCGCAGACGGCCACGGCCAGATCGTCGCAGCAGTTTTCACGCTCGATGCGCACGCGGCGCGACATCCACCACACGGCCGGGTGATAGAACATCAGCGTCTCCACGACCGCCTGCAGGAGATTCAGCAGAAAGTCGTGACGGCGAATGTGCGCCATCTCGTGAGCGAGCACCATCTCGATCTGTTCCGTGGTCAGGCCGGTCAGGGCGCTGGCGGGGAGGAGAATGATCGGGCGGAGCGTGCCGATGACGGAAGGCACTTCCACCGCCGCCGATTCGAGCAGTGTGACCGCGCGGCGGAGACCCAGGGCCGTGGAGAGCCTCGCGGCCACGCGTTGCCAGTCCGCATTCGCGGTCCGCGCACCGCGGTGCGCCAGCCTCCGAGCCGTCCTCCAACTGACCAGCAGACGCGCCGAGAGAAGGATCACGCCCAGGAGCCAGATGGCCACGATGGAGGGAAGGGCCCGGCGCGCCGAGGAGACGGCGGTCAGAGTCCGCTCCCGCAGTCCCACGGCCGCGGTCTCGGCGAGGAGCACCGGAATCCGCGTCACCGACAGTTGCACGGTCTCGGAGGCAGCATTGGAAGAAGGAGTCGTGACAATGGGCGGCGCGGCCGGATCGTAGGCCCGCACGGCGGTGGCCACGAACATCGCGAAGACCAGCGAAAGGGCTCCGCAGGAAACGACGTAACGCGCATTCGCGGTCTGGCGCGACATCAGCGCGAGGACGGCCGCCAGAATCCCGGCCACGATCGTGGCCTGCCAGAGAAGGTGCAGGAGAGCCCAGCCGATGGCCTGGGCGAGAGAGCCGGTGAGAAGCTCGGTGGCGGTCATTTCGCTTCCTCCTCCATGCGGTCGAGGAGACCGCGGATGACGGTCAGTTCTTCGGCCGACGCTTTCGATGCGGAGAGTGCCTGCATCACCAGTTTGGCAGGGGAGCCGCCGAACGCGCGATCGATGAGATCGCCGAGGAGCTGGCTCTGGGTGCGCTGCTGGCTGAGGGACGTGGCGTAGACGTGCGCGCGTTGCCGCTCGTCGCGGACCACCAGCCCCTTCTCGGTCATGATCTGTAGAAGCTTGAGAATCGTGGTGTAGCCGCTGTCGTGACTGCGGCTCAGCGCGTCGTGGACTTCACGCACCGTGCTCGGACCGCGTTCCCAGAGCACGCGCAGGATGCCGAGCTCCGAATCGGTGGGTCTTGGGGTGGGTTTGCCAGCCATTGATCTGCCTCCGTCTACGATGTACGAGGAGGTTATACGAAAGGTTTCGTATGGTCAACGAAAACTTTCGTAGGTTACACGTCCGGCATCACGAAGGTCGTGCGGGCCAGGACCGATCCGAGCAGGGCGGGGGAGTAGTAGCGGCTGAGGATTTCGGTGAAGAGGTCCACGTTCGTGCCGGCGAATTCGTCGAATGTGGCGGCGGTACTGCCCTGCATTCTTTCGTGAATGAGGAAGAGGTACGCCCAGGTGATGGTCTCGTGATACTTCGCCGCGGCGCCGAGGTGCGTGGCGTAGCGTTTCAGGCCGTTGGCGAAGCGGGGCAGGGCTTCGAGGAGCGGTTGCTCGCGCAGGTAGAGCCAGGCCAGCCGGACGTGGGCGCGGTGGGAGAACTCCGCCGCGGGCAGCGTACGGTTCTCGAACGCGGCCACGAAGTCACGATCGTCCACGGCTCTTTCTCGCTTCCGTGAGGCGGTGGCTGGCGGAGGCGTCGAGCGTCAATCCGTAGATCTTGCGAAGCTCGGCGATCTTCTGCAGCGACTCTTTCCCGAACGGGGTCTTGTTGTCGAAAGCATGCAGGACGATTCCCTCCAGCAGGTCGCCCAAGGTCATGTCATGAACTTCGGCCAGCCCCTTGAGCACCTTCACCAGCCGCTTCTCCATGCGCACCCCGGTCTGGATGCGCTCCACGGGGATCGTGTCG
>JBDTOZ010000336.1:0-34174 GCA_039932995.1 Acidobacteriota bacterium | reverse complement strand
CCGAACAGCTTGCCGATGGTCTTCTTCACGAAGGCCACGATCTTGGCCAGGGCCTTGTCGATCGCGGCGTCGACCTTGGCCTGGACCTTCATCACGAACTCGCGGATCTTCTTGGAGACGCCGCTGAGGCCGAGGAGCGAGGCCAGGAAGCCGATCAGCAACGGGACGGCGTTGGCCAGGGCGGTCTCGATGCGTTTGACCGCGCCGCCGATCGAGCCCGTGGCGATGGCGTGGACGGAGTTGATGACCGACTCCACGAACTCCATGATCTGCGCAGCTTTCTCCACCACGAACTGCACGATGGAGACGATGGCCAGGATGGCCTGGATGATCGCGCCGGCCGGGTTGAACATCGACACGATCTTGACGATGGCCTTCTCCACGATGGTGGTGATGAGGTAGTCCTGGAACGCGCCGATGACCATGTCCTTGATGTTCGACAGGTCGCCCTTCACCTCTTCCCACAGCTTGGCCGGGCCGCCTTCGATGAGCGCGCGGACGTAGCGCACGAGCGTCTCGATGATGGTCACGGCCGTGGGTCCGAGGAGCTTCACGGCCTTGGCGCGCATCTTTTCGTAGGTGATGCCGAGGACGCCCAGGACGAGCTTGAATACCGAGCCCGGTGTGAGATCGCTGGGGATCTCCAGGCCCGGAGGGGCATTCCCGAGCAGCCAGCGCATGAAGCCGGCCTTGAGGTGCTTCCAGATGTTCGCGCCGAAGGCGCTGATGCCTCCCTTGACGGCGGCGATGAGGTTGCCGAGGAAGCCGAGCGGGTCGGCGATGATCAGCTTGATCGTGTCCGCGCCCTTGCGGAGGATGGCGGTCAGGCGGGCCTTGAACTCCATGATGGCCTTGATGACCGCGGCCAGCTTCTCGGCGAAGGCCGCCACGAAGCCCTTGTTCGCGTCCTGAATGGCCTGGAGCGCTTCGTTGGCTTTGTCGAAGCCTTCCTTGTATTTCTGCGCCAGCGAAGAGGCCAGCTCGCCCTTCTTGTTCTCGATGCCCTGTTCGAGCTCGTCGAAGCCGGCGCTGACTTTGGTCTGGGCCTCTTTCGCGAACTGCTGCAGCTCCTTGGGCTGGCTGTCGACGAACTGCTGGATCTGCTGCTTCCCTTTGGCGACCTCTCCCTTCGCTTCCTTGAGACGCAGCTCGACCAGCGCGGCCACGCGGACGATGAGCGCGTCCATGCGCGCCTGGAAGAGGGCCCGGCCCTGTTCGTAGAAGACGTTGACCTCGTCGGGAAGGTTGAGGAACTGGTCGCGTACCCAGCGGGCCAGGCCGACCAGGGGGATGGAGAGGTAGCGGCGGATCTTGTAGTCGCGGATCCTGCCGTTGACGTACGACTTCATCGCGGCCAGAGCGGCGTCGGTGCCGCTGTCGAACATCGCGTTGACTTCGGTGTCGATGGAGGCGAGCTTGGCGTCGACTCTCTGCTTGGTGGCCGCGAAGATGCCTTCGATGCCGGCCGTGACTTTCGCGCGCGCGGCCTCGTCCTTCGCTTTCTGCTCCTGCTGTTTGGTGAGGACTTTGGCGTTGCCGCCGGTGCGGACGCCGACCATCCGCGCCGCGCCCACTTTGGCCTTGGCGGTGGCCTGCGAGGCCGCGCCGGCCAGCGTGGCGGTTTCTTTCGCGCGATATTGGGCCGGACCGGCATCGGCGTTCCTGGCCACCTGATCCTTGGCGTCGACGACGGCGGAGAAGCGGGGATCGTTCGCCTTCTGCAGCGAGGTGGGCGTGACTTCCGCCTCCTTCATCTGCCCTTCGGTGTCCTGCTTGGAATCCTGCAGCGAGATGTCGGCCTCGCTCTTCGGGGCAGGCATCCCTTCCGGTGCGTTCACGTTCGGCGAGGACGGCGTGCCTTCCTTCGCCAGCGGCTGCGCCACTTTCGCTTCGCCCGCGGGCGAAGGGGCCTGCTTGGAGGCGCCGGAGACGTCCTGAGTCGACTTCTCTTTCTGCTGCGAGACGTTGCCTTTGAGGCCGCCCTTCATGCCGTCGGCGGCGGAGTCGAAGTTCTCTGTCTCGCCGAGAGTCTTCGGCATGGCCTTGGCGATCTCGGCGCGGAGCATGGCCAGGAAGGAGCTCGGTTCCGGCTTCCCTTCCTTCGCGTCCTTCAGCTTGTCGACCTGTTTGGACTTGCCGGTGGCCAGGCGCTCGTTCGGAGGTCCTTTCGAGGACTTGGCCGCATCGGCGGCTTTCTTCGCGGCCGGCGGATGGGCCTTCGTGCGCGCGGCGCCGGACTTGAGCTGCTCCATGACCCGCCGGAAGCGCGGATCGCTCTCGGGCGACGGTTTGGGGAGCGGCTTGCGTTTGAGCGCGGAGGGCATGGCTCACACCCTCTGTGGCAGCGGGCAGACGGCGCCGCTCTTGCGATACTCGCGCTGGACGGCGGCCACGACGTCGGAGGTGTCGATGTCACGCCCCTGGTCGAGCGCGAGCTGCGAGGCGTGCAGGACGGCGTTGCGAATCTGGCCGCCGCTCATGTCGCAGCGCACGGCCGCGTCCTGCAACCATTCATGGGTCACGGCGTGTTGGGCCGGCAGGTGCAGTTGCCAGATCGTCCAGCGCTCCTGCGGATCGGGCATGTGGAAGTCGACGATGACGTCCATGCGCCGCTGGAAGGCGGAGTCGATGCGGTTTGCGGCGTTGGTGGTGACGATGAGAATGCCTTCGAATGACTCGAGCCGCTGCAGGAGGAAGTTGGTCTCCAGGTTGGCGTAGCGGTCGTTGGATGTGCTGACGGCGGTGCGGTTGGTCAGCAGCGCATCGCCCTCGTCGATGAGCAGCACCACGTCCATCTCCTCGGCACGCGAGAAGAGCTGATGCAGGCTCTTCTCCGTCTCGCCGATGTATTTGTTGACGACGGAGGCGAGGTCGAGGCGGTAAAGGTCTATTTTCAGGATGGAGGCCAGAATCTTTGCAGCCATGGTCTTGCCTGTACCGCTCGGCCCGGCAAAGAGAGCGCGGACGCCGCAGTTGAGCTGGCCGCCGAGGGTGGCCCCGACGTGGTTGCGAAGCTCTTCGCGGTTGCGGCAGCGGGCGGCCAGGGTCTGCAGCTCCTCGATGGTGTCGTGCGACGCGCCCAGGTTTTCCCAGCCGCCGCTGGTGGGAAGAAACGTGGCCAGGGTCTCGATCTCGCGGTGCATCGTGCGGCTGGCCACGCGGACGTCGTTCGCGCTGACGTGCTCGCGGCCGTCGAGCAGCGCGTAAGAGCGGCCGAGGGCGGAGGCGCCGCGGATGTTGCCGCTGGTCATGCGGAAGTGCGTGGCCAGCGTTGCCGCGTAGCCGTTCTGCGCGGGAAGCGACTTGCGCCAGAGGTGCTCGCGCTCGGCGCGATGGGGCATGTCCACGAGAATCGTCACCGCTCCGGCCACGGCCCCTCCGGTGACGGCGCCGTGGCGTCCCATGACCACGGCCAGCGGTCCGCGATAACGGGGAAGGACCGGCAGCTCGCAGGTCTCACCGAGGCCGAGGTCCAGGACGATGACGGGAATGGCGTGGGCGAGCGTGGCCAGTGCGCCGACGAGCGGCCAGCGGTCGCCGTCGAGCCGCACCGGTCCACGCAGCTCGAGCACGCCGCGGCCTTGCGCGGCGGCGATGGTGCGCACGATGGAACGGCGGCCGTTGTGTTGCGGCCCGCGGACGATCAACGCCTTCACCTGGCCTGCCTCGATGAGCGCGGGAATGGCCGCGGCGGCGCTCCGGAGATGGTCCGCGAGGATGAGATCGTCGAGGGAGGGCAGCTCGCTGTGCGGCGTGAACGTGAGCCAGGGCGTGGGCATCGGCGGCATTTCGCCGCGCACGGCATCCCAGACCGCGGGGGGACTCTGGAAGACCCACTGCAATCGCGGTGCGTCGGCGTTGAGGACCTGCACCAGGCCGTGGTCGAGGAGCAGGCGGATGGCCTCGCGGACATTGGAGGCGTTGCGCCACCAGGAGGTCAGCAGACCGAGGGTGGGGCGATGCTGGCCGGGCGAGACCGGCTGCGCGCATTCGAGGACGAAGCCGAAGCGCGGGTCTTCTTCGATGAGACCGATGGCGAAGAAGAGCGTGAGGCCGCGCTCGTCGAGATCCAGCGCTTTCTGCAGGGCGCGGATGGGAAGGTGCGCTTCGGTCCCGCTCTCCCAATCGTGAATGGCGAGGAGCCACTCGACGGTGGTCATGCCGGCGGGGAGCTCATCGAGGTAGTCGCGGAGGAAGGGGAACTGTTCGAGCACTTCGTCGAGCGAGCCGAGGTTGTGCGTGAGCTGTTCGAGGACGTGCAGGACGGCCGCCAGGAACCAGAGCCGGAAGTGCGCGGCCGCCGGTTTCTGCGCGAGGGCCTGGGGCTCAATCGAAATGGAAGTCGACATGGCGTCCCGCGGCCGGAATCCATCCGGGATCGCGATCGAGTCCGGCAACGCGGATCTCGATCGGGTGAGCGGCGAGGGAGAAGGTGACGTCGAGGTGAGCGGGAGAAAGGGTGATGCGTCCGGGCCGTTTGATGACGAAGGCCGCTGCCGGCATGGCCGGCTGCGTTGCTTGGCCAGGCGCGGTTCGATCGAGATCGCCCGCCGCGGAACCGGGGATGACCTCTTCGACCTCATGCAAGGCATCGAGGTCGAGCACGGTGCTCAGCGCGTCGCGCACGCGCGTGAGGAGCTCCTCGTCGAGCTCGGGAAGCTCCTCGAGCTCGCGGTGGGCCAGTTGCGCGAGGAGCGGCCACACGTCGTCCTCTTCGATCTCGGGGACGAGGGCCCGGCCGGTGAGTGCGAGGAAGTCCCACACGTCCAGCGCGATGGGCTCTTCGTGGCCAAGAGGATCGTAGAAGCCGAGGGCGATGGCGATGTTCAGGAGGAAGAACAGGCCGGCGTGTCGCGAGTCGATGGTGTGGAGGGGCCCCGTTGCGTCCTGCTGCGGCGGTGGGAGGGTCCGGCGCGCAACGGCAGCGGTGGAAGGTGCGGGCGTCGTTGCGGTGGCGTGCCTGGAATCCGCGCGGACGGACGGCGGCGGTGTGTCCCGCTCCGCGACCGCGTGATCGGAGACCGCTTGACTCGCGGGCTCATGGCCCGGTTTCGGGACGCGGGACGCGGGTGTCGCGGGCGATCCCCCCTGTTCTTCGCGTGCAGGAGCAGCGGCTGCTTCCTCGATCCCTGATGGCACGAACGGCGAAGACGCAGCCGACGCGATCCATGCGCCGACCTCGTGCCGGAACGGGGCGCTCCGCACGATCGCGGGGCCGCGTCGCAAGGCGAGAGTGACGGTGGCGAAGAGGTGCTGCTCGATCGTCAAGAGCTCGGCCACGGCCTCGGAGTCGAGCTCGGGGACGAGGCGGCGGAGGAGCGGCGGCAGGAGCGCACGACGACGCGGAGCAGGTGTGGTCTGCACCGAAAGAGCGCGGACGAGCTCCCTGGCCATTGGCTCGAGCGTGTGTACGCGCAGCACCTGCAGCAGCAGCTCCATCGCCTGGGGCGTGGGCAGGGCTCCGAGGAATGCCGGGGCATGGCCGGCCATGACGAGCCATTCGAGCGCGGCCGGGACGTACTCCGGTGCGCGCAGCCATTCGCGAACCACGGGCTCGAAGGCCAGGCCGCCGCGCAACGTCTCTCGCCACCACCACCCGCCGCCCGACCGGACGACGTCGCGTGCGGCGCAGGCCAGCAACTCTGCGCGGTCGGCGAAAAGCACCGCGTCGGCGGAGTCGGGCACGCCGTCGATGGCGCGTACCGCGCGGGAGAGCGCGTCGCGGATGGACTGCCGCGCCGCGCGCTCCCAGGCGGTGGCGCGCGGCGCGTGCGGGGAACGAAGGTCGAGGCCGCCCGGCAGCGGGTCGCTCATCGAGCGGATGCAGAGGATCACGCGCGAGGGCATGCCGGGCGGTTCGAGGTCGAGGGCACGGAGCGCCGCGTCGCCGCGCATGCGCGCGGCGAGCGGGTCGTCCGTGTCGGTGCGGATCCGCACCTGCCCGATCCTCGTGGAGCTCATGATCAGAAGGACCAGCGCAGTCCGAGCTGCAGGGTGGACCAGTCCACCGGGTCGGTGAAGTGGTGGTTGTAGACCGCTTCCACGCCCCACTTCGCGGTGACGTCGTACAGCAGCCCGGCGCCGGCATTCGTGCCGAATTCGGTGTCGTCCGGCGGATCGATGCGATAGAGGCCGACGCCTCCGTTGACGAATGGATGCAGGGGGCCGGAGCCGAAGAAGTACTTGGCGTTGGCCGAGAGTTGCCAGGCATCGACGTCGACGAGGGGACCGTCGAAGCTGTGACGGCCGAGGATGCCTTCGAAGGACCAGTGGTTGGTGATCCGTCGCTCCAGGCCGGCGTTGATGCTGAACTTGCCGTCCAGTTGTCCGTCCGGAGAGTTGATGCCGGCGTCGACGAAGACACGCCACTTGCCGGCGGAGGAGGCGACGTCACCGACCGTCTCCAGCACGGTATCGACGAACGCTTCGTCGCCGTCGTTGACGGTGAGGAGGAAGACGTCGTTGGTCAGCCGTTGCAGGTTGGTTCCCGGCGCGCCCTGGAACTGCCAGGCGAAGTGGTCGAACGCTCCCTCGTGCGAACCGACGTATCCGAAGCCGCCCACGCGCGTGCTGCTGCGGTAGGAGCGGCCGTTGAGGATGATCTTGTCGCCGGGCGCGGCCAGCTTGAGCGCGTCCGCCGTCCAGGCCAGTTGCGCGACGCCGGTCATGCCACTGGTGGCGTCGACCAGTTCCTCGTTGGCGAAGCTCGAGTAGGTGCGCCCGGTTGCCGGCACCAGTCCGTGGCCGCCCGGCTGATTGGTGCCCACCGGGTCGACCGGCCTGTCCCAGCTCGCGGGACGTTGACCGCCGCGCGTGACCTGTTCATCGGCCAGGACCAGGAGCAGGAACTCGTGCGGGCCGGGGCCGTCCCAACTGCCACTGATGCGCGAGCGCCGCTCGAAGCGCGAGAGAGGCACGAAGTTCATGTTTCTCTGCACGCTCTTGTTCTTGAAGCGCGTGGCCGGGTCGTTGCTGTCGAGATCGACCTGGATGCACTGGTGGGACTGGAACTTGTACTGGCAGGACTGCTTGTAGTTCAGCGTCCACTGTGCGCGCAGGTTCGTCTTGGTTCCGTTCGCGAATGCGCCCGAGACCGGCGTGGGGTTGTTGGTGACGCCGATGAAGGAGGGGGAGCCGATGCTGTCGAACTCCTGCGGCGCGGGGACACCCCAGTTGGCGATGCGGAAGGTGGCGAAGACCTTGTCGGCATTCGTGGGCTGCTCATTGAGCGGGCGGCCCAGGAAGGTGTTCTGCGGACCGTTGTCGCCGGGGTTGGCGCCGTCCGCCAGGGCATTGCACGCGGCGATGTTCGGCTCGGCGATGGCCCCCGCGTAGCGCTCGATGTCGCTGACGATGGTGCCGGAGTTGGCGGGCTTCTCCACGCCGATGTCGGACCAGGCCAGCGAGACGCCGGTGCATTCGGGACGGGCGTTCAGTGAGCCGAATCCCCACGAAGTGACGGCAGGGGTGTTGGCCTGCGCGGTGTTGCCGGTGGGGATGATCACGCCGGTCGGCCACGGGTCCTGCACGACCACCGGATCGACGAAGCCGAAGGTGCTGAGCACGTCCGTATAGAAGCGATAGCTGCCCGCGGCCGGTAAATAGATGGCCGTGGTGGCGGCGGCGTTGCCGATGACGTTGGTGACCGGGATCTTCATCTCCACGGCCCAGGTGTTGGTGGAACGGCTCACGCGGATGTTGGTGGCCAGCCAGGTCCCGTTGCCGCTGGTCGAGGCATCGGTCCGCCAGGCGTTGCCGCCGCTGTTGCGCCAGTAGCTGATGGCGGTGGGAACCTGATTGGCGCCGTTGGGCGCGGGCATGACGTTGAAGGGGGTGATGTGGATCAGCCAGTTCGTGTTGGCGGCTGCGCCCGTGTCGGCGAAACCGACCACGATGGTGTTGTCCTGGCCGTACACCGGTTCGTCGATCTTCCAGGAGAGATAGAGGAAGGTACCGTCGTTGCCGGCCTGGAACTTGGTGGCGATGGGCGTGCCGTTGCTTCCGCTGAGACTCCAGCGGGTGGCGCCATTCCAACCCGGGTCGCTATTGACGGTGCCGATGCTGAAGCCGTCGACGATGCCGTCGATGGTGGGCAAGCCACCCAGGCCGCCGATGCCGGTCATGCACATGTCGGTCTGACCGAGCGCCGAGACGGCGAGGAGCGCGCACGCGACGCTCGTGAGAAGCCGAAGGAGCTGCTGGATCCGTTTCATGGTGTTCTCCTCTTGTCAGTTGATGGCGACCGGCAGCCAGTACTGCACCGAGATCTCGGCGCCGCGGGTCACGGTGATGATCAAGTCGGTGCTGATGGCCTGCGCGCCCGGGTTGACGACGGCAGTGAACTGAGTGGTGGACGGCGCCTGCGGCGTGGCCACCGGGACGTTGGTGGCGGGGATGCTGTTGACCGTGCCCGCCACGGCATCGCGGAAGGCGCCGGTCAGGGTGTACGGCGTGGCGCTCCCCTCGGTGACGATGAGGTTGAAGTTCACGCCCGCGGGCGTGTTGCGCGTCAGTTGCACGCGTCCGTTCACCGCCGCCGAGCGGAGCGAGACCCGTGCGCGCGTCTCGGGCGTCGGGGGCGGGCTTCCGACCGTGATCACGATCTGTCCGGAGTTGCCGGGGAGAATGTTCGTCCCCTGCGTGGCCGGTCCCATGCTGACCATCAGGTTCGCGGCAGCCGCGTTCGGCGCGCCGACTGGGACGTTCACCCGCACGCGGATGGGCGTGCTGATGTTCGAGCCCGCCCCGATGGAGAACGGCGTGGCCCGCGGCTGATCGACCGCGTCCTGCAGCACCTCGGCCGTCCAATTGGCCTGCCCGGTCAGGTTCGGCGTGACCGTATACGTCGAGGGGAGGTTCACCGACGTCAGCGCCGTGTAGATGAAGATGTAGCTGCGATTGGCGGTGATGTTGGTCTCGAGCGCGGGCATGACCGGCGCGCTGCTGTAGAACAGTTGGATGTTGCCGGTGGGCACCTGCGCTTCGGGCCGCAGCACGAACTGGATCGAGCCGGTGCCTTTGACGTTCGTGACCGTGAGGGTCACCAGCGTTCCCTGCTCGGAGAGGTTGGGAATGGCCGGGACGTCGAAGATCAGGTGCTCGCCGTCGCTCGAGAAGTTGAACGCGTTCGGGGAGATGGGGACGTTCCCCACCGTCACCGCGTTCAGGGCCGCGGGCTGAGCGAAGCCCGAGCCATTGACCGAGATCCGGCTCGTCACGCGGATGGGAGAACTGGCCGAGGTCACGCTGACGATGACCACGCCGGTGCCGCCGCCGGTCAGCTCCAGCGCGGCCAGCCGCAGCTCGAGATCCGAGAGCTTGTCGATGATCTCGTTCATGGCGTGGGCGGTGATGAGATCGCCGGGATTCACTTTAGTGAGCAGGTCAGCCATGGCTCCTCCTAGATCTGGGGCGGCACGAGCGCGTAGTTGCTGTAGTCCCACAGCGAGACGTCGAAGCGCCCGTTGGCGAGGTACGGCAGGTTTCCGTTCGCGAACGCCACGAACGGCCGGGGCAGAGTGATGCCGGCGACGGGAGCGTTCGCGGCCCGCATGTTTTCAACGCCGAAGTACAGCCAGATGAGCTGTGCGCTCTGCAGGTCGATGGGCGGGTAGTCGAGCGACCGTCGCAGGAGATCGTTCAGCGAGGCCCCTCCGAAGAACGACGGACCGCGCGTGGTGTTGGTGGCGAAGAACTGCTGGTGGTTCGCGCCGGGACGGCCGCTGGCCGCCAGCGGCAGCAGTCCGGCCGCGGGCAGGTAGCGGAAGTACGTGGTGCCGATGATGCCGGAGTGCAGTTGCCCCGCGCCGATCAGCGAGGTCACGTGCTCGTCGAACTGCAGCACCATCGCCTCCGCCACCACTCGGCGGGCCTCGCTGAAGGCGGGAAAGGTCTCGGCTGTGCGCAGGGGAGCGAGCCGGCGGCGGACGGACCAGAGGTCGATGAACTGAATGCCGCCGCTGCCGGTCCAATAGACCAGGGCCAGCGGTACGTCGCAGTCGGTGAGGGCGCTGTCGCGGATGCTGTCCAGAAGCGTGGTGGGTGCTCCGCGGCTGCCGAACGGATCGGTGGCGAAGTCGAGCCAGTCGCCACCGCCGAAGCACTGGTACGCCACGAGGTTGCGCAGATGGGCCACATCACCGAGCGTGGTGTCGTCCACCGGCAGTTCCAGGAGCCGGAGCTCGACCGCGTCGACGACGTACTTCACGTTGCAGCGGGCCGGCGTGTCGCCGAGACCGCTCACCTGCGCCAGACCGTTGCCGGCGCGGACGGAAGAGAGCGTGAGCACGTAGACGCCGGCGTCGGCGATGTAGGTGCCGGTGGTGACCGGGACGCAGGCCCGAAAGATCTTGTCGGGCTCCGGAATCGCTTCGGCCGGCCGCACGAGCCGGACCTGCGTGTCGCCGGCGAGCAGCAGAATCTCGCCGCGCCGGTTGATGGCCACGCCCGACTTCACGCTGACCACCGGCGTCTCGATCGTGTTCACCAGCGGCGCCGGTGAGACTTCGAGACCGTAGGCCACGCCGTCGCCGACGGCCTGCGCCAGGAGCTCGTTGGCCACGCGCTGCGCGCGCTGCTCGTCGGTCATGGCCTCGCCGGTGAGCAGGCGGCCATTGAAGAAGTTTGGCGCGCGGGTGCGGTCGTTGAGGATCGGGGTGAAGAGACTGTTGGCCATCGTCGTCTCCTATCCGATCTTCGAAATCTCGACGGAGAAGGTCATTCCGTCGATCTGGTTGGCGGGCAGCGCCTGGCCGGCCCCGCGGAGCACCTGCAGCACGATGCCGTCGACGGCGAAGCTGTCCAGCAACACGACCGGATTCGCGACGGGACCGGTCAGCGGCAGGACCTTGACCACGTAGTGGTGCGCACCGGCGCTCGGAGACGCGGACGGATTCGCGTAGCCTCCGAACGTGAGCTTCACCCGCGCGTTGTCGACCTTCGTGGCCGCGAGGCCGTTGAAGACGGGGAGGAGCGCACCGCCGATGCCGACGTTGCCGGCGGCGACGATGACCACTCCACTCACGCCCGGCGATCCCGCGCCCCCACCTCCGGCTCCGGTGGTGAGCAGTTCCTGCAGCATGCGCAGCTGCAGCAGCATCGGGCGCCGTGACTCGTCGAGCTCGATCGTGCCGGTGTCGTCGACGATCCAGTTGCCGGAGCTCCGTATCACCGGAACGGAGACGCGTGCCAGCAGCAGACACTCGTCCGGCTTCGGCGGATCGTCGTCGTCCTTGGAGCCCCCGCAACAGCCGCCGCCGCATCCGCAGACCGAGTGCACGCGGGGCCGAAGCACTTCGATCCAGACGCGGAACGCGGCCCGGTAGTACTCCGGCGCGAGACCTGGGTCGAGGTTCACCGAGAGCAGCGGCGAGCCGAAGCTCAGCGTGGCGCCGCCCGCGAGTGGCGAAGAGAGGGGCGAGGCCAGCGACGGCAGTGCGACCGTGATGGCGGTGCGCATCATCGCCTCGAATGCCTCAGGGGAGGTGATCGCGCCGCCGCCACCGAAGGGGAGTCCGCGCAGCCAGTTGACGAACTGGCGCAACACGTCTTCCTCGCTTTGCTGAGGTGGCGCGATGCGCAGGTCGAGCGAGAAGTCGTCGACGAGGCGCGACGGCGCCATCAACTCTTCCTCGGAGCGGCACGGCGCGCCTGGGATCGGCACGAGGTCGACCGGACAGTCGCGATAGCAGAGTGTGAGGTAGAGGTCGATGGCGCCGGCCAGCGGCGAGCCGAGCAGCGGCGCGATTTTCTCCTGGTTCGCGGCCAGCCAGTCGTTCAGGTACGCGCACTGCGCGGGCTTCACGCAGACGAGGAATCCGCGCGGCGTGAGAGCGCTGCCGCTGGTGACGGTCAGCCGCGGCCCCTTCGAGGCCACGGTGTCGACCTTCAGATTCAGCCCGCTCAGCGTGCCGTAACCGATGGCGTCGCGCGCCAGCCAACGATCGCGCCCGGAGAGATAGGCGAACTCCTGGTTGAAGTCGTCCACGCCCAGCACCATCCCGAGCGAGTAGTTGACGTGCTTGGTCGCGTCGAACGCTTTGGCCTCGAGCGACGTGGCAACGGCGGCGAATGTGGTCATCGGGATCCTCCCAAGGTGGTTGGCGGGCAGCCGCAGGTGGAGGACGAGCGTCCTGTTTGATCGGCGCCGAGCCAGCCGGAGCCGAGATAATTGCGATCGAGCACGAACGGGGAGAGAAGCTCGGGCGAGCGGCTGCCGAGATCGACCACCGTGTCCTCGCCCAGGCGGGCCTCGCCGATGCGGAAGAAGGCCCAGTAGAACTTCACGTCGAAGGTGGTGTGCGCCGGTTTCTCGAGGGAGATGACCCGCCGCGCGAGCTCGAGCAGGCGGTCGCGGTCGCGAAGGCCCAGCGTCCCCTGCGGCAGGAAGACGGTGAAGCGGTGCGCGGCCGCGGCGGCGGGAAGGACCAGTGCTTCGAAATGCACCCAGTCGCGCAGAGCTTCGACGCGAGAGGGCAACGTGCGGAAGAGGCGCACTTCACTCCACGACGAATACGCCACGTGCCACGCGCCGCGTAGCGCCGCGAGGGTCGTGTAGCGACGGCGGACGACATCCTGCCAGGCGGTGGTGTCGGCTTCGGTGGCCGAGGGGATGAAGCCGAGGGTGGCGCGCGAGAAGTCGGTCCACTGCGTGCGCTCGCTCTTCGACGACGGCGCCACAATCGGATAACGGGCGCCGGGGTGATTCGTGAACGCCGCCCAGCGACGATGGAGATCGGTGGCGCCCGCCGCGGGTGTCCATTTCCCGACCGTCACGCGCAAGGGCAGGCCGCTCTCGGAGACCGCGCTGGTGTCGCCGAACAACACTCCGGGCAGCGACCGCGTACGGAAGCGCTCCACGATGCGTGGGCCGCGGCGGATCTGCTGGACGTCGAAAATCGACGGGTCGGCGCAGTCCTCGGAGAAGAGCCGCAAGGCCATCATCAGTCCCGGCACCGTGCCCCGCCATTCGAAGAACTCGGCGGCGTGGCTGAGGAAGAGCCGGCGTTTCTCCTCGTCCCAGGCGGGATCGAGCGCCACTTCGAACCAGCTCGCCAGCCACTCCAGGGTCTCTGCCGGCGCGCACTGCGTGTCGAGCAGGCACTGCACCGCGGCGATGCGGTCCTCAACGTTGGTGAAGAATCCTTCGACGTTCGCCAGGAAGCGGTCCAGGAACGACGCGGAGTCCGCGTTCTCGCGGTAGCAGCCCGGCAGGTAGTGATCGAGATAAGAGAACCGGGGATACCACGCGCGCATCGCGCGGATGCGCGGCGAGCTGCGGCCGGTCCCGCGGAGCGTGATCCGCAGTTGCAAATAGCGGCCGCGGGCCTGCTGGAACAGCAGTTCCCAGGTGTCGATGCCCGCGTCGCGCGTGTCATTCGACCAGGCCAGCTCCGAGCCGGTGACGCGGCGCAGGAGCCGCGGTTCCGGCTGCCAGGGAACGAGTGCGAAGTGCTCCGGCTCGTTGGTGGCCCGGCTCTCCACGAGGATGTCGCCTTCCGGCGGCAGGCAGGCGTCGAACAGCAGGCGATGCCAGACGCAGTCGGCCTGCTTGCCGTCGAGCTCGGGGATGAGCAATTGCGATTCGTGCGCGAAGCGCCGTCTGCGCTGCTCGATGAGCGGGACCCAGCGGTCCTGCGCGTCGTACAGCGGCGATTCGGTTCCGGCGATGAGGCCGCGCGCGCCGAAGAGACGCATGGGATAGAACTCGGCCAGCGCATGCAGCTCCAGCCCGGCGTTCTCCGCTTCGATGCGGAAGGCCACGGCCTGGTCCCCTTCGCTGCCGGCGACGTACAGGGTGTGCTTCCCGTCGCGCGTGAAGAGCACGAAGTCGTGGCCAAGAAGCTGGAAGCCGGGACGCTTCTCTTCTTCGACGAGACTCTTGGCCTTCTCCGTCGAGTCTTCCGCGGTCACGCCGTCGCGGGTGATGCGGACGACGCGCGAGAAGCTCGCCGCGGGCGGCGAGTCGAGGACGAGGATCGAGTCGTCGGGCAGGACTTCGATGGCCACGGCGCGGGTCACGGCCAGCGGCCGGGCCATGGCCAGCGTGATCGATGACGGCAGTTTGCAGCGCGGCTCCGCTGGATCGAGCGGCTGGAAGGTGTCGTCCGCGGCGGGACTGCCCACGCCGCCGATCGGCACGACCCCCATGGTCCGGTCGAGACGCCACGCGCGTGACGCACTGCTGTCGAGCACCCACACGCCGCCGTCCTTGGTGACCACGAGGTCGAACGGCGCGAACGGGACGGGCCAGAGGAGTTGCCGCGGCTCGCCTCCGCGATGAAGGTCGAACACGAGCAGCCCTGCGGGATCGAGTGTGCCGACCACGAGGTAGTGCAACGTGGTCACGGCCAGGCCGGAGAGCGAGATCGCCTGCGGCGTCGCCGGAGCGAGCGGCGCAAACGCGCCGGACGGTTTGACCGGGCATCCGTCGAGCGAGGACCAGAAGTGCGAGGTCACGCGCGTGCCGGCCGAATGCACGAGCAGGCTCGTGCCGCTGTCGTCGATCCAGTAGACGTTGCCGTACGCATCCGCGGCAGCGCCACGACGGCCGGAAAGGTCGACACTGTGATTGCCGCTGGACGGCGTGAACTGGAAGACGCGGCTGCCCAAGGTGAGCTCGTCGCGCCGCTCGTCCCAGGAAAAGTCGGCGTCGCCGCCGTTCTTCGACGCGTCGAAGATCTCTTCGAGACGCGTGGTGCCGCCGGCGTTGCTGCAACGGCTGCCCCAGTCGGAGCGGCCGAGGAGGAGGTGGAAGCGCGTGCCGTTGACGTCCATCACCCGCACTCCTCGGTGAGCTTCGGAATCTGGACGAAGGTCGGCGCCTGCGTCGACGTGCCCGCGGTGGCGCCTGTGGTGCCGCCGAGGAGATCGCTGAGCGGTGCGGCCGGGCCGTTGGTGACGGAGAGGCCGAGGATGCGCGGGAGCTGCAGGCCGGTGAGGTCGATGCGCGGGCGCTCGATGCCGGCGGCATCGCCGAGGAGCACGTCCCCTTCGACGAACTCGACGCCGTGCGTGCGGTTGGCCACCGCGGCCAGCTCGAGCGCCACGACCGGCTTGGAAAGCTTCCATCCGTTCGGAGCGGTCTCGCGGCTGGCGAAGATCTGCGACGGATCGGCCGGCAGTTGTTGGGTGCCTCCCGCGGTCGGCGCGAGGAACTTCGTGATGTCGGCCTTGACGGCTTCGATGATCTCCGATTCGTTGAAGCCCGGCGCCACGCGGATCCCAATGGAGATCCACACGCCCTGATAGCTCGGCCCGCGCAACACGACCTCGGTGGTCACCAGCCTGCGGGGATCGAGGTAGCGGCAGACCGCGTCGAGGAACGGTCGCCGCGGCAACGGTGCGTCGGGTTGCTGCGGATCCTTCGCCGGGATGAGCATCAGCGTCACCACGCCGGCCACTTCGCCGCCTCCGAAATCGGGATGGAAGTTCGGCAGCACTTCGACGCGGCCAATCTCCACGCCCGGCGTGCGCAGGGTGATGGAGAGGAAGTCCTCGCGCGTAACCAGACGGTCGCGGTGCTGCAGGTAGCGCGAGATCTGTTTCTCCCCCTGCTGCACCGACTCCGCGTCCGCACCGCCCCAGGTGGGAATGGGATTGGCGACTTTGAAGCCGTCCGGCAACGCGGGAGAGGTGTTGATCGTGTTCGCGCCGACGTTGCCTTCCGCGCCGAGCGCGAAGTCGTATGTGGCGCGAATGGTCGAGCCGGCGGGCGGACGTGCGCCGCGCTCGCCGTCGCCGAAGCGGATCTCTCCCGACTCGGCGTTGAGCGTGAAGACCTTCGGCTCCGCGTTGGTCCGCTGCCGTCCTCCCGGTGGGATGCGCGGGTCGGGCACCGGCACTTCAGAGCCGGCGGTTGCGAGGTCCTGCGTTTCAATCCAGGTGCTGGTCGTGCCGAGATGGGTCACGGTGAGCTGGACGGAGCTGGGCAGGACCGGGGCGAGCGAGAGGCGGACCAGTTGATCGGGCTCGCCGGTTCCGTCCGGAAGGAGCTCGTTCACGACCCGCGCGCGCTGCGTGACCGGCACGGCGTTGATGCCCATCCAGAGGAAACTGGCCGAGGCCTCGGAAGTGAGGGTGATGCGCACCCAGGTGATGAGCCGGGCCTCGACGGTCGGATCTTCGATGGCCGGCGGGAGCTCGTTCACGCCCGTCTCCAGCGGATCGATGTTGTTCCAGAGGCGAAGCAGCGACGCGCTGGGGAGCGTGATGTCGGCGACGCCGGGCACGGCCAGCAGGTCGGAATCGGTCTTCACGTCGACGGGCCTGTATGCGGCGGTGCGCTGTGCGATGTCTTCGGGCAGGCCGCCGCTGGCGGGGACGTTCGGCGTGTCGGCCTTGATGGAGACGCCCGCTTTCGTGGCGAAGGCGCGGCCCGAGGGGAGGGTGGCCTGGCTTTCAGAGAGCGAGGGGACGACGCCGAGGGAAAGCGTGCGGTTCGCGATCTGCGCGCGCATCAGCTCGGGCGTGACGCCGGAGCGAACGTCGCTGTCGCGCACGAGCAGCGCCAGCCAGAAACAGTTGTCGACTGTGTCGCTGAGCGCGACCGGCGTGCCTTCGCGCGTGGGGAACGGCACCGAGGCGTAGAGCTGCGGGGTGATCTCGGTGGGCGTGCCGCGGTAGGAGGCGTAGAGCTGCTGGTAGTACTTGAGCAGGTCGCCGCTGGCGTCGGCGGTCTTCTGCTTGATGAAGATCTGTCCTTCGATGGGCAGCACGTCGATGCTGCGCGTGGTGCGGAAGGGGACTTCGCCGGCGCGGACTTCGACCCCCTCGGTGAGCACGACCGGCTCCGGCTTGACCGCGGCCACGCCGTTGGTGAAGGTCACCAGGCCGCGCGCCTCGGTGGCCGCATTGAGCGGGATGCGCAGGAGCTGCAGGAACTTCTTCCGGTTGCGCTCCGGAATCTGGTTGGCGCGGTAGAGGATGCTCTCCGTGAGGAAGGCGAAGACCTCGATGAGGGTGACGCCGGGATCGCTGCGGTTGAAGTTCGTCCACTCCGGCGTGTGGACCGGAATGCGCGAAATCGCTTCGTCGACCAGTTGGTCGTAGCGGCGATCGTCGATCTTCGGCAGCGTGATGGGCATGCCTTCATCCTCCGAGGCTCACGCGTAGCGACACCTGTGCGGCGGCGCTCGTGGCCACGAGCTGGTAGTGAACGGTGGCGATCGCGGATTGCGGATCGCCTGGGTCTTCGTCGACGTCGACCGAAGAGACGAGCACGCGCGGCTCCCACTGCTGCAGCGCGCGGGTGATGCGGTCCTGGATCTGGAAGCGTGTGGTGACGGTGTTGGGCTCGAAGAGAAAGAGGCGCAGGCCGCCCCCGAACGTGGGGAGGTTCAGCCGCTCGCGCTCCTCGGTGCGCAGAATGATCTCGATGTTCTCGCGGATGTTGGTCTCGCCTTCCGACCAGGCCATGCGTCCGTCGGCGCCGACGTGAGGCGGAAAGGCGATGCCCCGACCGAAGAGTTTTCCGGCGTCCATTAGGAGGTCCTCCCAGGGCCGGCGGCGAGACGCCGCCGGGCCAGCCGCCGGGACGGCGGCGCTCCACGGAGCGGGAGCAAGAGCAGGCGTCTTGCGTCCGCGAGGGGCGGTCGAGGTGTGAGCGCTCGCATCAGTTTCCGATCTCCGCTTTCACTTCCAGCTTGGCGTCGAACTTCGGCAGAGGGAGGCAGATCTGGAAGAAGGGCATCCAGAAAAAGATGATGTCCAGGAGCTTGACGATGATCATCAGCAGGATCAGCGCGCAGATGGTGATGATGGGGATGGAGAAGGAGCACGTGAGCCCGTCGGGATCACTGCCCGAGGTGCAGGGCGACGGCGTGACGGAGAGGTCTTTGTGCAGCGGGAACGGGAGAACGGCCAGGACCAGATCGATGAAGCCGAGGTTCTTGGCGGCGTTGAATTGCCCGCACAGCACGTCGGACATCACGAAGGCCGTGTTCTTGTCGAACTTGCGCAGTCCGGCCGGCGTGGTGTCGGCCGGCATGGCGATGCGCACCGGGCGCGCGGGAGCGTCGGAGTCGAAGAACGCCGCCATCTGGAACGACGCGGTGGGATCGCTGACCACGGCCGGCTTCACTCCGGTGCACTCGGGCCGCTCGAACACGCAGCGCACGGTGAACCATGGCGACCGGTGCAGGGTGGCGCTGGCCTGGGCGACCTGACGCGGCGCCATCGGCACCACGCCCGGCAGCGGCTGATCGAGCGCGGCAACGAGCGCCGCCTCGAGCGAGGCCCGTTGTGCGGCGTCGGTCGTGAAGTCGATCTGGTCCGCCGTGACGAACTGGAACGGGAACGTCGGCCAGTCGGAAGCGCCGGTGCGATACACCGACTTCACGGTCTCGAGCTGGTTCTTGCTCGGACGGATCGCGTTCATGGCCGCGATCAGAGAGGATCCGTTGTGCTGGATGTTCTGCAGCGCCTGCCATGCGGCGAGCTTCGTCCCGGTCAGTCCGGCCGAGGAGCCGGCGATTACGGCATCATGTACCTCAGACAGGTTCTCGAGGAGCCACTGATCGAGATCCAGCAGGATGAGCCAGGAGACGGTCTGGATCTGCTCGTTGGCGATCTTGCGCGCGGCGGCGATGGCCGCTGCACGTGCCACGGGATCGGGTGGCGGCTCGCTCGTCGCCGCAACCTGCTTCGCTGAGAGCTTGGCCACGTCGGTGAGCGCCGCCCACGGTCCGAGCACCTGGGTTTTCAGCAGCATCTGCCGCCCGTCGATGGGGATGAGCGGGGAGGCATTGGTGCCCGGAGGATCGGGCGTCTTCGCCGCGAGCAACTCCTCGCGCCTGGCCACGGGAATGAGGCCGTTGAAGACGCGGCGCTTACGGCCGTCGACTTCCTCATAGGTGAACGGGGAGAGCGGGTATTGCGTCTCGCCTGCGACGAGCGTGGCGCCGTCGGTGATCGGAACCCACGCGCCGTTCACGTGGGCCAGCTCGGCCGAGGCCGCGGGATCGGGATTGAACCGCGTCGTGGCCGGTGGCTGGAGCATCCGCAACACGAACGTCGTCTTCTCCTGCCTGGTGGTGTCCACGGCCCGGTCGGGGAGTCCGACGATGCGGCAGATCAGGGCCGCCGTGACGAGGTAATAGCGCTGATGCGCCGGCTGATAGAACTTGAGCGGCCGCTCGGCCGGCGCCTCGTTCCACGCGCCGTTGCGGACGATGCCCTGCCGCGCCTCGAGTCTGCGGACGGTGGCCGTGCGCGCGCGCTCGAGTGCGCCCATGAGTCCTCCCCGCGTGCGTGGGACCTCGGTCTCGGCCGCGGGTTGGCGCCAATTCTCCGGCACCGCCAGCATGGTGGCCACGCGGCGCGGATCGTTCTGCATCACGCTGATGAAGTCCTGCATGAAGTCGTCGGTGGCGAAGCGGAGGATGGCCGGCGTGCGGAACACGCGGCGCTGGCTCTCCGCCGTCGGACCGTTGAACTGGTCCCAGAGCGCGGCGGGCGAGGTCCATTCGATGTGTTGTTCCATCGTCATCACCACATGTTCCCGGCGCCGGGCGTGTAGGAGGCGGAGGTGATGGAGGGCGTGGTGATGCTTGCGCCCACCATGAGCGTGGAGCTGAGCGTGGTGGCGCCGGTGACGGTCACCGACGACGCGTTCACGGTCATGGTGCTGGCGTTGATGGTCAGCGAGGCGGAGGTGGTGAGGGTGATGCCGCTCGGCTCCATCTTGATGGAGTTGCCGTTGCTGTCGGTGAGCTCGATGGAGCCGGGACCGTCTTTGAGCGTGAGCTTCTGACCGCCGGGCGTCTCGGCGATGAACTTCTCCTGGCCGTCCTTGTCGTCGAGGGTGATCTTCACGCCGTTGCGTGAGCGGAGGACTTTCTTGTCGTTCCTGCCACCGCCGTCCATCGACTCGGGCGGCTTGTCCTGGCCGTTCCAGAGTGCGCCGACGACGTACGGCCGGCGGGGATCGCCGCCTTCGAACGCGACCAGCACTTCATCTCCGGTGTCGGGGATGAACCAGCTCCCGCGGTTGTTGCCGGCCATGAGGGTGGCCACGCGCGCCCAGGCGTCGTATTTGTCGCCGCCCGTGTCGGGAGCCCACGGCAGCGTGACCTTCACGCGACCGATGCCCTCGGGATCGTTGTTGTCGCTGACGATGGCGGGATAGACGCCGAACCAGCGACCGCCCAGGCCGGAGGCGTCGCGGCTGGTGAGAAGCGATTCGAAGAGAGCCATGGTGTCCATCACACGCTCCCCAGGCCGGGACGCTCGGCCGTGAACTCGCTGCGGAACCCGCCGGGACCATCGAAGAGATGGTGGACGTCGGCGAGGTAGTACTTGCCGTTGAAGAGGGCTCCGAGGCCGTCGAGCTCGACCCAGGCCCCGACGCGCAGTTTTGCGTTCGGCTGCGCCAGGCCGCGTCCGACGAGGAAGCGGCGCGCCGCGGCGCGATACCACGCCTCGGCATGCGCCTTCGCTTCGTCGGAGGTGAGCGGCACGGTGTGCGCGACCGACTCGGTGCGCTTGCCGAAAGCCGCATCGAGGACCTTGGCACCGCTGGAATCGCTCCCCAGCTCATTGCGCACCGCCGCCTCGTCGACCTTCGACGTGATGGCCTTCTTGCCGCCGACGTCCCAGCCGGAGACGGTGACGCTCGTGCGTTGATGGGCCAGGTCGGCCGTGGCGGTGAACTGGCGGAGGTCGGAGCCGTACTTCAGTTTCAGGGGCGCGGCGTTGCGGGCGGTGCGTGGTTTGGCGAAGAGCTTGCGGTCGTCGATCCAGAGCTCGGCACCCGCGGCGCGAGCCCGCTCGCGCATGAAGGCCAGATCGCTCTGGTTCACCTGCGCCAGCACTTTGTGAGTGGGTCCGCTGACCTCGACCGTCGGAGTGAGTCCGTGCTCACTGGCGATCTTGCGGAGGACTTGCTCGTCGCTGATGTCCTGAAAGGTGCGCGTGCGACGGGTCATGCGCAGGTCCTGGAGCCGGTCTTCGAGCAGAACCGCGATCTCCGGACTGGCCCCTTCGCCGAATTCGGCTTCGATCGCGGAGACGCGGCCGTCGAAGAGGAGATCGTTCTCGAGCTGCAGTCGCAGCGCCTTGCCGAAGTCGAGCTTCTTGCGGTCGAAGTAGAGGAAGCCGATCTCGTTGCCTTTCGGTCCCCAGTTCCCGAAGCGGAGCTCGGCGCGGTAGAGGCCCTGCACGGTCTCGTGCACCGACATGCGCAGCAGCCCCTGCGACAGAGTGGCATCCTCGGCGCCGTCGACGTAGATCGAGGGCCGTGTTGCTTTCATCTTGTCGCTGTTTCCGCCGGGCATGTCTTCTCCTCGTGTTGCGGCTCAGTGCGCCCAGAGGCGCAGCTTGCGGTCGTGGGCGCGGCGCTGCAGTTTCTCCAGCTCGCGCTCGAGCTCCGGACCGGACTTGCCGCCGCCGCCGGCGCCCTGTCCGGCGGCCTCCGCCTCTTTCGGCGGTGCGGCCTTCGGCTCGATGGTCAGATCGTTGATCACAGTTGCCATGCGTTCACTCCGTCAGGATTCGCGGGGTCGTGGCCTCGAAGTCGATGAACTGGCCGGGCTCGAGGAGACGTGGGTTCTCGATGCCGTTGGCCGAGGCCACGCTCTGCCAGTCGCGTCCGGCGCCGTTGCTTCCGCCGCCGCCACCGCCGCTGCCACCCGGTTGCGAGGCGGCCATCGATTGCAGGTTGGAGTTGTCCGTGGCCTGCGATTGCGGCGTCGTTCCGGCGGTGCGCTTGAAGCCTGCCGGCTGGGCGACGTTCTTGTCGTTGAAGGCGAAGGTGGTGATCTTCTGCTGCGTGAGCGTGATGGCCACGGACGCGCGCAAAGGTCGCCCCTCTGCGGAAAAGAGCTCGAGCGTCTCTTCCAGTCCTTCCATGATCCCGTCGAACTGGAATGTGCCCCAGAGGAAGCGCACCGCCGGCGGGATCCACTTCTTCGGCGCGTTGGCGGGCTCTCCCTTCGGGGTGATGAAGTAGGCCACGCGCGCGGTGAGCTTGCGCACATCGATCACGTCCGGCAGATCGCCCAGCTCCTGGGTGACGTCGAACCAGAGCATGGCCGTGAGCTTGGTGGAGCCGGCGCCGACGAACTGCTGCGCCTGCGCGCCGCCCTGGTCGCCGCCGCCCTGCGGCTGCTGGATCTGATTGGCAAAGGCGACCTTCAGCGAGTCCGGATTGAACTGGACCTTGGTGGCCTTGTCCTTGTTGATCTGCTGGGCGAAGGCGGTGTCGAGCTCCTGCAGCTCGGCCTTAGCGATCTTCTGCTGTTCAGGCATCGAGACCTCCGCCGCGCTCGATGGACATCGACTCGTAGGTGAGCTGCAGCTCCTCGATGGCCACGACGCCGTCCCTGGCGTTGAGCGCGGGGGCCTTGAGCTTGGTGAGCAGGCACTTGCGGAGGATGAAGCGCACGCGCTCTTTCTCGCGATTGGGAGTTCTGAGGACGATCGTCGCTTCGCCGCGCATGTCCTTGCGCAGTTGCGAGGGGACGGCGAGCTGCAGCGCGTCGAACCAGTCCCAGAGGTCGAGGCTGTTGGCGGTCATGCCCCGCTTGAGCGTGACCTGGCCGTAGTTCACGCCGCCCAGGAGCCGGATCTGCGAGACGTTGTTGCCGCCTTCGCGGATCGTCTTCACGTCCATGGTCATCTCCAGGCCGTCGCACTCGGAGAACTGCCCTTCGCAGACTTTCTTGATGCCCAGGCCGGCCACTTCGATCTGCACGTCGAAGTTGAAGGCGCTGAACGGATAGACGGTCTTGGCCTCGGCCATCAGCGCACCTCCTCCGCCGTCGCGGCCTCGCCGCGCTGCACGAGGCGCACGGTGAGAAACGAGAGCGGCCGCGAGGGAGCGATGCGGAGCTCGGCGATGAAGCGTCCCTGGTCGGCGCTCTGCGTGGTGTTGACGGTTTCGTCGGTGACGACCTGATACGCGGACGTGGCGTTGCGTCCCGCGAACGCGCCGCGCGCGTACATCAGGGCCAGCATCGACTCGAAGCCGCGCTTGATCGTGTTGCGCAGGGTGATGCCGTGCGGCTCGAAGGCGTAATCGTTTCCGGTGCGCAAGGCGGCACGGCGCACCAGGATGAGCAGGCGGCGCACGTTGAGCGGGCGGACGTCCTCATCGCTGCTGAGCGTGTCGGCGTCGAGACAGAGAAACCCGGCCGGCTCGCGGCGAATGAGGTTCACGGCCGCGTCCTGCAGGGCCTGCCGCGCGCTGGAGGGAATCTCGGGGGTGAGGGCGAGCACGCCGCGGAGCGGCTCGTTCGCGGGGGCCACCCACGCGCCGCGCGCCAGGGCACGCGCGGCCATGACACCGGCGGTTGCGCCGTCGGGGGGCGTGGCGCGGAGCGGTCCGCCTTCGTCGTCGCGGCCGATCAACCACGGATGCCAGAGGGCTCCGTAGCTCAGCGCCTGCGGCTCGAGTGCGTTCATGAGGGTCGTGTTGTGAGTGATGGCGCGTCGCGCGTCGTAGTGGCGCGGCAGCGAGAGCAGGCCCACGAGGTCGGCCCGTGCGGCGCACATGCGCAGCATGGCCTGATGGACCTCGACGAGGTGAGGATCGTCAGTGTCGTCGTCGGCCACGGCCACGAAGCCGCTGGCGCTGGCCACGCGCACGGCCACGCCGTTGGACCAGTCGCTGCTGCGTCCGTCGAGGAGGCGGCGTACGCGATAGAAGTAGTCTCCCGCGGGCCGGCCGAGGAACTTGAAGGTGCCGCTCTCGCCGATGGAGATGGTCGCTGCGTCGCTGAAGTCGGGCTGCGTCGCTTCCTGCAGTTCGTCGACGGCGCCGGACAGACGCGTCCAGGTGAGCTCGTACGTGCCGCCGTCGGGGTCGGTCGCGGTGAGCAGGGGCGAGTCGACCGGATCGAGTGCGCCGCAGGCCACGAATCCGGCGATCACCCTCGGCGGTGTGGCGGGCAGCGGCTCGCGGCAGTCTCTCCAGCGCCACAGCTCGGGATGGGCGAGCGGCGAGGAGGGCGGCGGTGAAGCGAGTGCGCCGCCGTCGTCTTCGATCCAGCCGCGATGCACGACGTCGGGCACGGCCAGCATCGTCGCTTCCTCGATGCCGAGGGCCGCGTGGATGCCGGTGAGCGAGAGGCCGGCCTGATAGCGGAGTGCGTTCGCGTGATCGAGCAGATCGCGCAACTGCGTCGTGCGGAGCTGTGGGTCGAGAAAGAGCTCGGCTCCAAAGGTCGACAGACCGTCGCGCACGAGCGCCGCCGCGGTGGCCGGCTCCGGCTTGGATGCTTCCGAGAAGAGCGCGGCCATGCCGAGCGGCAGGTAACGCGTACCGGCCGCTTTCACCGCGATCGGGAAGCGCGGCGAGCGTGCATCGCGCCACAGCTCCGGCCAGTCGCTCTCCGGACCGTCGGTGAACAGGTCCACGTCGTCCGGCAGTGCGCCGGCGTAACGTGGATGTGCGGGATCGAATCCCAATCCGGTCAGGCGCAACGTGGCCGCGAATTCACGGCTGGCCGTGAGATCGAACGTCAGCCGTTCCACGGCCAGTGTGCCGGCCGGGGCCATCAGCGGCGCAGGCTCCTCGACGAAGGTCGGATCGGCAAGCGGCGAAGGGATGGTTCTGCGAATCCACTGCGCCGTCCCTCCGATGCGTGCCACCCGCGGCGCGATCGTGGCGGCGGACGACACGAAGAGATACAGCGCGAGATCGGACAGCGTCCACGAGAGACGGAGCAGGTCGCCCGGCCTGACGTCGCGCGAAGAGGCGATCTGCACGTCCAGCGTTGGCCCGGCCAGCGCGAATGCCTGCAACTTCAGCGGCACCGGCACGAGGTTCGTCCGAATGCGCACGACGTCCGACCAGCTCCCCTGGGAACGGGCCAGGGCCATGGCGGGCAGCAGCGGTGCGGACTGAAAGAGGCCGGGGACGGTGAACGTGTTGGCGGTGGCGGTCTGCGGATCCGCGACGCGAATGACCCAGCAGCGCCGGCCGCCGTTGCGGAAGAACTCGCGGACGGCGGGAGCGAGATGCGCGTACCGCGGCTCGCGGGCGCCTGGAGGCCGCGGCAGCTCCACGTCGCCGCCGAAGATCATCGCCAGTGCGGCGACGTCCTCGACGGCCACGGGAGTGTGCAGCGGTCCCGAGGCGGCAAAGCCCACGAAGACGGGGATGTCCATGCGAGGCAGCACGTCGCGGAGCGGACGTGCCTGCGCCTCGAAACGGATCCCCGGCAGCGGACGCGCAACGGTCATACGGCCTCGACCTGCAAGCGCTCGTACGCGATCACCAGCTCTTCCATGGCCGCGTCGTTCCCCTTGGCGTTGAGGCCGCCGAGGGTGTACTTCAGCGGACGCGCTTCGTTGAGCGTCCAGCGGGCCACGGTGCGGTGGTCTTCGCTCTGCAGCTCGACGGTGATGGTGCGGCGGGTGTTGGGCGCGCCTTCGCGGACCTCGTTGAGCCAGCCGAAGAGGGCCTCGGGCTTGATGATGCCGCGCTTGAACGTCACGTCCGCGGCCTTGTTGAGGCCCGTGAGCTTGATGACGTTGTTGTGCGGCGCGTTGCCCACGCGGTAGTCCTGCTGCGCCAGCTCGGTGCTGAGGCCGGAGACTTCCTGGAAGCCGCCCTGGATGGACCCCGGATCGGAGCCGCCGCCGAGGTTCACCAGGAAGTTGAACTGCATGTAGGGTCGGTCGCGATCGGCCATGGCTCAATCTCCTTAGACTTTCCGGTCGGCGGTCCACTGACCGATGCGGATGATCACGTACTCGGCGGGACGCAGAGCGGCGACGCCGACGAGGCAGACCAGCCGGCCGTTGTCGAGATCGTTCTGCGTCATCGTCGAGCGGTCGCACTTGACGAAGAAGGCCTTCTCGGGGCGATCGCCGAGGAGCGCGCCGTTCTGCCATTCATTGAAGAGGAAGTCGGTGATGGTGATGCGGATGTTGGCCCAGAGGCGCTCGCCGTTCGGCTCGAACACCGCCCACTGCGTGCCCTTGTCGATGGAGTGCTCGAGGTAGGCGAAGTAGCGGCGGAGGTTGACGTACTTCCACTCGGGATCCGAGCTCGTCGTGCGCGCACCCCAGAGGCGGAAGCCGCGTCCCTCGAAGAAGCGGAAGCAGTTGATGCCCAGAGGATTGAGGATGTCCTGCTGGGCCTTGTTGAGGATCTTCTCCAACCCGATGGCGCCGTCCACGACCTCGTTGGCCGGGGCCTTGTAGACGCCGCGGTTGATGTCGTTGCGCGCGTAGATGCCGGCCACCGCGCCGCTGGGCGGGAGATTCACGTCTTTCTGCGTGACCGGGTCGAACTCGGTGATCCAGGGGTAGTAGAAGGCGGCGTAGGTCGAGTCGATCTTGCCGCGCATCTCGCGCACGTCGGCGATGGTCTGGCTGTCGCCGCAATCCAGGACGGCGATGCGGTAGCGCATCTGCGTGGCATGCGTGACCACGGCCTGGAGGATGGCCATGGAGCGGCTGGTGGCCACCGAGGAGGCGTCGTGACCGAGGGTGGAGCCGGGCGCGGCGACGATGGAGACCTCGTCGATGTCCTCGAGCGCCTTCAGGCCGCTCTTGAACTTGTCGGTCGGATCGCCGCCCTTGCCCTGGTAGTCGATGGGCGCGGGGAGCGAGCCGTCGTCGCCATCGACGAGCGCGAAAGTGAAGGCACGCTCCGAGTCGCTGGAGACGGGGTTCTTGAGCTGCGGCCCGAAGGCCTTGAGCGGATCGGAGGGAATGGGCGCCAGTCCGACGATGTGCTGGACCAGCGCGACGGCGTCGTCGTACTCGTCGAGGTTCATGACCAGGGGGATCGACCGCGCCCGTCCGAGCGAGGGCTGCTCGGCGGCGAACATGCCGGCCAGCGAGTCGTCCGCGCCGTTGCGGCGGTGGCGCCCATCGAGCGCCAGGTCGGGGTAGACCCACGAAGGGATGTTCGGGTCGCTGGCGGTCACAGTCACCGTGGCGGTGACGACGCGGATGTTGTCGATGGTCCCGTCCAGCGTGAGCGGACCGCTGCCGGGCCGCTGCAACCGCCACTTCATCGACGTGCCGTCGAAGAACTGCTCGGTCAGCCAGAAGTCCGGATCGCCGGGCGTGATGGCATTGCCGGCGGCGTTCGTGGAGTTGACGATCACAAGGTCGTTGGCCACCACTCCCCGCAGCGTCGTGGTGGCGGTATCGTAGACGTTCGCTCCGGCGGCGAGCGTGATGCGCACGTGCATGTTGCCGCCCGCGCCGGGGAAGCGGGCCGAGACCAGCATGGCCCCGGTGCTCTTGGACACGGCCACGCCGGGCGAGAACTCCACCGGGGAGGCCAGCGGCGAAGCCGTCACCACTTCCGGCGTGCCGCCGGCGAACACGCGCGCGACGTAGAGTCGCTTGCCGCCGTTCTCGAAGAACATCCGCACGGCGTGCCACATGTAGTTGTGGATCGGACCGGCGCCGAAGTCGAGCGGCTGCCGGTCGCCGTAAATGCGCTCGAACTCGACGAGACTGGTGATGACGTCCGGGACGAGCTCGATCGGTCCGAAGCGTGTCGGCCCGACGAACGCCGTGGTCGTCGTGCTCACGCCCTCGATCGATTTCGCGCGGAACGAAACCTCTTCGACGTAGACGCCTGGAGCTAGATATTCTGGCATTCGGTTCTCCTCGTTTCGGTCAAGGCGGCTACCCCGCCGGGGTGATGAGCAAGGTCGACGTCCCGACGCCACCGGAAGCCGTGGCCAGTCGCAGCTCGCGCCCGAACTGCAGCGTGGCCTGCGTCCAGCCGGTCAGCGGGGAGCTCTGCTCCCACGCCGTGGCGGCCGGTTGCGTGAGGACGTCGACGAGATCGGGGATCTCCGGAACCGGCTCGCGCCGGCGATAACGAACGGTGAAGTCCACGCTCCAGGTCTGTTGCGTGAGGGGCGTGTTGCCGGAGCCGGGCGAGCCGAGGGTGATGACCGGCTTCGGATAGAAGAGCGGCAGCATCACCCGTCCCTCGTGGTCGGCCATGCCGGTGACCAGGCGCTGCTCGCCTGCCTTGGCCTCGACCAGAGCCCAGGCGGCGGGTCGTTGCGTGCCGGTGTCGAGCAGTTCGGCGCGCAGCGTGCCCAGTCCGTCGAGAGCGGAGCGCGAAGGAGCAGAAAAGAGAGGGAGCGATCCCTCTTCCAGTCCGATCTGCATGGCCAGCGGCGAGGAGAGTGGGGAGGTGAGGTCGATGCCCAGGATGCGGCGCTGGGGCAGTTGGATCGGGAGGCGGTAGGGGAGATAGCGGCCGGCGCGGTCGCGCACTTCCAGGACGAAGGCGAAGCGCGGCGTCTGCGCGGCCCAGTAGGCGCCATCGCCATCGCCACGTTCCACCTCGCGCAGACCGGGCAGGTTGCGGAACACGAACACCGTGCCGTTGTTGGTGATCCCGCTCGTGCGCTGTTCCGGTTGCGCAGCCGGCCAGACGGTCACCGAGAGCGAGTCGGTGACGAAGGAGCCGGTCGCTTCATCGCGGAATCGCACGCCCAGGGGACAGACGATGCTCAGGCGCTCCAGGACGGCCACGGAGGTCAAGGCGTCACCTTCCCCATGTCGAAGACGCGCGTCTGCACGCGGTCGGCCTCGATCATCTCGAGCTGCGATTCGAGCGGGATCATGCGCACCACGTAGGCGACGCAAGGCTGGATCTGGGACTTGGCCGCGTCCCAGATGGAGCTCATGTCCGGGATGGAGATCGTCTCGAAGAGAACGTCGGCGAACTCGTTCTCGCCGAAGGTATCGGTCTCCGGTCCGTATTGATTGAGCAGGCTGGCGTGGAAGAGCGGCGTGTCTTCGATGGTGCGAATGGCCCAGCCCAGGAGCCGCTGCTGCTTGAAGGCGTCGCGGGCGTAGGTGATCAGGAGGTAGTGCAGGTCCACCGGCATGGAAGGGCGGTAGCGGCGTCCGTCGATCCCAGTGCGAGGGGGCAGGTTGCGCACCGCGCCGCCCGGGGTGATGCGATAGAGATAGAGACCGACCCCTTCCTCCATCGGCGCCTGCAGGTGCTTCGACTGATAGAGCTCGAAGGCCGCCCCGGCGAACTCCGGCTTAGGCACGGCTGCCGCGAGCATGGAGAGAATCGCGCGGCCGACTGCGGCGATGGCGTACGGGGTTGCCATGTTGGATACCCGCCCTTCTTCAACGTCGCTGCCATCACGCTGCGCGCGTTAACGTGATTGTTCCGAGCGGGTTGGCGAAAAACGGACGTGGCGGGAGGGTGTGACGTGTTACGCGGTGTGACACGGGCCGTGTTACGCGAGTCTGTGGCCGTCGTGCACCACGCCAAGAGGGTCCTCTGGAATGGGAGCGTCGCGTCCTGGAACGCCGGCGTTCTCGCCGGCTCGTGACCGCGGTCGCAAGCGCTGTTGCCCTACGCGCCGAGGTTGCGGGCGGCGTGGACGGTGGCGTTCGAGGGGAAGAGGTCGTACTTCACCATCTTCCGGTAGAGCGTCATGCGGGAGCAGCCGAGGAGGCGGGCCGCTTCGTTGCGGTTCCAGCCGGCGGTGCGTAGCGCTCCGACGATCTGCTCGCGCTCCGACTCCCGCTTTCGCTCTTCGCTGGCGAACAGGGCCCGGAGATAGGGCGGAAGGTCGCGACGGGTGACGCGGCTGGTGGAGCCGAAGACGATCGTCGACTCGATGACATTGCGCAACTCGCGGATGTTGCCCGGCCACGTGTAACGCAACAGCGGTTCGAGGAAGGCCGGGTCGATGGCGTCGATGCGCCGGTCCACGCGGGCCGCGAGCTCGCGCACCACTTCTTCGACGAGCTCCGGGATGTCGTCGGCGTGCTCGCGGAGCGGAGGGAGATGCAGCCGGGCCACGTTCAGTCGAAAGAAGAGGTCCTGCCGGAACTTCTGCTGGGACGTGAGTTGCTCGAGGTTCTGATTGGTGGCGGCGATGATGCGGATGTTCACGGCGATCTCGCGGTTCCCGCCGAGGCGCTGCACCTTCCGGCTCTCGATGACGCGAAGGATCTTCGCCTGCGCGTAGAGGGTCATGTCGCCCACTTCGTCGAGGAAGAGCGTTCCTCCCTGCGCGTATTGCAGCTTCCCTTCCCGCGCGGCATGCGCTCCCGTGAACGCGCCCCGCTCGTACCCGAACAGTTCGCTCTCCAGCAGTCCCTCGGGGATGGCCGCGCAGTTGATCGAGACGAAGGGGCGGTCGCGCCGGCGGCTGTTCGCGTGAATCAACTCCGCCGTCAGCTCCTTGCCCGTGCCGGTCTCTCCCGTGATCAGGACGTTGCTGTCGCACGCCGCCACCCGCTGGATCGAACGCCGCAGTTGCTCGATCGGCTTGGTGTGGCCGACCAGCCGCGTGCCGGCAACCAACTCCGTCTGGGGCCGCGGTGCGGGCACGTGACGCATCACCCGCCCGAGCACGTCCGCCACCTCATCGGAGGTGCTGCTGCAGGTCAGGATGTCGTTGACCCCCGCGCGCATCGCCGCGAGGACCGCGTCGCCATCGCACGACTGCAGGAGAAAAAACAGCATCACCTGACGGTCGAGCTGGCGGATGCGCCGCGCCAGCGAGAGCATCGCCGGCGGGGCCAGCGCGGTCTGGATGGCGATCAGGTCCACGTCCCCGTTCGCGGCGATGGCCAGCAGCTCCATCTCGTCCGCGGGCTCATTGATCTCGTACACCGCGGCTTGGAGTGCCGACAAGAGGAGCGGAGCGGCAAAATCTCCGTCCGTGCTGTACACCAGTGCACGCATTTCAGGGCCTTGTCCTGTTAGTGACGTATAGGTGTCTAATCGTTTCAAAAATCTCAGCCCGGGCGGACGAACGGGCCGCCGCGGGTGGAGCGGTCTTACAATCGCGCGAATGCCCAAGCTCGATTCTTCCACCCACGAATTCCGCGCCGCGGCCCATCGCACCGTCGACTGGATTGCCGACTACTTCGAGAACATCGACTCCTATCCCGTGCTCTCGCAAGTGCAGCCGGGCCAGGTGGAGAAACAGTTCGCGCGGGCGGCGAGCGAGGCCGGGAAGCCTTACGAGGTCCTGTTCCAAGAGTTCGTGCAGAAGATTCTGCCCGGCATCACGCACTGGAACCACCCGTCGTTCTTCGCCTACTTCAGCATCACCGGCTCGCAGGCGGGGGTGATCGGGGAGATGCTCTCGGCGGCTATCAACGCCAACGGGATGCTCTGGAAGACATCGCCGGCGCTGACGGAGCTGGAGACGCTGGCGCTGCGCTGGCTGCGCGACGCGATGGGGTTGCCCTCCGACCTGTTCGGCATCATCAACGACACTGCTTCGATCAACGTCTTTCTGGCGCTGGCCGCCGCGCGTGAGGCCACGGGCCTGGACATTCGCGGCCGTGGGATGACCGGCCGCGATCTGCCGCCGCTCCGCGTCTACTGCTCCGAGCACGCGCACTCTTCGGTGGACAAGGCCGCACTGGCCCTCGGCTTCGGTCAATCGAACATCGTGCATATCGCCAGCGACGAGCAGTTCCGGATGCGGCCGGACGCGCTCGAGCAGGCCATCGCGCGCGACCGGGCGGCGGGAGCGTTGCCCTGCGTGATCGTGGCCACGACCGGGACGACGTCCACGGCGGCGGTCGATCCGGTCCGCGCGATCGGCGAGATCGCCCGCAAGGAGAACTGCTGGCTGCACGTCGATGCGGCCTACGCGGGGTCGTCGACCATCTGTCCCGAGAACCGCTGGATCTGGGACGGGATCGAATCCGCCGATTCCCTGGTGATGAATCCGCACAAGTGGCTGTTTACCCAAGTCGACTGCAGCGTCCTCTACACGCGCCGCCCGGACGTGCTGCGCGAGACGTTCTCGCTCATCCCCGAGTACCTCAAGACGACGGACACGGCCGAGATCAACTACATGGACTACGGTCTCCAACTGGGCCGCCGCTTCCGCGCGCTGAAGTTGTGGCTGGTGATGGAGCACTACGGTCTCGAGCACTTGCGCGACGTGATACGCGGCCACATCGGCTTCGCGGAACGACTGGCCGGGGAACTGCGCAAGCGCGAAGGCGTGAACGTGCTCTCGCAGTCGTTCAGCGTGGTGGTGTTCCGCCTCCGCACCGACGACGAAACGATGGCCGCGCTCGAGGCCATGAACGCCGGCGGCCAGTTGTTCGTCTCCCACACCAAGCTCCGCGGCCAGTACGCCATCCGCGTGGCCATCGGCAACGGCGCCACGGAATGGGAGCATGTCGCGCGGATTCTCGAGTACGTGTGAGGAGCCTCTCCAGGGAGCGCCGCCGTCTCGGCGGCTGGCGGGGCGGCGTCCTCGCCGCCCCGAAGAATCGCGGGCGAGACGCCCACGGGCCAGCCGGCGAGGACGCCGGCGTTCCTCTCGCGCGTTCGCACAAGGGCCGAGTGATCCTCATGGGGCCGCGGGCATCCTGCCCGCGGTGGCAGCGCCGCCTTAGCCGCCTTGCGACGCAATCTGCGAGAGCACGGCGTCGCCGAAGGCTTCGAGCTTGGCGTCGCCGATTCCGTAGATTCCCCGGAGCTCATAGCGGGTGGACGGGCGGAGGCGGGCCAACTCGCGGAGGGTGCGGTCGCTGAAGATGACGTAGGGGGGCACGCCGCGCTCCTGCGCTTCGGCGCGGCGCCAGACGCGGAGCGTTTCGAAGAGCTGGCGGTCGTAGGGGCCGTCGGCGATGGGGAGGGTCTGGCGTGAGGAGACCGAGGACGAGCCGGCGCGGTCTTTCTTCTGGATGGCCGGCTGGCGCAAACGGACTTCGGCGTAGCCCTTCAGCACCTCGCGGGCCCGGGGTCCCAATTTGAGCAGCGGGTACTCCCCGTCCGTCTGCGCCAGAAACTCCTGCGCCACGAGCTGGTAGACCCATTCCCGGAGGTCGTTCCGGTTGTGACCTTTGAGCAGGCCGTACGTGGAAAGCTGGTCGTGCTGGCGCTCGCGGATCTTCTCCGTGTCTTCGCCGCGCAACACACCGACGACATGGGAGACGCCCCACGACTCGCGGACGCGCACGACGCAAGAGACGATCTTCTGCGCGACGATGAGAGCGTCCGCCACCTCCTCGGTTTCGCCCAGGCAAATGTCGCAGGCGCGGCAGGTCTCGGCCGCGTGCGCCTGACCGAAGTACTCGACCAGGGCGCGGTGGCGGCACTTCGCGCCGGAGCAGTAGCGGTCGATGTCGTTGAGGTGCTTCATCATCGACTGCGCGTGCGCGGCGTCGCTGGTCTCGGCCAGCAGCATCGAGCGCCACTGCATCAGGTCCGCGCCGCTGTAGAGCAGCACGCACTCCGCTTCCAGTCCGTCGCGGCCGGCGCGTCCTGATTCCTGCTGGTAGTGCTCGATCGACTTCGGCATGGCCGTGTGCAGCACGAACCGGACGTTGGAGCGGTCGATGCCCATGCCGAAGGCCACCGTGGCCACCACCAGGTCGCACGTTTCGCTCGAGAACTTTTCCTGCGCCTCGCGGCGCTCCTCGGGCAACAGCCCGGCGTGGTAGGCCACTGCGTCGTGTCCCTGCTTGCGCAGCTTCGCCGTCAGGGCATCGACGTCCTTGCGGCGCGGGCAGTAGATGATCCCTGCTTCTCCGCGGTGGCGGGCCAGCACGTCCAGCACCTGCTTGATCTCATCGTGGCGAGGCAGCACGCGGTAGGTGAGGTTGGGGCGATCGAAGTCGCCCACCAGCACCAGCGGATCCCGCAGACCGAGTTGGAGGGCGATGTCGCGGCGTACCTCCGGCGTGGCCGTGGCCGTATAGGCATGGACGGAGGCGCCTTCGAACTCGTCGCGCAACGTGCGCAGTTGCCGGTATTCAGGACGGAAGTCGTGGCCCCAGTGGCTGATGCAGTGCGCTTCGTCGATGGCGAAGGTCTTCACCCCGGCGCGGCGGAGCATGTCCCGGAAGCCCGACATGGCCAGCCGTTCGGGGGAGACGAAGAGGAGTTTGAGGCGCTTGGCAAAGAGGTCGCGCTCGATGCCACGGTTGTCCGCCGAGGATTGAGAGCTGTTCATCTGCGCCGCCGGCACGCCGCAGGCCAGGAGGCCGTCCACCTGATCCTTCATGAGGGAGATGAGAGGCGAGACGACCACGGTGACGGAGTCGCCGAGGAGTGCCGGTGCCTGATAACAGAGCGACTTGCCGCCTCCCGTGGGCAAGACCACCAGGGAGTCCCGCGAGGCAAGCGTGGCCTCCATGGCATCCTGTTGCAGCGGACGGAGAGAGGAGTAGCCCCAGTGTTTGTTGATGAGGGAGAGGAGCGCGGTCACCGGCCTGTAGATTAGCAGTGTCTAGT
>JBDTOZ010000335.1:0-2659 GCA_039932995.1 Acidobacteriota bacterium | reverse complement strand
ATCCTGACCATCACCAACGGCACCATCGAGCACGGCTCCGTCCTCATCCGCGGAGCGAAAATCGCGGCGGTCGGAAAGGACCTGGCCGCCCCCGCCGGTGCGCGCGTCATCGACGGGACGGGCAAGTTCGTCATGCCCGGCATCGTCGACACGCACAGCCACACCGCGGTGGAAGGCGGCGTGAACGAGATCTCGCTGCCGAACACCGGCATGGTGCGCATTGCCGACGCACTCGACGGCGACGATATCTCGGCCTACCGGCAACTCGCCGGCGGGACCACCACTGCTCTGGTGCTGCACGGATCGGCGAACGCCATCGGTGGGCAGAGCCAGATCCTGAAGTGGAAGTGGGGACGGCCGGTGCAGGAGTGGATCGTTGCCGACGCGCCGCGCACGATCAAGTTTGCGCTGGGGGAGAATCCCAAGTCCGCCAATTTCCGGCCCCCCGAGGGCACGCCGCGCCAGTATCCATCCACGCGCATGGGCGTGGAAGAAGTGATCCGCAAGTCGTTCACCGACGCGCGCGACTACATGGCTGCCTGGGACGAGTACGACGCCAGGAAGAAGCGCAACGAGACGGTCATCGCTCCTCGGCGCGACCTGCTCATGGAGACCATGGCCGACATTCTGCGCGGGAAGATCGACGTCCACGCGCACTGCTATCGCTCGGACGAGATCCTGATGCTCCTCAACCTGGCCGACGAGTTCGGCTTCAAGGTGCGTGAGCTGCAGCACGTGCTGGAGGGCTACAAGGTCGGGCGCGAGATTGCGAAGCACGGCGCCGCCGCCGGAACGTTCATCGACTGGTGGGGATACAAGGCCGAGGCCTATGACGCCATCCCCTACAACGTCGCGCTCCTGGAGGCGGACGGGGTGCTGACCTCGGTCAACTCCGATTCCGACGAACTGGCGCGGCACCTCAATCACGACGCCGCGAAGGCCATGAAGTATGGCGCGGTGTCCGAGGAAGAGGCGTTGCGTCTGTGTACCCTCAACGGCGCCAAACAGCTTCGTCTCGATCACCGCATCGGATCCATCGAGGTGGGCAAGGACGCCGACCTCGTGATCTGGAACGGCCATCCGCTCTCCAGCTACTCGCGCGTGGACACGACCTTCATCGAAGGCGAGGTCTACTTCGACCGCCAGCAGGACCTGCGGCAACGCGAGGAGCTTCGCAAGGAGAAGGAGCAGCGTTTGAAGAAGGAAGCCGATGACGCCGCCGCCGACAAGAAGGACAAGAAGGACAAGAAGGAGAAGAAGGATGCGTAACGCCCTCCTGGCCCTGCTGGTCGCTTCTTCCGCGCTCGGGCAGTCGACCATTCTCAACAGTCCCGGCGTCAAGCCGGCCATGGCCATCCGCAACGCCACGATCGTGCCGGTGTCGGGCCCGCCGATCGCGAACGGGACCATCGTCTTCGCCAACGGACTCATTACCGCGGTCGGTGCGAACGCCGCGATCCCGGCCGGCACGACGGTCATCGACGGCACTGGCCTGTTCGTCTATCCGGGCATGATCGACTCGGGCTCGAGCGTCGGTCTGGTGGAGCAGGATTCGGTGGCGGGCACCGTGGATACGTCCGAGATCGGCGACTTCAATCCCAATGCGCGGGCCGCGGTGGCGATCAATCCGCACAGCGAGCTGGTGCCGGTCACGCGCGTCAGCGGCGTGACCCATGTCGTGTCGACACCCGAAGGAGGCATCATTTCGGGACAGAGCGCCCTGATCCAGCTCGCCGGCTGGACGCCTGCCGAGATGGTGGTTCTCAGCCCGGCGGCGATGCACATCCGTTTCCCCCGTCTGCGCAGCGGCTCGTTCGGCCCGCCGGACGAAGACGCAGAGAAAGAGCAACGCAAGTCGTACGCGAAGGACGTCGATCGGCTGCGCGATCTGCTGCGGGACGCGCAGGCCTACAGCAAAGCGGCCACGGCCCGCGCGAAGGACAAGAGCGTGCGCCGCTTCGATCGCGATTTGATGCTGGAGGCGCTCGTGCCGGTGGTGGAAGGACGCCTGCCGGTGGTGATGCACGCAAACCTGGCGCGCGACATCCGCGCCGCGCTGGCCTTCGCCGATGAGTTCAAACTGAAGGTGATCCTTTCCGGGGCCCAGGACGTGGGCCGCGTCCTCGATGACGTGAAGCGTCGCAACATCCCCGTGCTCCTCGGGCCGATCCTGGCGCTGCCGCAGCGTGAGGATGACCCGTATGACCTCATCTACTCCAACGCCAAGACGCTCTACGATGCCGGCATCCCGTTCGCGATTCAGACCAGCGACGCGCACAACACGCGCAATCTGCCCTATCACGCCGCCACGGCGGCGGCATTCGGTCTGCCGAAGGACGAAGCCTTGAAAGCGATCACGCTCTATCCCGCCCGGATCTGGGGTGTGGCCGACCGTCTCGGATCGCTGGAGCCCGGCAAGAGCGCCACGCTCATCGTCACCGACGGCGATCCGCTGGAGATCCGCACCAACGTCAAACGCGTCTTCATTGCCGGCGAGGAAATCTCGATGGATTCGCGGCACACGCTGCTGTATGAAAAGTTCAAGAAGCGGCCTTGAGGCTGTTGCTGGGTTGCTGGTTGCTGGTTGCTTGGGGTTGGTGTTGATCCGCGCGGGCCCGGTGGCAAGGGTGATCCACTTCGCGCAGCGAGGCCTGTCCAC
>JBDTOZ010000334.1:0-2151 GCA_039932995.1 Acidobacteriota bacterium | reverse complement strand
CCAGCAACCAGACAAAAACGGCCGGACATCGCTGTCCGGCCGTTCACAGAAACTCTGGCGAATCGCGTTACGGAACTTGCAGAACGCGATACGTGGAGACCATCTGACCTGAGCGGGTGGGGGTGGAGACGTAGATGCGGATGCGTTGACCGCTCTTGATACGCTCGAGGGCGGTCCGGAACTCCTCGATGGAGCTCACGCGCTGGCCTTGCACTTCGCTGATGACGTCGCCGTCGCTGATGCCGGCGTCGTTGGCGGGCGAAACGTTCTTGACGTTCGTGACCAGCACGCCGCTGACGTTCGAGGGGAGGCCGTTGGCGCGGCGTACGTCGGTGGTGAGGCTTTGCACCGTGAGGCCGAGCTTGTCGCGGACCGGCTCGATGACCGGCGTTTCCGCTTCCTCGGTGCTCGAGCCGTCCTGGGGACGTTCGGCCGTCTTGGCCGTGACCACCTGGCGTTTGCCGTCACGGATGACCGTGATCTTCACGGGGGTCCCGACCGGGAGATAGGAGATGGTGTCGATCAGCTCGCGGTTGTTGCGGATGGCCTTGCCGTCGATCTCGACGACCGCGTCACCGGGACGGATGCCTGCCTTGGCGGCGGGCTTGTCCTCATCGACCGACTGCACGAGAGCGCCACGCGCCTCCGGCAGGTTGAACGCCTCGCGGGTCTCTTCGGTGATGTCGCTGATGGTCATGCCCAGGTAGCCGCGCACGACCTTGCCTTCTTTGAGCTGGGGCAGGAGCATCTTCACCGTGTTGACCGGAGTGGCGAAGCCGATTCCCTGCGCGCCGCCGCCGCGGATGGCGGTATTGATGCCGATGACTTCGCCGTTGATGTTCAGCAGCGGGCCGCCGGAATTGCCGAAGTTGATGGCGGCGTCGGTCTGGATGAAGTTCTCGAAGGACTTGGTCTCGTCGCTGATGCCGATGCTGCGGCCTTTCGCGGAGATCACGCCGACCGTGAGGGTGTTCTCGAAGGTGAAGGGGTGGCCGATGGCGATGGCCCAGTCACCCTTGCGGATGCGGTCGGAATCGCCGAGGCGGATCGAGGGGAGCTGCTGGTCGGTGTCGATCTTGAGCAGAGCGAGATCGGTGTTCGGATCGCGTCCCACGATCTTGGCGGTGGTGGTGCGTCCGCCGTTGCCGTTCTCGTCGGCGCCGTAATGGACTTCGATCTTGGTGGCGTTCTCGATGACGTGATTGTTGGTGACGATGTAGCCGTCGGGCGAGACGATGAAGCCCGACCCGCCACTGCGCTCCGTGCGCTCGTCATCGTCGGTGCCTGCACCGCCGCGGCGCTGGTCGCTGGGATCCCCGAAGAAGAACTGGAAGGGATCGGTGCCCATGCCCCCTCGGCGACGCTGCTGCTCGCTGAGCTTCACGATTTCGGTGGAACGGATGGAGACGACGGCCGGCATGACCCGCGCGGCCACATCGGCAAAGGAGGGAATGGTGACAGCCGGGACCGCGGCGCCGCTCTGGGTTTGCAGGGCGGTTTGCGCGTTCGACTCGCGCATCAGGCCGAGGTCGGCGCTGATGAGGATCCCGAATGCCACCGACGCGATGACGATGGCGATCGTCGACAGGATGCGCTTAGTGGATTGACTCATAGATCTCGATGGTTCCTCCTGAGGGGTGACGGATGTTTCGGTGTGCGCCCCTCCAGCATCGTAAGTGCCACCAGGGAGGTCGCATTCCCGACCACGGATGTGAGACGAGCGGCTCTGGCGAATGTTCCGGCCGGTTCCGTTACGTTTCTCCAAACGAAAAAAGGGTCTCGCAACGCGCGAGACCCTTCACCAGAGGAGGGGAAACCGGGTACGACTCCGCGTCAGGCGACGCGGCGCCGGCCGACGATGAGTCGATAAATGAAGAGCAGGACCATGGCGCCGATGATCGAGCCGATCCAACCTGCGGTCTGCGAGTCACGCCCCATGATCGTCGTGGCCAGGAAGCCACCGACGAACGAGCCGGCGATGCCGAGCAGGATCGTGACGATCCAGCCACCCGGGTCGCGTCCCGGCATGAGGAACTTCGCGATCGCGCCAACCACTAAACCAAAGAGAATCCATCCAAGGAATTCCATGTGTTGTCCTCCGTCATTTGTCCGTCGCAATCGGCGCGGACAGGCTACGGATGAGCATGAGGT
>JBDTOZ010000333.1:0-15286 GCA_039932995.1 Acidobacteriota bacterium | reverse complement strand
AGGACAACTCATGATTGCCACACTCATCGGCGGTACCGGTCTCACGGGCTCATTTCTGGCCCGAGCGCTCCTGGCGGATCCGGCCATCACGAAGGTGATCTCGGTCTCGCGACGACCGTTGGGAATCACCGATGCGAAACTGCACGAGGTGCTGGTCGCGGATCTGGCGGAGCTGCCGGCCATTGCGCCGCAGATTCGCGGCCAGCTCTATTTCTGTTGTCTGGGCACGACCATCAAGACTGCGGGCAGTCAGGAGAACTTCGAGCGCGTCGATTCCACGGCCATTGTGGACTTTGCGCGGATTGCCAAGGCGCACGACGCTCGATCGTTGACGCTCGTCTCGGCGATGGGGGCCAATGCACGCTCCAGGATTTTCTACAATCGCGTCAAGGGACGGACGGAGGCGGATGTCACGGCGGTGGGGCTGCGCTCGCTGGTCATCTTCAGACCGGCGCTGCTGGTGGGGCCGCGCCAGGAGAACCGTCCGGCGGAGCGCTTCGCGATGATGACGGTGGTTCCGCTCTCGCGGCTGCTGCCCGCCCGCGCACGGAAGGGCGTGCTCACCGAGGCGGAGACACTGGCCGCGCGGATGCTGTTCGAGGGAAAGCGGGCGCCGGAAGGCGTCCACGTGATCCGGGCGAAGGACATTTGATGCTGCGTGTGCGGCACGAGGGACCGCGACCGCAGAACGCGGCTACGCGCCGAACTGCCGGAGGTGATGGTCGAGGTGCTTGTACGTCAGCTCACCCCACTCCTGGCCGGTCATCTTGCCGAAGAAGGCGTGGGTCTGCGTCCCCGCGGCGGCGGTGCCGCGTTCGACGAAGCGGCGGATGAGGTCCTGCAGGCGTGTTCGTTCGGTCTCGAACTCGCGTTCGTTGGCGACGACGAATGTTGGGTCGGTCGGAGCGTTTTTGCTGAACGGCTTTTCGCCGAGGATCGACTTGCGAAGGAAAGGCATGAGCACCTTCCCGATGAATTTCTGTTTCATCGGACGGTCGCCCGTTCCCGTCTCCAGTGCCAGAGAGCAGTGGCAGAGCATCTGCGCGGGATTCATCTTCCCCCACTGTCGGGGGCTGTCGGGTTGCAGCTCCGCCAAACGCTTCAAAATCGATTCGCGGTCCGACGTTTCGAACACTGTTTTCATGGCACGCTCCGGAAGCGTCGAGTGTAGCAGAGCCGGTGAGGCTGGACGCGGAATCGCCTTGCCGGCCCTTGACGGCGGGAGGGAATGGTGGCAGAAGGGGAAGTCCTGGTCCTCCAATGAGGCAGCCGTCGCGCCGCAATATCCGCCGGGCGTGCGTTTGCGTGCGGTCCCCCTCCGATGAAGATGACCCCATGGTCGTCTGAAGGGCCAGGAAACACTGCCGCCCGGCAGGAGCGTCTTATGGTTCGTCGAATGTTCGTGATGTTGGTCGTGGTCGTGGCGTTCGCCGGAATCCTGCATGCCGCCGGCGTGGACAAAGACAATCTCAAGGAGTACGGCACCGGAATCATCAAAGACTACTCGGACATGAAAGAGACCGACGATATCGAGTGGGTCTGGGTGCGGCCGGGCGCGCATCTGGCCGACTACCGTTACGTGGTCAAGTCCTTCGAGAACCTGACCGCGATCGACGATGACGACATGGATGACGTCTTCGAGAAATACCTGCCCAAGACCCTGACGCGCATGGGCTCGAAGGAGGCCGAGGCTCCGCTGCTCCATGTCGAATCCGCCGTCTATTGGACGCAACGCGCCAGCTCCGCCAAGCGGTGGATTCCTTATGCCGGTGGGCATCTGGCACAAGCAGGAGTGGGCGTCGAGCTGGTGTTCACGGACGACAAGGGCGAGATCGTCTGCAAGATCCGCCACTCCGGGCGCGAAGGGGACGAGCTCGAAGACGCTGCACAAGAACTGGTCGACGACGTCGGACAGTTCGTTCGCGGGGAGTGACGCGCACTCGACAAGGGGGCCTTCTCCCTCGGGAGACGGCCCCTTGTGTCGTGTCATGACACGACACTAGCCCGAGGAGACGGATCGGATGACCGTGGCCAGGCACATCGGAATCGTGGCCGTCAGTGCGGAAGGAGCGGCGCTCTGCTATCGCACGATCTGCAGCGAGGCCGCGGCCACGATGGGCGTGCATAATCACCCGCAGATCACCATGCACACGTTTCCGCTGGCCGACTACATGCGCTGCATCGATGCGGATCGCTGGGATGAGGCGGGACGGCTGATGCTGGCGTCGGCGGCGAAACTCGTGCAGACCGGGGCCCGGTTTCTGATCTGTCCCGACAATACGCTGCATCAGGGTCTGAACCTCGTTCGCACGCAATGCGAGACTCCGTGGCTGCATATCGCGGAGGAGGTGGCGGCGCTGGCCAGGACGCGCGGCTTTCGGCGTCTGGCGATTCTCGGCACACGGTACCTGATGGAAGGCCCGGTCTATCCCGCGGCGCTGGCGGTGAGTGGGATCGCCTACGAGACTCCGGACGCGCAGGATCGGCTGCGCATCAATCAGGTCATCTTTGATGAGCTGGTCTGCGGGCGCATCGAGGAGACCTCGCGCGCCGAGGTCCAGACCATCATCCGCAAGCTGGCGGAACGTGGCTGCGATGCGGTCGTCCTCGGCTGCACGGAGCTCCCTCTCTTGATCTCGGAGGAGGATTCGCCTTTGCCGGTGCTCGACTCGACGCGCATTCTGGCCCGGGCCGCGCTCCGCGAAGCCACGCGCGAGGCCTGACCACGGGCGGGCCGCCCGGTGAGTCGAGGAGTGGCGCTTGCCGCTCAGTCGTCCGGGCATTACTCTTCCGGTTGCGCTCCGCGGTGAGCGGACTCATTGGACTCATGTATACCCACGAAAACTTCACAGCGGATGTGCTTCGGGAGTTCCAGTTCCTGGAATCGGATTTCGGCATGCGCCGGGAGCCGGTCCCTGTCTCGGGCGGCGGATCCTGGATCCAGTTCGCCAGCCCTACGGTTCGCGTGATCGTGGAGCACGAGCTGGGTGGCTACTGCGGCGTGACCGTGCAGAATCTCCGGCACGTGAAGCGCGATCCGCTGGAGCGGTCCGAGTTCGATCTCGAGGAGATCATGGCCGTCGCCGGCGGTCCGCGGCAGGGGCGTAAACAGGATCCGCGGTCGTTGAGCGAGGCCATCGCCCGGGCCGCGCAGTCGCTGCGCTCCGCCGGGGCTCCGGTTCTGAACGGAGACTTTGAGGCCCTGCAGACGCGGCAGATGAAAGCGGTCGAAGCGTTGCGACGGCATCATCCGCTGGAGGACTGAGGCGGCCCGGCCGCCAGCGCTGGTCGGCCCCGGCCCGGCCGCCAGCGCTGGTTGGCATAGCCTTGGGCACGTACGGTCGCTCCGAGGCAGATTCCGCGCGTGGGTTGGCCTTCTCACCTCATTTCCAAAGCGCCTTCGCCACTCCCGGGCGCCGGCGCTGCGGTCCCCGCTTCACAAAGGCCGGATCTCGCTGCGCGACAACTTCTCGAAGCGCAGGAAGAGCAGGACGGCCACGACGGTGAGGCCGGCGCAGAGCCCCCACCAGAGGCCGACGATGCCCAGATTCGCGCGGAAGCCGAGGTAGAGCGCGACCGGCAGGCCGACGAACCAGTGACCGATGAGGTTCACGGTGAACGTGTACTTCGTGTCGCCGGCGCCGCGCAGGACGCCGCTGCCGACGGCCTGGATTCCGTCGGACATCTGGAACACGGCGGCCACGGTGAAGAGAGGGATGGCCGCGGCGATGACGTTGGCCTGATCGGTGATGAGCCGCGCCAGCGCGCCGGGAAACAGGGCGAAGGAGGTGGCGGCGACGGCCATGACCAGGCCTCCGCCGAGGAAGGCGGCGTGTCCTGCGGCGCGCGTGGCGGCGGGGTCGCGCGCGCCGATGGCCCGGCCGACGCGGACCGAGCCCGCGGAAGCGACGCCCAGGGCGGCGGTGTAGGTGAAGGAGGCGATGCCGATGACGGTCTGGTGCGCGGCCAGTTGCAGCGTGCCGAGGCGCGCGGCGATGACGCCCACCAGCGCGAAGACGCCGATCTCGGCGCCGAGCTGCAGCCCCACCGGCAGACCGGTCCGAAAGGCCTGCCGGATGGCCGCACCGTGCCACCTCCGGGCCACCGGCCCGGGCACCAGGATGCGGCGCACGGCGATGATCACGATGAGCACTTCCGTGATCGTCGCCGCGACCGTGGACAGGGCCGCACCTTTCACGCCGAGCGCCGGCATGTTGCGGAGCGGCCCGCACCAGACCGGCAGCCCGCTGCCTCCGAAGACGAGATAGAGGTCCAGTCCGAAGTTCACCACATTGGCCACGATCATCGCCGTCACCAGGGGACGGGTCTGATGGAGAGCCTGCAGGTAGGCGCGGATCACGAAGAAGAGCAGGAACGGCGCGAGACTGAACGTGCGTACGATGAGAAAACTCATGGCCGGCGAGACCAGTTCCGGCTGCACGCCCGCGTAGGGAATCAGCAGGGCCGCGGCGAGCAGCAGCACCGTCAGCGCCGCCGTCACCGCCAGCGCCAGCCAGCTCCCCTGCCACAGGAGATGCCGCGCCCGCACGGCATCTCCGGCGCCAATCGCCTGCGAGATCAGGGGATCGACGCCGAAGACCACGCCCATCCCGAAGACGGAGACGGCAAAGTAGACGGCGTTGGCCAGTCCCGAGCCGGCCAGTTCGGCCGCGCCGACCCGCCCCAGGACGGCGATGTCCACGAGCCCCATCATCTGGGTCCCGGCCTGCGCCGCCGCCAGAGGCAGCGCCAGCCGGAACAGCTCCCGGAGCTCGCGGCGAAAGGTCGGACTGCGCATCGGAGGCCGGATTCTAGTAGGATTGCGCGCCCGCTACGAGCGGTGTCCTGGTTGCGCGTTACCGAGCTCCGTGTTGTTCGTGCCTCTCCGCCAGGCGGAAAAGTCCGGCCACTCCGCTCACACGCAACCGCAAAACTCCCATCGAGAAGGATCTCCTCACATGCGTTATCTCGTCACCGGCGGCGCCGGCTTCATCGGATCGAACTTCATTCGCTTCCTCTTCAACAAGTACGGGGAGGATGCCCAGGTCGTGAACCTGGACAAGCTCACCTACGCCGGCATCCGGGAGAACCTGGCCGAGTTTGAGGGGAAGAGCAATTACCGCTTCCTGCAGGGCGACATCGCCGTGGCCGCTGACGTGGCCCAGGCCTATCAGGGCGTGGACGGCAGCGGCGTGGATGTGGTCGTGAACTTCGCGGCCGAGACACACGTGGACCGCTCGCTCATGGAGGCGGCCACCTTCATCCAGACGGACGTCCAGGGCGTCCTGATCCTGTTGGAGGAAGCGCGCAAGCACGCCCCGAACCTCGAGCGGTTCGTGCAGGTCTCGACCGACGAGGTCTACGGCTCGATCGACGACGGCTCGTTCACGGAGACGGACACGCTCAATCCCCGCAACCCGTACTCGGCCTCCAAGGCCGGCGGCGACCGGATGGCGCATGCGTACGCGCAGACCTACGGCATGCCGGTGGTCGTCACCCGGGCCTCGAACAATTTCGGACCGTTCCAGTATCCGGAGAAGCTGATTCCGCTGTTCGTCACCAACGCCATGGACGATCAGTCGTTGCCGCTCTACGGCGACGGCCGCAACGTCCGCGACTGGCTCTTCGTCGACGACCATTGCGCGGCCATCGACTTTCTCATCGAGCACGGGGAAAACTCCGAGGTCTACAACATCGGTGGCGGGAATGAGCGGGAGAACCGCGAGATCACGCACCGCATCCTGGAGATCACCGGCAAGCCCGAGTCGCTGATCAAGCCGGTGGGTGACCGCCAGGGCCACGACCGCCGCTATTCACTGGACACCAAGAAGCTCGAGCGCCTCGGCTTCAAGTGCGACACCGACTTCGACGCCGCCCTCGAGCGCACCGTGCGCTGGTACATGGACAACCAGCCCTGGTGGCGCGCCATCAAGGAGCGCAGCGCCGAGTACAAGGCCTACTACGAGAAGCAGTACGGCAATCGGTAGGGCTCAGCCGGCAGGAGCGTCGTCGAAGTCGTCGAGTCGTCGCGTCTTCGAGTCGGGGCGTCACGTCCACCGCTACTTCACGCACTCGTGAATGTCGGCGATCAGCCGGGCCATGTCGAAGGGCTTGGGGTGAACGCGGTAGACCGGGATGTCGAAGGTCTTCAGGATCTCGCTCTCGGGAACCGCGGAAGCGATGATCGTGCACCCCAGCATGCCGGGATGGTGGGCCTTCATGTAGCGAAGGACGCCGAAGCCGTCCACGCGGGGCATCATCATGTCCAGCAGGATCACCGAGTAGCCGTCCGCATCGAGGCGCTCGATGGCTTCGGCACCATCACGAGCCGTGTCCACCTCGAGGTTTTCCCGCGAGACCACCTTGGCCAGCATGGCGCGGATCGGATCATCGTCGTCGACTACCAGTGCTCGTTTCTTTTCACCCACCCGGACAGCCTCAGCAAAAGCGATGCTAGTGTCGTGTCACGCCTAAAAACGTGGGTGATTTGCGAGCGCCGGTGGGCTGGATGCGCAGCAGACGGTCCGCCGCCGCCGCAAAGCACCCATGTTTTTAGGCGTGACACGACACTAGGAGTGGCGTCTCACAAATAGCTATGCATTCTTTGGCACGCTGAAGACTCGCTTGCTTCGCCGCCGCTCCTCAGCGATGTCACCGCATCGCATCGTCGCGTCGACTCGCCATCGAGCCTTCATCGTGTCGAATAACGCATAGCTATTTGTGAGACACCACTCTAGAGTCCGTGATCGTGTATGGGAACCGCCGGCCGTGGCTGGCCGCCCTCGTCTTCGGCGTGGTCGTTTTTGGGGCGCTCGACCCACTGCCCATGGGGCGGATTTCCAGTTACGCGCGACCGGACTGGCGGGTTCCCGCGTACCCCCAGTTCCTCACGGAAGTCGCCGCGCGCACTCCTCCCGGCGCGACGGTCGTACTCGCGGTGCCGATCGGTGACGGCGAGCATGGCTACGACACGTACGCGTTCTTCCGGGCCACCTACCTTCTGGCCGGACGCCGCGTGATTCCTCTCATGGACCCGGACGGACGCGTTCACCCGGAGCGCCTCCATCATCGGTCCAACTTCATCGCGGCGTGGAGGACGCCGCTGCCGCCTGGCGCGTTCGAGCCCATCTGGCAGGGCCACGGTGGCACACTCTCTTGGGGGGCACCCTGACCGCGCTGCTCGTGGCGTTGACGCAGATCGTGGTGACCGGCCTCCCGGTCGCGCTCCTGCTCCATCGGCGATCCGCTCCGACTCGGGGTGGGCTCCTTGGATTGTCGTTTCTCCTCGGGGCGGGCGTCGTGTCGATGATCCTTCTGTTCCTGTCGATGGCGGGCGTCCCGTGGGCGCGCGTCACCGTCACCGTGGCCGTGCTGGTGATGGCGGTCGTGTTGTGGGTGGCCGCCGCGAAGTTCGCCGCATTCGGTGCGACGCCGTCCGGCTACACGTGGCTCGATCTCCCGACTCTGGCTCTGCTCGGAATGCACGCGTTTCTCGTGGCCCGGCAGAGCGTCGGAGAGTGGGATTTCTGGGCCATCTGGGGACTGAAGGGGAGGGTGTTTTACGAGCACGGAGCGATCGACTGGGCCTTCCTGAGCGATCCGGTCCACGCCTATCAGCATCCCGACTATCCGCCTCTCCTTCCGCTGCAGTATGTGTTCACGGCGGTGCACGGGGGAGGGTGGAGCGATCGCTGGCTGGGACTGATCACGACCTTCTTCGCCGTGGCCGTGACGCTGGTCGTGCGCGAGGCGCTGGGTCGCGCGCTGCCACGCTGGGTGGCGGCGCTGGGCACGCTGGCCGTGGCCGGGGTGGCGGCGACGCACTGGGTGGGAATGGCCGAGGCTCCGATGATCGCGTTCGGAGGCGCGGGACTGCTGTCCGTTCGGGAGGGGAAGTTGCCATTGGGAGCCGTCCTACTGGGACTGGCGGCGTGTGCGAAGAACGAAGGCCTGGCCCTGATCGTCGCGGCAGGACTGGCTCTCGTATGCATGGGTCGCGTACGCGATGCCTTCCGTCTCTGGCCGGCGGCGCTGGTGGTCGCCCCCTGGCTGGCGTTGCGGGCCCTTCATCGACTGCCGGGCGACTTCCTGATGCGATCGTTCGATCTCGAGCGCGTCCGGCTGGTGCTCGACACGATCGTGCACAAGCCGCCCGAGCGGCCGCTGTTGTGGGTCGGGCTGGCCGAGGTGTTCGTCGTGTTCGCCGGCTCTCTCCGGCGGGAGAGCTTTCTCCTGCTGGCCACACTCTTCCAGGTGCTGTTCTACGTGGGCGCTTACCTGGTCACGCGCTACGACGTGGCCTGGCACATCGTCTACTCGTGGCCGCGCCTGCTCGATCAGGTGGCGGTGCCGCTCGTGTTCGTGGCCGCGGTAATGGCCGGCCAGGCGATGGTGAGAAACGTGCCGGCGGATGTTTCACCGGCCCCCCCGGTCAAGTGACGCTCAGGTGAGCGCGCCGATCACGGCGACCGGCACGGCCACGACCATCGCCAGCAGCAGTAGGGGAATGATCACCGCGGCCACGACGGCGATTCCCGCGACGACGAGGGCCACGATCACTCCCACCTTCACGAGGAACACGATGGCCAGCAGGGGAAAGACGAGGAGCTTGAGCGGCAGGAGGACGATCTTGAATGCGACCTTGACCGCCGCGAAGGCCAGGAACAAAGCCCCGAAGACCAGGCCGCACACCGCAACCACCGCCACGAGCGCCAGCAGTTCGATCATGAGTTGCCTCCCTGGTCTTGTCAGTACGAGGAGAGGGTGATGAGGTTGCGTTACAGTTTTCGGTTGCGCAACCTCTGGGACGTTCACCACAGGGACACAGAGGCACAGCGCAGCGTAGCCGCACCAAAGCCGTACGCAGGCGCTCCTTGTGGTCTCTGTGTCTCTGTGCCTCTGTGGTGAACCGTCTCCTCTTGGCTCTGGCGAGGCTCACGGACCGACCGGCATCGCGCCCACGTACGTGCTCTGCGGGCGAATCAGTCTTCCGGTGGCGCGCTGTTCGAGGCAGTGGGCGATCCAGCCGGCGACGCGGCTGATGGCGAAGGTGGGGGTGAAGAGCTCGGTGGGGAGGCCTACGCCGTGGAGGAGCAGGGCGGTGTAGAACTCGACATTCGTCTGCAGTCCGCGGCCTGGCTTGTACTCCTCGAGCAGACGCAGGGCCGTGGCCTCGACGGCGCGGGCCAGCTCGTAGAGAGCCAGATCGCCGCCGCGCGTGTAGAGGCGGTGCGCCGCCGCGGCCAGGACGTCGGCGCGCGGATCGCGCACCTTGTACACGCGGTGGCCGAAGCCCATCAGCCTCTGGCCCGCCTCGATCTTGCGCCGCAACACTTCCTCCGCGCGGGAGGCATCTCCGATGGCGAAGACCATGTCCAGCGCGGGACCGGGTGCTCCGCCGTGGAGCGGTCCCTTCAGCGCGCCGATCGCTCCGCTGATGGCGGAGATCAGGTCGGAGCCGGTCGAGGCGATGACGCGCGCGGTGAAGGTGGAAGCGTTGAGTCCGTGGTCGACCACGGTGTTGAGATACGTCTCCAGCCCGCGCACCCGTTCCGGCTCCGGTTCCGTTCCATGCAGGAGCCAGAGGTAGTTCGCCGCGTAGCCGAGCTCCGGCCGTGACGCGAGCGGGGTCAGCCCCTGCTGCTTGCGCCAGGCGCCGGCCACGATCACGGGACATGCGGCCATGAGCAGCGGTGCGGCCTCGGCGTCGTCCTGGGCCCGCAGCGCGGCCACGCCCGCCCGCAGCTCGTCCATGAGCGGCGTAGGTTTGTGCTCAACGGAGAGCGGTGACGGTTCGGCGACAAAAGTTCGTGCGAGCGGGGCTCCCCACAACAGATCGACCACGTCTTCGAAGCGCCAGGAGGCCAGTTCCTCCACGCGATGGCCGGCGATGACCAGCTCTCCGCGCTGCCCGTCCACCATGCTCAGTCTCGTCTCCGCGGCCACGACGCCATCCAGTCCGTTCATGGCCTCCAACCTAATTTCGCTTTACATGACTGTCAATATTGATTGTAGAATCAACTCATGGCCCGGAAGACGGAATGGATCGATGCGAAGGAAGCCACTGACCTGCTGGACGTGAGCCGCTCCACGCTCTACGCCTACGTCAGCCGCGGCTTCGTCCGCTCCGAGCCGGCGCCCGGCACCTCCCGCGAGCGGCGGTATGCACGCGAGGACGTGGAGCGCCTGCGTCTGCGCAGCGAGGAGCGCCGCAATCCGGAGAAGGCGGCCCAGCACGCGCTGCGCTGGGGCGTGCCGATCATGGAATCGGGCATCACCCTCATCGCCGGAGGGAAGCTGTACTACCGCGGCCATGATGCCGCGGAGCTGGCCCGCACGCGGTCCCTCGAGGAAGTGGCCGCCCTGATCTGGACCGGCGCCTTCGAGGCCGACGTCTTCGATACGCCCCTGCACGTGGTGGGTGGGGAGAGCGTCGGCTCGCTCCCGTTCATCAACCGCGCGCAGTCGATCCTGCCTCTGGTGGCCGCACGTGACGAGCTGGCTTTCGATCTCCGCCCCCGCGCCGTGGCCCAGACCGGCTGGCGCATCGTGAACCTGCTCACCAGCGTGGCCGCGGAGTCGCGCGAGCTGGAACCGACCATCGAAGAGACGCTGGCCCGGGCCTGGGTCCCTCGCCTCAAGCAGGGCCCGGCCCTTCTCCGGGCCGCGCTCATCCTCACCGCCGATCACGAGCTGAACGTCTCCGCCTTCACGGCCCGCTGCGTGGCCTCGGCGGGCTCGAATCCGTACGCCGTGGTCGTAGCCGGCCTGGCCGCGCTCGAAGGCACACGCCACGGCGGGGCCACCGAGCGCGTCGACGCGCTGTTCGAAGAGCTGCGCCGCTCCCGCGATCCGCGCAAAGGACTGGCCGATCGCCTCCGTCGCGGCGCGCCCATGGACGGCTTCGGCCACCCGCTCTATCCGGATGGCGATCCGCGCGCGACGCTCCTGCTGGACATGCTCCCCAAGTCGAAGGAGCTGACGTTCGCCATCTCCCTGGCCGAAGCGGCGGAGAGTGTGCTCCGCGAGAAACCGAACCTCGACTTCGCCCTGGTGACCGTAGCCCGCGCCCTGGCCCTGCCCCGCGGAGCCGCGCTGACCCTCTTCGCCATCGGTCGCACCATCGGCTGGATCGCCCACGCTATCGAGCAATACGAGCAGGGAACGATGATCCGGCCCAGGGCCAAGTACGTCGGCCCGAAACCCTCTTAGGCGCCTCGGTGCCCGGTGCGGGCGGCACCCGCCCTACTCAGTTTCTCTTGGTCTCATAGGTTCACAGTCTCACAGTCTCATAGGGTCAGCCGCACTCTCGTCTATGAGACTGTGAGCCTATGAGACTGTGAACCGAAGAGACGGAGACGAAAAACCGAAGAGACAAAGAGACGGTTCTACATCCGCGCCAGGTTATCGAAGTACTTCACGAAGGCCACCATCCCTCCGCTGGCCATCTGCCAGTCGAAGTTCTCGTTGGGGGCGTGGTAGCCGTGCTCGGGCAGGGAGAGGCCGAGGAACATGACCGGGGATTGGAGGACCTTCTCCATCGAGATCACCGCGCCGATGGAGCCGCCTTCGCGGACGAAGACCGGCTCGCGGCCGAAGGAGAAGGCCACGGCGTCTTTCACCGCGTCGGCCAGGGCGCCGGTGGTGGGCGCCTTGTAGGGCCACATCTGGTTCTCGATCTCCATCTTCACATCCGGGCTGCGCTTCTTCACGAACTCGCGGATCAGCTTCGTGATCTTGCGCGGGTCCTGGTTCGGCACCAGCCGGCAGGAGATCTTCACCTCGGCGCGCGGAGGGATCACGGTCTTGATCCCGGGGCCGGTGTAGCCGCCCACCAGGCCGTGTACCTCGAACGTGGGCATGGCCCAGATGCGCTTCATCACGTCCAGTGCGTTCTCGGTGCGGATGGAGCGGAACTGGTGGTCTTTCTTGAATTGCTTGACGGTGAAGCCCGAGTTGCGGAAGTCCTGGAGCTCTTCCTTCGACGGCGCTTCGACGTCGTCGTAGAAGCCCTTGATCTTCACGCGGCCTGTGCGTGCGTCGTACATCTCCGAGACGAGCTGCATCAGCTCACCGATGGGATTGCGCGCCGCGCCTCCGGTGACGCCGGAGTGCTGGTCGGTGGCGCCGGTCTCCAGGGTGAGCATGAAGCCCTGCAGTCCGCGCAGGCCCGCGGGACAGGCCGGCTGTTTGCGCGAGACCCAGATCGTGTCGGAGACGAGGATGTGGTCGGTGGCCAGTTGCTTCGCGTACTTGGTGATGCCGCTCTCGAAGTTCGGGGAGCCGATCTCTTCCTCGAGCTCCCAGAGCACGTTGAGGTTCAGCGGAATGCCGGCCTCGCGCGCGGCGCGGATGCCCCACATCGCGGCCAGTGCCGGACCCTTGTCGTCAGTGGTGCCGCGGCCGAAGTAGCGGTCGCCTTTCTTCGTGAACGTGAACGGCTCGGTGTCCCACGGCTCGGTGGCCTTGGACGCGGGCTGCACGTCCATGTGGTTGTAGATCGTGAGCGTCGGCGCCCCTTTGCCGGCCTTGAAGCGGCCGTGCACCATGGGATGGCCGTCCGTCTTCAGGATCTTCGCCTCACCGCCGAAATCGCTGATGAGCTGCGCGGCCGCGTCGGCACAGGCGAGGATGTCTTTCTGATGAGCGGGATCCGCGGAAACCGAAGGGATCTCGACGAACTGTTTGAGCGTGTCTTCGAAACGGGTCCGTTCAGAGACCGCCCAGGCAGTGAGCGACTTTTTGTCGACGTTCATGGGACGAATATATCAGGGCGGAGAAGCTCCCCCTAAAACCCTATCGCCGCGCCGCCGCGTCGCGGATCCGATCCTCCCATGCGCATGCCGCTCTTCGGGTCGATCAACACTCCCTGAGCGTCGCCGATCTCACCGGGGTCGGTCTTGTCCATGCCGGGGAGGGGGCGGAACGTGTGGCCGCGCGCTTCGAGCGCGGAGCGAGTGTCGGCGGCAAAGTCGAATTGCTCCCAGAAGATGAAGTCCGGCAGCCACTGGTGATGAAACCGCGGCGCGCTGATGGCCTGCTGGATGTTCATCCCGAAGTCGATGACGTTGACGATCACCTGCAGCACCGTGTTGATGATGGTCGGGCCGCCGGGGCTGCCGACGGCAAAGAAGAGCTTTCCGTCCTGAAGCACGATGGCCGGCGTCATCGACGAGAGGGGCCGCTTCTTCGGCACGATGGCATTCGCTTCCCCCTGGATGAGGCCGTAAACGTTGGCCACGCCCACCTTGGAGGTGAAGTCGTCCATCTCATTGTTGATGAGCATGCCCGTGCCGGCCACGGTCACACCGGCGCCGTAGGAATCGTTCAACGTGTACGTGTTCGAGACGACGTTGCCTTCGGCGTCGACGATGGTGAAGTGCGTGGTCTCGGGCGACTCGTATGCCGCGGGATTGCCGCCCAGCACGTCCTTGCTGGGCGTGGCGCGGTCGGTGATGCTCTTCGCGCGAGCCGCGGCGTAGGTGGGTGAGGTCAGGCCGGCCAGCGGCACGTTCACAAAGTCGGCGTCGCCGAGGTAGGCGGCGCGGTCGGCGAAGGCGCGGCGCATGACTTCGACCATCGTGTGCACCGACTGCGACGAATGCCAGCCCATGCTCCGGAGGTCGTACGCCTCGAGCATGTGCAGCATCTCGATCAGGGCGATGCCTCCCGAGGAGGGAGGGGGCATGGTCAGGATCTCGTAACCGCGATAGGTGGTGCGCAACGGCTTGCGGACGGTGGGCTCGTACGTGCGCAGGTCCTCCAGCGTGATCAAACCGCCGTTGGCTTTCATGTCCGCGGCGATGAGCTTGGCCGTCTGGCCCTCATAGAAGTCGCGCGGGTCGGCCTCGATGCGTGCCAGCACGGCCGCGAGCTCCGGCTGCACGAACTTCTCTCCCAGGTCATAGAACTTGCCGTTGCGCTGGTAAATGCGCCGCGCATCGGCCCAGGGTTGCATCTTGTCGATGGTGCTCTTGGCCGCCAGACTCTTCGAGAGTTGGTAGTTGACGGTGAAGCCTTCGGCGGCCAGCTTGCGCGCGGGCTCGACCAGCTCGGCCCATTTCAGTTTTCCGTGGCGCTTGTGCGCGAGCGCCAGGCCTGCCACGGTGCCCGGCACGCCGGCAGCTCTGTAGCCATCCGTGGAGAGCTTCGGAACGACGTTGCCCGCGGCATCGAGATACATGTCCCGCGATGCCGCGAGGGGGGCGCGCTCGCGATAGTCGATGGCCTCGGCGGTGCCGTCGTCCTTGCGAAGGAGCAGGAACCCGCCGCCCCCGAGATTGCCCGCCGAGGGCCAGGTCACGGCCAGAGCGAAGGCGACGGCCACCGCGGCGTCCACGGCGTTGCCTCCGCGTTTCATGACGTCCGCGCCGACACGCGAGGCGATCTCCGAGGTCGAGGCCACCATGGCGTGGGGCGCGCGGACCGGTTCCGGCGAGGCCGCCTGCATCGAAACAGTGACGGCCAGAGCGAGGACGACGCTGAGGAGTCGTTTCATGCCTTGCAGTGTAGCGAACTCTCACGACCAGCCTGTGAGGTTGCGAATGGTGATCGAGTTGCGCCGCCGAGTCGAAACCATTAGATTGATCCTGTCCCATGAGCCCCAAGGTTGCGATGGATGCAGTCCGGCGGAGTAATCGATTCCGCGTGATTTTGAACCTGCCTCTGCGCATCGGCCTGAAGCAGGCCACGCTCGTCGACATCAGCACCACCGGCATCCTGGCCACACACGCGGGGATGCTGAAAGCCGGCGCCGTCGTGGAGATCTCGTTCACCCACGAGACCCAGAAGTTCGTCTCCCCCGCCAAGGTTGCTTCCTGCACCGTGGTCGGTCTCGGCGCCGGAGAAGGGGGAGCCACGCTCTACGCCACGCGCCTCTTCTTCCAGAACATGCCCGAGTCCTCGCGAGTCATGCTCGAGGCCCTGGTCTCCGACGCGGTGACGTAGTCGGTCCCGTCCTGGGACTCCCCGGGGAGTCACCACAGAGGCACAGAGACGCAGAGGGGCGGAGCCGCAACCCAAGCCGCCGTAGGCGGCGTCAGCCAATAGCACCCGGCTTCAGCCGGGTGGAGACGGTGGTATTTGAATGAGCCTGCGTAGCGGGCGACAGGAACGGGTGCGTGAGTCTGTCGCCCGCTACGCGGACTCACTCACAGGCCTCATCAGTCACCCGGCTGAAGCCGGGTGCTAGAGCTCTGATGCCGCCTACGGCGGCGGGGAATCTTCGCGAGACGCGAAGATTTGCAGGCGGAGCACTGGAGCGCCGGCGTCCTCGCCGGCTGGCCCG
>JBDTOZ010000332.1:0-4096 GCA_039932995.1 Acidobacteriota bacterium | reverse complement strand
AGCCCGGGGCTACATTGTGGAACGCGCCTTCGCGCGTCAGCGCCCGCTTCCGCGGTCGTAACGAAGCGCGCCGAAGGCGCTCCCCCCAACCCAAACTGCCCGCCACGCCTTCGGGCAAGGCACCTGCGAAATATCGTTTCAACGACTATCGTTGGATTCGAGCGATGGCGGGCAAACTTCAGGCGGAGATCCGGCAGACCAAGCCGTTCGACAGCATCGAGGAGGAGACCTATCTCAACCTCGTGCGCACGGCCGATGCGATCACGCGCGAGCTCGATCGCATGCTCCAGCCTCACGCGCTGACCGGTACGCAGTACAACGTCTTGCGCATCCTGCGCGGGGCGGGGAAGGAAGGAGCTACCTGTTCGGCCATCAGCGAGCGCCTGCTGGCGTTCGATCCCGACGTGACCCGGCTCCTCGACCGTCTGGAGAAAGCCAGGCTGGTGAAGCGCGCCCGCAGTGAGAGTGATCGCCGCGTGGTCATGACCACCATCACGTCCGCCGGACTGGAGCTGCTCGGCAAGCTCGACGAGCCGCTGCACGATCTCCTGCGGCAACAGTTCGCGCGGGTGGGACGCCAGCGCCTCACGCAGTTGATCGAAGACCTCGAGGAGATCCGCAGCCGATGAGCAACCGCATGCCCGCCCTCTTCATCGGTCATGGCAATCCCATGAACGCCCTGACCTCCAACCCCTGGACGGAGAGTTGGGCGGCCATCGGAAAGAGCCTGCCGAAACCGAAGGCCATCCTCTGCGTCAGCGCGCACTGGTACCTCCCCGGAACGCGGGTCACGGCGGTGGAGCGTCCGCGCACGATCCACGACTTCGGTGGGTTCCCGCGTCCTCTGTTCGAAGTGCAGTACCCCGCTCCCGGCGATCTGGCGCTCTGTGATCGGGTGCGCGAGGTCCTGGAGCCTCTGACGGAGGTGCAGCTCGACGCCGATTGGGGTCTCGACCATGGCGCCTGGTCCGTGCTCCTGCACCTGTTCCCGGAGGCCGACGTGCCGGTCGTGCAACTGAGCATCGACGAAGGACAACCGGCCGCCTTCCACCACGAGCTCGGCCGCCGGCTGGCTCCTCTGCGCGAGGAAGGGGTCCTGGTGATGGGCAGCGGGAACCTCGTGCACAACCTGCACGCGTATGGGTGGGGACGTCACATCCCCGAGCCGTTCGACTGGGCCGTGAGCTTCGAGACGAATGCCCGTCAGTGGATGCTGGAGGGCAATCACGAGCCCCTCATCGACTACGAAAAGCTCGGCAGCGACGCCACTCTGTCGGCACCCACACCCGAACATTACCTGCCGCTCTTGTACGTGCTCGGCACGCAGCTCGCCGGGGACGAGGTGAGCTTTCCGGTCGAAGGGGTGGATGGAGGCTCGATCTCGATGCTCTCCGTCAGGGTCGGCTGAACGATGGTCTGGATCGGGGCGGTGCTCTTCATCCTCATCGGCCTGGCGCTCCTCGCCGCGCGCGAGCCGCTGGCCCGGGCCCTCGGGCTCACGCTCGGCGGCCGCCTCGGGGCAGGTTGCGTCGTGTCCATCGCCATCGGCTTCTTCGTCGTGGCCGCGCTGGTGATCGCATTCCGCGATCACTTGGGATGACGCCCCCTGCCGCCATTGTGTGCAACGCTGGCTACCGCTTTCGACGACGGCGTCGCGACAAGACCAGGATGGGCACGAACGCCAGGAACATCCCGGCCACGGCGACCGGCACACCGATGTTCGTGGGGATACGCTTCGAGGCCAGCAATGCCACAGCGATCACTTCCAGTGCGATTCCGATCAGGCCAATGCCGACGGCGATTCTCTGTGGGCGGTCCCACGCTCCCCCGAGGTTCATGACCGGACGATATCAGTGGCCCGCTCTGCGCATACAACAGACTCTCGCAATCCGGTGAAGAGCTCTTCGCCAACATCAAACTCAAATACGAAGCCTGGAGATCCAAAATGAAGCAACGCACCCTCGGCACCCAAGGTCTCACTGTCTCCGCCCTCGGCCTCGGCTGCATGGGCATGTCGGAGTTCTACGGCTCCTCCAATGAATCCGAAGCCATCGCCACCATCCACCGGGCCATCGAGCTGGGGGTGACGTTTCTCGACACGGCCGACATGTACGGCCCGTTCACCAATGAGAAGCTGGTCGGGAAAGCCTTGCAGGGCCGTCGCGATCAGGTCGTGCTGGCCACGAAGTTCAGCGTCATGCGCGGCGACGATGGCAAATGGCTGGGCGTGAGCGGGCGTCCGGACTATGTGCGCCAGGCCTGCGATGCTTCACTGCAGAGACTCGGTGTGGACACGATCGACCTCTACTATCAGCACCGCGTCGATCCGAAGACGCCGATCGAAGAGACGGTGGGGGCGTTGGCCGACCTGGTCAAGGAAGGAAAGATCCGGTACGTAGGCATGTCCGAAGCCGCGCCGGAGACGCTGCGCCGCGCGCAAAAGGTGCATCCCATCAGTGCGCTGCAGACCGAGTACTCGCTGTGGAGCCGTGAGCCGGAGGATGGTATTTTGGCCGCCGTGCGCGAGCTCGGGATCGGATTCGTGGCCTACAGTCCCCTGGGTCGCGGATTTCTGACCGGCCGTTTCCGTTCCGTGGACGACTTCGAGCCGGACGACTACCGGCGCAATTCTCCGCGGTTTCAGGGCCAGAACTTCCGCCGCAACCTCGACCTGGTGGAGCGCATCGAGGAACTGGCAGGCGAGAAGGGCGTGACCCCGTCGCAGCTCGCGCTCGCGTGGGTGCTGCACCGCGGCGATGACATCGTCCCCATTCCCGGCACCAAGCAGGTGAAGTATCTGGAAGAGAACATCCGTGCGCTGGACGTGGAGCTGACGCCGGAAGACCTCGCACGCATCGACGCGGTGGCCCCGAAGGGCGCGACCGCCGGCGACCGTTACGCGGACATGAGCACGGTGAACGGTTGAAAGCGCGCCGCCTCGTGCTGGGAATCCTCGGCGCGGCCGGCGCTCTCGTGGGAGGGGGCGCCCTCCTGGGCTGGTATTTCTCGGCGCCCAAGTATCGAGGTCCGGTCACGGACCACTTCGACGGCAAGCATTTTCACAACGTCCCGCCCAAGCATCATCCCGGTTTCACGGACATGGTGCGCTGGGGCCTGACTCGTGACAAAGGGCCGTGGGACGAGTGGCGGGACATCGCGCTCGCGCCACCTCCTCCGAAAAGGGTGGCCGGCGGCGAGCTCCGCGTGACCTGGGTCAACCACGCCACGCTGCTCATCCAGACGGAGAACGTCAACATCTTGACCGACCCGATCTGGTCGCTGCGCTGCAGTCCCGTGCAGTGGGCGGGACCGAAGCGCCATCACCAGCCCGGCATCCGCTTCGAGGATCTGCCGCCCATCGACGCGGTCCTGATCAGTCACAATCATTACGACCATCTCGACCTGCCCACGCTGGACCAGCTCAAACGTGAGCACCATCCGAAGATGCTGGCCGGTCTCGGCAACGCGGCCGTAGTGGAGGGAGCCACGGCTCTCGACTGGGGGCACTCCGTCGAGCTGGCGCCCGGCGTGCGCATTCACGCGGTGCCCGCGCGACATTTCTCGTCACGCGGCTTCGTCGATCGCGACGCCAACCTCTGGTGCGGCTTCGTGATCGAGACTCCGCACGGAGGCATCTACTTCGCCGGCGACACCGGCTGGGGCGACCACTTCGCCGCCATCCGCGAGCACTACGGCCCGATGCGTCTGGCCCTGCTGCCGATCGGCGCGTATCGTCCGGAGTGGTTCATGTCTCCCGTCCACGTCTCCCCGCACGACGCCATCCGCGCCGCGCGCGTCCTCGAGGCCGAGGTCTCGATTCCCATGCACTACTTCACCTTCGACCTCGGCGACGACGGACAGCAAGAACCGGCCGACGTGTTGAAACGCGAGCTGGCCGCAACCCCCGGGCCGCGATTCGAAGTGCTGCTTCCGGGCCAGACGTACTCGGCGATGCCGTGACCTTTTGAGCCGGCAGGCCGGCCGTGGGCCGCCAGGGCGGGTCCCACGGGAGATCGGGATCAGGCGCGGGTCGGGAGGGAGGCGGCGTAGCCGCAACCCAAGGAACGCCGGCGTCTCGCCGGCTGGCTGTGCGGCG
>JBDTOZ010000331.1:0-2629 GCA_039932995.1 Acidobacteriota bacterium | reverse complement strand
CCCTTCTTCTCGGTGGCGATGACGAAAGACTGTCCGTCCCGGGAGGCCGTGAAGTGGCGTACGAGATCGGGGATCTCGAACAGGCTGGACAGTCGGACTTCGCCGGCCCACTGTCCGTCGATCGTGGGGACCGCGCTCATCATGGCGTTGGGGGAGGCCAGGTAGAAGAGCTCCTTGCTGTCCCCTCTCCACTTGGGCAACTGACCTCCGGAGGTGGAGATCCGGATGGGATCGAGTTCCGCGCTGGTGAGACTCTGGACGTAGATCTCATCCGTTCCGTTGGGGTTGGAGGAGTAGGCGAGCCACGCTCCGTCGGGCGAGACGGCCGGAGCGCTCTCACTGAACGGGGTCTGCAGAAACGGCGCGGTGGTCTTCGTGTCCTGGGTGTAGCGGAAGATGTCCTGGCCCTTGCCGGCCTCGTTCTCGTAGTAAATGGCCTTCCCATCGGGTGAGACCGCCGCGAAGAATTGAAAGGGGCCGCGGGGGAGCAACTCTTCCGCGCGCATGTTGCCGGCCACCGCGCGTCGCACCAGGTGAGGAAAGGCGCCTCCTTCGGCCTGTGAATAGATGATGGACCGGCCATCGGGCGACCAGGCTGGAGAGACTTCGATCGTCTCCTCACTCGTGAAGCGCTCGCGGACGCCCCGTACGAGGTCGTAGATCCAAAGGCCCATGAGGCCCGTGTCGTGCGCGACGACGGTGGCCACTACTCTCTTCCCGTCGGGCGAAAGGTCGTGATCCCAGAAGCGATTCTGATCGTCGATGGTGCGGGTGACCGTTCCCTGCCGGTCCATGACCGCCAGCCGTCCCTTGCTCGTGTTCGTGCGATAGACGATGGCCCCGGTGGGGGAGGCGTCGAAGTCCGCGCGCGCGGAGGGGAGAAAGAAGGCGATGTCGGTCGCCACGAGCTCCGGATCGCCGAGGCTCGCGCCTGAGTGGAGGTCGAATCGCTGGGTGAGCAGGCTCCCATCGCGCACGAAGACGAGGCGGTCCGGTCCGCCCATGCGCGCGAAGGAGATGTTCTTGGCCAGGGCCACCCGCTCCGGGGAGTCGAGCGATGCAAGGAAGAGCGTTTGCTCGTGCATCCCCACGGTCAGGGCGTGATAGAGGAAGTGCCGGCCGTCCGGCAGCAGGACCGGCCAGGTATGGGTCCATTCACCCGGCGGCAGCCGCGTCACCGCGACCGGCTTTCCTCCGCCGGCCGCCACGCGATGGATGACTTTGATTTGATCCTGAAAATCGGCGAAGAGAATGGTGTCGCCCTGCCACGTCGCGCGCGTTCCGTTCGGGGTCACGTTGCAGATCACCACGGGTGGGGCGTCGCCGCTGATTCTCGTTTTCCTCATCTTCCCTGCCGAGGAGAAGCCGATCCACTGGCCGTCCGACGACCAGAACGGTCCCGAGGCGCCCTCCGTCCCTGCGATCTTGGTGAGGGCGAACGAATCGAGGCGTCGCAGATACAACGACGGCGGTCCGCCGCCCGATGCCACGAGCACGACCGAGGTGCCATCGGGGGCTATGGCGAACGCGTTGACATCCAACGAGTTGACAGGACGTACGTCCGGAGGAAATGCGAAGAGGAGACTGACACGCTCCTGCTTCGGAAGCGCCGGCTGAAAAAATCGCGATCCGGCCCAGCCCAGCATGGCGGCCACGAGCACAATCCCGGTGATCCAGAGCGCGGCAGGGAGACGCCGCCGCGGAGCGACCGCGGCCGGCTCCTGGCCCGAGGCCGACTCGCCGAGCCAGCGCAACTGACGCCCCATATCGTGCGCCGTCTGCCAGCGATCCTCCGGATTCTTTTCCAGTGCCGTGAGGATGATGCGTTCCAGTGCGGGAAGGGTGGTTGGCTGCAACGATCGCATGGGAATTGGATCGCTGGCGAGGATCGCCGCCACGCACGCGGCCGTCGACGTGGTCGGGAACGGCCGCTTCCCGGTGGCCATCTCGTAGAGCACGATTCCGAATGAGAAGATGTCCGTGCGTGCGTCGAGTGGTTTCCCCAGGAGCTGTTCCGGCGACATGTACGGTGTCGTACCGACGATGGTCCCTTCCTCGGTGAGGTCGCGCACGATCGTCTCCGGCGCGGAGCGGTCCGAGAAGACGCGCTGCCGTTCCGCGACCTTGGCCAGGCCGAAGTCGAGGATCTTCACACCCGAGCCGGTGATCATGATGTTCCCCGGCTTCAGGTCGCGATGCGTCACGCCTGCGCGATGGGCCTGCTGCAACCCTTCCGCGATCTGCGCGCCGTAGCGCAGGAGGAGGCTGTTGGGCAGCGGCCCGCGCGCGATCCGATCGGACAGCGACTCACCTTCCAGGTACTCCATGACCAGGTAGTCCACGCCGTCGGAGTGGCCGACGTCGAACAGCGCGCAGATGTTGGGGTGGGAGAGCGAGGAGATGGCCTGAGCCTCGCGATCAAAGCGGGCGCGCACTCTTTCGTCGGCATGCAACTCCGTCGGAAGGACTTTGATGGCCACGCTGCGTTGCAGGCGCGTGTCGCGGGCCCGGTAGACCTCACCCATGCCGCCGGCGCCGAGGAGCGAGAGGATCTCGTACGGCCCGAACATCCGCCCACTCTGGATGGTCATGTGTCGCGGGGAATCATAGCTTCGATCGGCAATGGCCC
>JBDTOZ010000330.1:0-2618 GCA_039932995.1 Acidobacteriota bacterium | reverse complement strand
GATGCGCACGTCCACGTGCCCATCCTCGAACTCGGCGAATTGGCGTTTGGGCCACTCGATGAGCTTCACTCCCGGGCCGGAGAGGAGCTCGGGAATGCCGATCTCCAGCCATTCGCGCCGGTTCTCCGAGAGCCGGTAGCCGTCGATGTGGATGATGGGCGGTCCGTGACGGCGCGGATACTCGTGCACGATGGCGAAGGTGGGAGAGGCCACGTCCAGGGGATTGGCGCCCAGCTCCGCGGCGATGGCACGCGCCAGGAACGTCTTGCCCGCGCCCAGGTCGCCGGAGAGATGCACGACCGCATCGGGAGCGAGCGTCTTGGCGATGCTGCGGCCCGCGCTCTCCGTGTCCGCTTCGGTGAGACAGAGAAAGTGCATCGGCGCGCAGTCTATCCCGCGGCTTTGCGCACCCGTTGCACCGCGTGCGGAATCCTCTCGGCCAGGTCCATGGCCGCAAGTCCGGTGTCGCCCATCTCTTCCTCGAGAAGGTCTCCGGCCAGTCCGTGCAGGTAGACGCCCGCGCGCGCCGCGTCCAGCGGATCGGCGCCCCGCGCCAGGAGCGCGGCAATGATGCCCGCGAGCACGTCACCCATGCCGCCGCTGGCCATGCCGGGGTTGCCCGTGGGATTGACGAAGACGTGGCCGTCGGGCTCGGCCACGAGGGTCTGATGCCCCTTGAGCACGACCACGCACTGCGTCGCGCGCGCGGCCTCGCGTGCGGAGGCGATGCGATCGTCGTTGATGGTCTTCGCGTCCGAGCCGAGGATTCGCGCGAGCTCGCCGGGATGCGGCGTGATCACCCGCGGCCCACGGTTGGGGTTCAGTTCCGCGGGGCGGCCGGCGAACGCGTTCAGCCCCGAGGCGTCGATGAGGAGTGGCAGCGCGATCGCGGCCACGGTGGCGCGCGTGTTTGCGTAGGCCGCGTCGTCATCAGGCAGGCCGGGACCGAGGATCACGGCGCTCTTGTTGCGGAGGAACTCGCCCAAATCCGTGCCTGAATACGTCATCGACTCGACGGAACCGTTGTGCACGAACTTGGCGGTCTTCGGATCGGTCATCACCGAGACCAGGCCCGCGCCGGTGCGGATCGCGCCGCGCGCGCAGAGCACCGCCGCGCCGCTCCGTCCCGGCGACCCGGCGATCACACCCACGTGGCCGTACGTCCCCTTGTGGGAGGCGGCCGGCCGCGGCTCCACCAGCGGCTGCACGTCCGCGGGCGTGATCCAGGCCAGAGTGATGCCCTCGTCTTCGATGGCCATTTCCGGAATGGAGATGTCCGCGACGATCACCTCGCCGCAGTACAACGCCGCGGGCTCGAACACATGACACACCTTCGGCGCCGCGAACGTCACCGTGACCGCGGCCTGCACACAGGGATCGAACGGCTCGTGCGACGAGGCGTTCGCACCGCTCGGCAAATCGACCGCGAGCACCGGAATGCGCAGATCGGCGAGACCGCGGATGAGATCCGCCTGCATCCCCGCGGGGGCCCGATTGAGGCCGGTGCCGAAGAGCGCATCGACGATGAGGTCCGCGTCCGCGGCATGAGCCAGCGCGGTCTCGACGTCGCCGGTCTCGCGCACGAAGTACATCGGAATGCCCAGACGCTCGCAGATCACGAGATTCGTCTCCGCATCGCCGCGCACGGAGGCGCGGTCCCCGGCCAGCACGATCACCGGCACCACTCCTCGGTTCTCGAGATGACGCGCCACCGCGAAACCGTCCCCGCCATTGGCCCCCGTGCCGCAGAAAAGCGCCACGCGCTCACTCTCCGGATAGCGCTCGAAGATGACCTCCACCACCGCCAACGCGGCGTTCTCCATCAAGACGATGGACGGCACCCCGAATCGCTCCGTGGCTCTGCGGTCGATGTTCCGCATCTGATCAGCGTTGAGGATCTTCATGTTTGTATTCGTAAGGCGGAAGGATGAAGGCGAAATGCCCGGCCGGTCATCCTCATCCTTACGCCTTCATCCTTCAAAATCATCCCTCACATTCAAGACCCGTGCGACCTCTCCCTCATGGCCCTCGGCCCGGAACCTCTCCAGGTCCTCGACGGTGTCGAGGTCGTAGCGCTCGGGGAGGAGGGCCACGGTGCGGCCGGTGGCGGCGATGCGGGCGATGGTGGTGGAGAGGACCGAGGCGGTCCCCCAGTCGATGCCCTGAAAGATCTCCGGTTCATACGAGCCCGCGCGGCAGCCGATGAGGTAGTAGCCGCCGTCGCGGGCCGGACCGAGCACGTACTCGACGGAGTCGAGCAGCGCGAAGGCGTGGTCGAGGAGTGTACGCGGCAGCAGGGGGTCGTCCGCGCCGATGGCGATGATCGTCCGGGTCTTGTGGAAGAAGAAGCGCTCGGAGAAGGCCATGGCCAAACGGTCGCCGAGGTCGGCACCGGTCTGGATGGCCATGGAGTGCGGTGCAAACGCGCGACGCAGCGAAGTCCCGTTTGCCGCGGGAGTGGGGGCCCACAGACACTCGATCTCCAGCTCCGGAGAGGACAGGCCGATGGAGCGGAGCAGATCCCAAAGCATGGCCTCGTAGATCTGCAGGGCGCGCGCCTCGCCGAGGTCCGCGGCCAGACGGGTCTTCACCTTCCCCAACTCCGGCAGCCGCGCAAA
>JBDTOZ010000329.1:0-7482 GCA_039932995.1 Acidobacteriota bacterium | reverse complement strand
AGGTCACCGTCTCAGTGAGAGCACCGCGATTGAAAACGCGCATCGTCGTCTTCCCATTGACCGAGACGCGGTCGGTGCGCGTGCGGATGGTCAGAGGGTCGTCGGGGTCTTCGAGCGTCACTTCGCGATTGCCGGTCACGTTCAGGACCCGACCACTGGGCCAGGTGAGCCTGCTGACGCCGGTGAAGGGCGCCTGCATCCCCCAGGCAGGGTCGGGCGTCTCCCGCGTCTCCAACTGCATCCCCTCGCTCGACACGACGGTCGTCCGGCCGTCCGCCGCGAAAACGGTGTTCGAGGTCAGTCCGGACGGACTGGTCGCGGAGCGTGCGGAGTCTGCATTGGGTAATGCAGAGCGCACGAATTGCTTCGTACGGCCGCCAACGGTACTGATTGCAACTGCGTACCCATCCGCCGCTTGTGTTCTCGTCATCGTCTGGGTGCCGCCCTCTGCATCGCGATCCGTGCGGAGCAGGCCCAGCTCGTTCCATGTGAATGACGTGGTGTTGCTGCGCGGGTCGGTCATGGTGAGCATCAGGCCGGCGGGTGTGTAAGTGAAGGTGGTTGCTTCGCCCGATGCCGGGGTGATCCGTTTCAGGAGAGGTGGATCCTGAGTCAACTCCGTCCGTTGACCTCCGGGTGCGATGATTGCCGTCGCGTAACCGCCGGGATCACGTTCGACGGCCGTCACGTTGCCGTCGTGATCAGTCATCGCTGTGACAAGTCCAGCGGCATAGGAGAACGTGAGAAGCGTCGCACCGGTGTCGGCGCTGATGGTGCGCAGGTGTCGCCCCTGAGGGTCAAAGACATAAATGAGAGCGCCGTCGGCGACCATGGTGTCGTCGCCGGTGAGGGTCTTGCGTGGCAGGAGCGTGGAGGCAGTCCGGCCGATCGTTGTTTCGAACGCCCGACCGACCACATAGACCCCGCCATCGATCCCCGCGGCGACCGTGACGGGTCGGTCGAGAGTGGTGGCCCGAGCAAGACGGCCGTATTCGACTCCGATGGGCTGGAAGGTGTCCGGATCGAACGGAGCGGCCTCGCCCGTGCCCGCGATGGTGCTGATGATCCCGTTGGGATCGACCCTCCTGACACGCCGATTGCCCGCGTCCTCGAAAACGACGCTCCCATCGGGAAGCATCGCGATGACGCCCGTTCCCTTGACGGCAAATGGCGCCACTCGGGCCGACAGTGCCGGGCCGCCGTCTCCGGAGTACCCCGGCGTCGTCGTTCCCGCGAACGCGTAGATGATGCCATCCGTACCGAGCCGCCGAACGCGGGTCCTCTCGAGAATGTAGAGATTTCCATCGGGGGCGAGCGCGATCCCTTGGGGACTGTCGATGCGCGCGGCAACCGCAGGGCCACCATCGCCCGTCGATCCAGGAGCGCCCGTACCCGCAACCGCTGCCATCACGCCGTCCGGCGCGATCCGGAAGATTCGATTCGCGCTGTCGCAGATGTAGATCGAGCCGTCGGGGGCCACTGCCACGTCTTTGGGACCGATGAGCCCACTATGAGCGACGGTGATGAGCATCCCGTCACGGTCGATGCGACGCACTCTCCCTCGAAAGGGTTCGGCGACGTAGAGACTCCCGTCGGGCCCGAACGACATGCCGGCTGGATAGAAGGGCGAGGTGGCGGCAGGGACCGGAGGCACAGGGCCGGAGGATGGAGCGATGCCGCCGTTGCCGGCCACGTGAACCATCCTGCCATCGGTTGTGATCTTCCTCAGATACGACGGAAACGCAACATACACGCTGCCATCGGGCGCCGCGAGGATCCCTTCGATCTCCGTGTCGATCTTGACCGATGTGGCGGGTCCGCCGATCCCGCTCCATAGTGGGCGTGAATCAGAGGGGGAGGTGCCGGCGACCCTGGTGATCACTCCCGTCGGAAGCGCTCCGAACTGTTCCGGCGCATCTGTTCTCCGCGTTCCGTCCCCGCGATACAGCGTCTTGCCCGCCGCGTCATAGAAGTGGTGAGGTGTGAGGGTCCAATTGCCGAGCTTTTCGCCGGAGGCGACCCACGATCCGAGCGTGCCGCTGAGGGTCTGCGTCAAGTTCACATCCAAACGTGAGGAAACCCCCATCGAGATCCCCGACGCGCGCCCAAAACTGGAGTCGCCCTCTGCAGGAAGCTGATACTCACCGGGATAGACATGCGTGATGCGCGCCGTGAAGGGGCGAGCCCCGTTGACGAGTCGTCCATACCCGTCGCGGCTATCCCACTCGAACCGGTATTGCAGATTTGCTGAAGGTGCGAAGGTCTGTCGCACGAATTGGCCGGCGATGGCCACCTCGACCTCGACTCTCAGCAGCGCCGGAGGAAACACGGCCCCCGTCAGAGGAATCTCGAGGGTCCTCGAAGCGACCCGCCCAAGGGTGCGGTCGCTCCGATAGTGGAGCGCAATCGATGTACCGGTGACCCCCACGGCTTCGCCGAGGGTCTGGTTCTCACACTCGATGATGGAGCCGGGCACTTCGCAGGAGTTTGTGACCGCTGGATACCACGTGGCTCGCTGGTTCGGCAGAGCTCCCCCCGGCGCGACGATCACCGGAAAGTTCCAGTCGTAAGGAGTGAAGTGTGTGACCGGGACACGCCAGAGCGAGGTGCTCGGCGCATAGAGAATCGCCAATTGCTGGCGCTCGATCAAGGTCATTCCGATGTCGTCGGCAGCACCGTCGCCGTCCGTGTCGACGCGGGCCGCACTCCCTTCAATCGACTGGATGCGAATGACGCGGCCGTCGGGCGTGGGCACCCAAATCCTTCGTGATGCGTCGTAAAACGCAGACGGGACTCGGGTTCCTGTCGAGAACCCCAAGAAGTTCTCGACATAGACAGGGACAGGCTGCGAGAAGTCGACACTCCTGGCGCCGGCAGTACGGGCCTCGTCGACACTGAATTCGACGCAGTACGTGTACGCGCTCTGAGGCGGCAGCGACGCCGGCATCGCCGTTGCTCCATCCGTGCCGACACTGTATTCCGTCGCTCGGACGTTCAGGGTTCCCAGCGGCTGAGCGGTGTCGTCTGCCATCTTCATCGAGGCGCCGGTGCCCGGAAGGAAGATCATGGTCGCGCGGCGCGTGCCACTCGAATCCGTCACGACGGACCCTCTCGCGATCTGCGCGGCGCTGCTGTTGGACGTGACCACGTTGACCGCCGGGTCGAGCGCCACCAGTCGGATCGCGTCGACCGCGACGAAATCCTGCCACGGCACCTTCACGTACCGGTCGGCACTGAGGTGTCCGCTCTTTTCCACGCGCACCGTCAGCACTTCGCCGCCGTTCACAGCAAGATCGAATCGGCCATCACCACGTGAGAGCGTGGAGCCAAACTCGGGCCGGTCGGCGATCGTGACCCGAGCGGCGGCGAGTGGCGCTCCGGACACCGTCGCAACGAACCCGCGAACGACTGCCACTCGGCGCGCTTCAATCGTGCCGGCTGCCACGCCGGTTTGAATGGGAGCAGCTCCTGTGTAGAGGAACGACACACCGTCGGAAAGGGAGGCTCCTCCAGTTCCAGGGAGGGGAGGAGCGATCGTCGATGGATCCGGCGGGACCGGTGTTGACGATGCGACGAGGATGGAGGCCACCGCGGAGTAGGGTGGATCGGTTGCCGTGATGGTCGCCGAGCCTTCGGCAATTCCATTCACCACACCGCTACTGGTCACTGTCGCGACTGCGCTGTTCGAGCTCGTCCAGATCACTCCCGAGGAGAGCGGCTCGGTCCCTCCACCCGGCAATACACCAAATGCCGTCAGAGGCGTGGATGACCCGGGCGACAGCGACGCCGACGAAGGCGCGACCGAGACTCCGGTGTAGCGCAGAACCACGAAGTCTGCCGCACTCGACGTCGCGCCCCCGGCCGTCATGACGCTGATCCGACCTGTGGCGGCGGACACTGGAATGGTGACCACAGCCTGGGTAGGGGTGATCGAGTTGACCAGGGCGACGACTCCGCCGACGGACACGATGGTACCGGCGGCATCGGTGTCAAAATTCTGCCCGGTCACCGTGATGATTTGTCCCACCGCCGCTTGGGCCGGATTGAACCCAGTGACGATGGGCCCCTCCACATAACGAAATCCATTCGCTAACGAGGCGCTGCCACCCGGCGTCGTCACGGCCACTTCGACAGCGCCAGAAGGGTGCGCGGGGGTGACAGCGTTCAACCTCGAATCGGTCAGGACCTGAACTGAAGTCGCGGCCGCTCCATCAAGCGACACTGTCGTCTCGCCATCGACGAAGTTCGTGCCATCGATGCTGATCGGTTGATTCCCAGCAGTGGCTCCTTTGGCGGGAGTAGACGAGGTGACCGCCGGCGGTTGCACGTAGGTGAAGGCGTTCGCGAGCGTGTCCGCCCCCGTGTCGGTGACTACCTGCACGTTGACGGTCCCACTGCCAGCTGGAGTGGTGGCCGTGATCGCCGTCGGGGACTGCGAGGTGAGTGCTGCCGCCGGCGATGTCCCGAAGTAGACCTCCGTATCGCCCGCGACGAATCCGGTTCCCACGACATTCACAGGCGTCGCTCCCGCAGCAGCGCCGAATCGCGGACTAACCGATGTCACCGTCGGGGGACCCACCGCCGTTGTGTTGCACGCCCAGGGTGAAGCCATCCCGGCGGGAAGCACAGGCGCGGCTGGCGAACAGACACCGCTCTCGACTCCAGGAAAGGCGCTCGTCGCCGCCCCCTCGACGGGGAAGACCGTGCCGTGGGTCTGAATGGCGCCGCAAGCGGTGATGACGATCGTGCCTTGATCCGTCAGTGCCAGATTGGACATCGAGCCAACAGGACGCACCTCACCGAGGCCGTCTGTCCAGGTCACGCTTCCGGAGTGCGAGCGGATGCTGATCGACCCGCCTCTACGGTTCGTGTTGTTCGTGTTGAAATCGCCGTGGGCGCGGATTGCCGCGTTGGGGAGGCTGACGTTGCCTTTTGCCGCGATCAACACCCGGCCGCCCGTATCGCCGCTGGCGGAGTGCCCGTCGTCAATGAGCTTCCCGGAGCCATTGACAGCTCCGCTCAGGGAAGTGAGGCGCACCAAACCGCCGTAGCTTTTAGAATCGTGAATGCCCGGCAGCGAGGTAATGAGGTACAGCGAGCCGGAAGCGGGGCCAAACACGTCGATGGTCTCGGCGGCGAAGAGATCCACGCCTTTGTTCAGAGCGGTTCCACCGGCCGCGTCGGCACGCAAGCGACCCATATGCAGGCCGGTGGCGCCGAGATCGCGACCATCGATCAGAATATTCTTGCCGGAGCGGATGCGGACGCTGCCGCTGGACTCCTTCTGTGAAAGAGCTGCAATGAGTCCATCGACCTGAACGCCGCAGCCGTCGATGGTGACAGGGCCTGCGCCGTTGTCGGCGCCCTGCGACACGATATTGGCAGACGCGCCGACGACGATGGCTGGCTCGACGACACTCGACGAGGAGATGTTGATCGCGCCACCGATGGTGTTGGCCGTGCCGCCATCGAGTACCGCCCCGGGGCCGAGGCGCGTGGCGAGAAGCGTGCGGCTCGGTCCCGAGAGCACGCGGCCATCGACAGTCACGCGGCCTTTGCTGGCGATCGTGATCGCGCCGCCGGCCGCGCTGTAGCTGCCTGAGTCGATCGTGCTGCCTGCGGCCAGAGCGACGTCGCCGGTGACGGTCGCCGTGATCGCCCCGCCAGTCGAACCGGAGGTCGGCTTCGAAGCGGTTGAGACGATCGCGTTGCCGTTCAGCGTGAGTTTACCGCCGACAGTCAGCGCAATCGTTCCACCTGTACCTGACCCGCTGCGGTTCTCAGCGTACAACGCACTTCCTCCGTTCATCGTCAGATCACCGCTGACGTTGAACGCCATGGCGCATGCGCTCGTCGTCGTGTCGTCATTGCAGTTCACGACGCCATTGATGACGAGATTGCCGTCGGTTACGGTAAAGATACCGTCGACGGTTCCGTCGTGGTCAACCGACGAGCCATCCAGCGACACGAACGGGGTTGTCCCAGCAAGAGTCACGTCGTGCGCGATGGCCGGAACAGCGAGGAGCAACAGAAGAAAAAAGCGGCCGGCCGCTAAGCAGCGCATCTGCGAAACCCTCCTGAAACCTCGATCACGGTGCCGTCCGCGCGTACGACGCGGCGGAGGCTCCCGAGTGCATCGATGGTCTGCGTGAGCAGGCCACCGGCGGAAGGCACGATCAGGTGGTCCGCATCGACGATCAGAATCGATCCGTCCGTAGCGATCTTCGCGTCAAACGGAAGCGACACTTCGACCTGTGCTCCGATCGGAGCGCGGTCGGGGATGAATGTGGATTGCGCGGCCGGGCCGGGCACTGCCAGCAGGGACAATAGGACAATACCGATGGCGGCGGTTTGACGCACGATTCCTCCGATTGTGTTCACGACGACGAACAGTTGTATTGAGATTGCGACCGCGCAGATGTCATGGCGTCACGGCTGCCGGAACGACGTCCGGACGTCAATGCGCCCGGAGTGTACGTGCTCCACCGGTCTTGCGTCTACGACGCAATGAGGCGGCATTTGACGAACGACACAGTCGTCTGTCCCGGCCCCTCTCCTTGAATCGCGCTGGAGCGATCCTGCCCGTTTGGAGACAAGGACAACCTGTGCGACCTCGTCATCGGCGCTCGCCGCGATCCACCCAATCAAATGCATGCAATTCATCTTTCCGGGGTAGGGAGATCCACTCACTGGTCACAACTTGAAGAGCGGATCTCCGAAACATGACGGCGCGGACTCACTTCGAAAATCATTTATTGAACGCGCGGCATCTACGGGCGGCCTCCGCACTTTCCAGCATGGCCCTAATCGTTCCAGTTCCCTGGCTCCGTCCAGTTCTTCGGCTCCGTCCAGTTCGTCGGATCGATGTCGAAGATCTCGTCCATCCGGACCTTGCGGTTCGCAAGGATGCAGGCGCCGTCGAGGATGCGGATCATGGTCGTCCTCCGGACGTCTCCCACCGCTCCCCGGATCTTGGTCATGCCCTGCCTGCCGATCCCGGTCGCGGCCTCCAGTTGAGCGGAGGTGAATCCGTTGGCGTCGAGCCACTGCTGGAGACGCGTTCCGGACGGCGGGTCCGGCACGTGCGGGCGTTCGCCGGCCGGCTCCGCCGGGTCGCGCTTCGGTCTTCTTCCTCTTCGTCGGGGCGTCGCGCTCATGCAGTGCACTCTCCCTTCGCGAATGGGTCGCATTGTCACAGTGCGCGCGTATCGGTGTCAAATTTGCTATACTTCCGGCCTGTCATGACCAGCGAAAAGACGGACCTCGCCCTTCAGGCCTGTGGAGTGCTCGTCCGCGAGACCAGGATCAGGAAGCGCCTGACCCAGGACCGCGCGGCAAGGGGCGCGGGCGTGAGTCGCAAGCAGTGGGCGCTGCTCGAGCAGGGGCACAACGTGTCCGCCGCCTTCCTGCGCAAGGTGGCCGTCTACCTGGAGCTGAGCGTGATTCCCCTCGGCGAAGGGCTGCAGGCGACGACCGGGAGCG
>JBDTOZ010000328.1:0-4044 GCA_039932995.1 Acidobacteriota bacterium | reverse complement strand
AACCCGCGACCTGCTGATTACAAATCAGCTGCTCTACCAACTGAGCTATGCCAGCGCCAACTTCTAAACCTATGATTTCAAAGACACATTCAGCATGTTCGCGATGCAGATGGAGGAGCTTCTGCGGCGGCCGCCGAGGAACTGCGGGTTATAGCAGATGGCCTAACCTCATGCAAGTAGGGGTTATTTCCCCGCCCGCACGTCTCGGCCAGACTCCATTCCGCCCCGCGGAGCCCGTCAGCGTCCGGGCTGGCGGTCGCGCTCGGCCAGCGATTTCAGCGCCACCTTGCGGATGCGAGCTCCCACCCTCGACTCATTCTTGGCCAGCAGCTCCAGCACTTCCCGCGCCTCTTCATGCCGTCCGTAACGGTCGAGCTCGTACACCACCGTCAGCGCCAGGCGATACCAGCGCTTTTCCGGCGCCGACTGCGCAATGTGCGATCGGATCTGGGGCAACCAGGCGTCGACGACCACCTCGGTTTGCCGCATGTCCAGCAACTGCGCCTGATGGATCTCGTCCGTAGCCTTGTGGGCTTCCGGGTCCGTTGCGGCGCACTGAGCGTGGACCAGCCCTCCAACGGTGAGAGCGAGGGTGAGGACTAGGGTTCTTCCGATCATGATCGTCGGCATTCTACGCGGCCTTCAACGGGTCTGCCGCACGACCTCGTAGCAAAGCACGGCCGCGGCGGACGCGACATTGAAGGAATCCACGTGGCCGAACATCGGAATCGACACCTTGCGATCGCAGTGATCGAGGACGTTGCGCCGCGCACCCTTCCCCTCACTTCCCAGGACCAGCGCCACTTTCCCGGTGAAGTCGATCGTGTCGGCGCGATCGCCGTCCGCCTCGGCGGCGTAGACCCAGAACCCTTTCTCCTTGAGGGTCTCAATGGCCCGGGCCAGGTTGGTCACCTGGGCCACCGGCACCCATTCCGACGCTCCGGCGGAGGCCTTGATCGCGCCCGGGGTGAGCCCGACGCTCTCGTGCTCGGGGATGACCACGAGGTGCACGCCGAACCCGTCCGCCACGCGGAGGATGGCCCCGAAGTTCTGGGGGTCGGTGATCCCGTCCAGGATGAGCACGAAGGTCGTGCTCTCCTCGGCCATGGCGTCATGAAAGTCGGCGTAGGAACCGGCGTCCACCTCCGCGATCACGCCGTTGTGCACGGCGCGGTTGGTCATCCGGTCGATGTCGTTCATGGACATGATCCGCACCGCCACGCCGGCGTTCTTGGCCTCGGTGACGAGCTTCTGCAGACGCCCGTTCTGCTCGCGGGTGATGCCGACGAACCGCACGCGCTTCGGATGCGCACGCACGGCCTCGGTGACGGGGTTGGCGCCGTAGACGATCATGACCAGCAAAGAGGAGGAAGGTTGCAGGATGCACGACGCGAGACGCCGCGTCGGTCGTGACTCAGAGCTCTGCCTTCATCCTTCATCCTTCATCCTTTCGCGAGCCGTCTCGCAATGCCCGGCCCTTCATACACGAAACTCGTATAGAGCTGTACGAGATTTGCGCCGGCCGCGATCTTCGCGCGCACGTCCTCGGCCGTGGAGATGCCGCCCACGCCGATGAGCGGATAGGAGGGACCGACTCGGGCCCGCACCTTCGCCAGCACCGCGGTCGATTTCGCGAGCAGCGGCTTGCCGGAAAGGCCGCCGGCTTCGTTCATGCCCGGCAGCCGATCGAGCGTGGTGTTCGTGCAGATCATCCCGTCCGCCAGTCGCACCGCGACGTCGCAGATCTCCGCGATCTGCGCGTCCTCCAGATCCGGCGCGATCTTCACCAGCACCGGCCCCACCTTCACGGACCCAACGGCCTGGAGCAGCGCCTCGAGATGCTCCGGCCGTTGCAAGTCGCGCAGGCCGGGCGTGTTCGGCGAGGAGAGATTGAGCACGGCCGCGTCCGCATGCGGGGCCACGCGGCGGTAGCACTCCGCGTACGCCGCGGTGGCCCCTTCCAGCGGGACGTCACGGTTCTTGCCGACGTTCACGAAGAGGGGCAGCGTGCGCGGTCGGTCCCTCAATCGCGCGGCCACGGCATCGGCACCGTCGTTGTTGAAGCCCATGCGGTTGATGAGCGCCTGCTCTCCCGGATAGCGGAAGAGCCGCGGGCGCGGATTGCCCGGTTGCGGCTGCAGCGTGACGGTGCCCACCTCGAGAAAGCCGAACCCGAGCGCTGCCAGAAACGGCATCAGGGTGGCGTTCTTGTCGAAGCCGCCGGCCAGGCCGATCGGCGACGGGAAGGTCAAGCCGAGTAGTGTCCGCCGCGCGGACACGGGAGGCCGGCAGTGACGCTCGATCGCGCGCAGCACGATGGGGATCTGCTGGAGGTGCTGCATCTGTTCGGAGGTCCACTCATGAGCGAGCTCCGGATCGAGGTGAAAGAGCGCGCGCCGAAGAAGCCGGTAGATCATCCCTCCCCGCCATCCGCGGGAAGCCGGAGGACGCTCTCCACGCGCGCCAGGGGAGAGAGCACGCGCGGATCGATCTCACTGGCGTGCTCGAGGAGAGGGATCGCGCGCACGAGCTCCGGGCCATGCTCGGTGCCGGTCAGCGCCATGCGCAACGGCATGAAGAGCGCTTTCCCCTTCACCCCCGCGGACACTTTCAAGCGCTCGACCATGGCCTTGTAGCTGGCCTCATCCCGCGGAGCTCCGTGATCGCGCAACTCCTCGGCGACCTTCTCCAGGAACGACCGCTCGGCGGTCATCGGAGGCGGTTCGTACTCGAGGACAAAGCGCAACGCGGCCGCGAACTCCGTCAGTCGATGCACGCTCGTCTTCACGACATCGATCCCCTCTTCGAGCCACGGAGCGTCGAAGAAAGGACGCACCAGCGGCGCGAGCGTGGAGGCCGGCATGACGTGGATATATTGCCCATTCAGCCATTCCAGCTTCTGCGCATCGAAGACGGCGGGCGCCGCATTCACGCGCTCCAGCGAAAAGTTCGCGATGGCGTAGTCGCGCGTGAAGACGTCCAATCCGTCGGGGGACGACCAGCCGAGCAAGGTCAGGTAGTTCACCATCGCGTCGGGAAGGATGCCCTCTTCCGCGTAGGCGGCGACGGAGGTCGCGCCGTGTCGCTTGGACAGTTTGGTGCGGTCCTGGCCGAGGATCAGGGAGACGTGGGCGAACTGCGGGATGTCCCACTGCATGGCCCGATAGATGAGGACCTGTCGATGCGTGTTCGTCAGATGCTCTTCGGCGCGGATGACGTGCGAGATCTCCATGTCGTGATCGTCCACGACCACGCAGAAGTTGTATGTGGGGAAGCCGTCCGAGCGGACGATGATGAAATCGCCCAGCGACTCTTTGCGCCATGTGACTTCGCCGCGGATACGGTCGTCGATGGTGACGTCGCCATCCTCGGGCACGTGAAAGCGGATCGCGTGCGGTGCGTCGTCATCGCGGCGGTTGATCCAGCACGTAAGGTCGTAATGCGGCGGACGTCCTTCGGCTTCGGCCTGCTTCCGCTTCGCCTCCAGCTCCTCTTCGCTGCAGGTGCAGCGGTAAGCGACGCCTTTCTCGACGAGGGCCGCGGCCACGGAGTCATACAGAGCTCGACGCTCCGATTGCCGATACGGCGGATGCGGTCCGCCGGCATCCGGCCCTTCATCCCACTGCAGACCGAGCCAGCGCAGATCGTCGAGCACCATCTGCTCCGACTCCCGCGTGGAACGGGCCTGATCGGTGTCCTCGACCCGGATGATGAACCGGCCGCCCTGGTTCTTCGCAAACAGCCAGTTGAAAATCGCCGTGCGCGCCCCTCCGACGTGGAGGTGACCGGTGGGAGAAGGAGCAAAGCGAACGCGGACAGACATCGTGCGGAGTCTATCGCGACGGAACACGTCAAGACACGAGGGCCACGGGCGTCTCGCCCGCGTCAAATGGCCACACTCCAGTGGAGCGGTGGACTTGAGTCCACCGTCGCTCTCGCGAGGATCGGCCCTCTGCCCTTCGCGGCTCTCGATCGCGAGCGTGGCGAGAAAACTCACGCGGCTCCGGCTCACTCCTCGCGAGTGCCCGGTGGACTCAAGTCCAC
>JBDTOZ010000327.1:0-6483 GCA_039932995.1 Acidobacteriota bacterium | reverse complement strand
TGGCGAACGAGCCGACCCGTTGCGTCGTAGATGAACCGCTCATCGAACGTGAGGGCCGGTCCCGCCACGGAGACATGCGACGGACGGCGCCAACTGTCGAAGTCGATCGTGCGCGTGATGCCGCGTGGCTCGAGGATGACGGTCTGATCCGGCGACGGATAGTCGAACTTCGTGATCTCGCCACCGCGATTGTTCTCGGCGATCTCGCCGCGCGCGTGGAGCGGCCCGGTGTCGGGCCTGTACGTGATGGCCGCAGCCGACCCCGCGGCGGCTGTGTCCGTGCCGCCCGTGGAGGTAACCGCGATCGGCCGGCCCTGCGCATCGAACTTCGTCTTCGCTTCGATGTCGTCGTTGGTGGCCAGCGGTTCGAGCTTGCCGCGGTGCGCCTCCGGCATCTCGATGGCGAGGCCGTTGGCGGCGACGGATTGCAGGAAAGGCGCGCACGCGTTCGTACACGTCGGATCGGCGTTCTGGTAGGTAAACGCTCGCGTGATCGCACCCGCGGGTGCGCTGGTCGTCGATACTGCCCGGAGGCTGGAGGTGGCCGGCGGCGTGACCGGCGAGGTCGTGGTCGAGGCGAGCACCCTGCCCGGTGCTGGCGGAGCGGCCTGATAGGTCTGCACCGTTTCACGCACGCCTGCGAGGATGAGCTTGGTCAGCAGACCTTCTTCGGCGCTGTACTCGTAGCTCCACGTGCGGTCCTGCAGCGCCGTGTCGATTCCGGTTGCAGTGATCGTCGGCAGCGTCCCGAGGGGCGTTGTGCTCGTGGGAATCTGGCGCTCGACGATCGCCGCGATTTGGGCATCGATCCCGGTCCCGTTGATGGTGTAGCTCCGCACCTGGCCGAGTGCGTCTTTCACCTCCACCTGCGTGGGGCTCACGTAGTTGAAGGTCACCGTCTCGCCGGTGGGCCAGGTCTCTTTCTCGATGCGGTCGCGATTCGGTCCCGTGAGGAAGTAGGAGTACGTCACGCGCGGCGGACCGGCGGTCGCCGCTTCGTTGGGATCGGTGATGGAGACGAGGTTCGGCCCGAGCTCCACCATATCGTTGAACGAAACCGCCCCCGCGTGGTAACCGTAGCGGATCGTCGGACGCCCCGCGCCACTCGTCGCGTTCGCGACCGCAGGCAGGCGCACTTCGGTCAAGCGGTGTTGGTTGTCATAGAGGTAGGTGACCGATCGTCCGCGCCAGTCGGTGACCTCTTTGAGCAAGCCTCCTGCCGCGCCGGGCGACGTGTCGTCGTTGGCGTAGTAGGTAATTCGCGTGACGCGGCCGACCGGATCGACGATCTGCTGAAGCTGACCGTCAGGCCCGTTGAGGTACAGGATTGTGTTTCCGGCCGTGTAGTTCCACGGGATCGAGAAGGCGTCGGCTTCGCTCACCAGGCGCCCCAGCTCGTCGAACTGGGTGATGCGCATTTTCTGATCGATGAGCGTCCATCCGCGTTCGCTCCGCGCCAGCCGGAGAAAGAGTCCTTTGGGTCCAAGGTAGCCTGCCGAGGAAGACTGCGGCTTGAAATGCCGGATCTCGCCTGCGCCATCGTGGTACTCGACGTTGCCGTTCGGCAGCGCGCGCAGGTGCTTGAAGATCGAAGCGTCCCAGCCCATGCCGATCGGCGAAAGGCCGATCGTGCGCGAGCGATAGACGCGCGAGATGATCACATTCCATCCGGCGCGCCCTCCGGCATCGAGATCGACGGCGGACACCTGCAGTTCTCCGGAGTGAAGAAAGACGGTGCCTTGCATGACACCGCGCGGCACCTGAGCGGTGGAAGCATTTGCGAAAAAAATGCTGAACGCCGCAAACAGCGCGACGCGAAGACGCGGCACGAACCAGGCGTGAAGCGGGGAAGAGTTAGAAGGATGGGCCATTCGTTGCTGAGGAGTGACGCGAAGGTGAAGTCTTCTGGCGCGACACTCTGAGTGATCGCGGAGGAAAGCACGATGGGCGGCAGGAAGTCAACGGACACAGATGAGAGTCTGGCTCTCAGCGAGTAGTCGGCGTAGTGCGTTTTCGTCTGCGCCAACTCCAGAAGCGACGAGCCGCGCTAGTCGAGTCGGCAGAGATCCCGTACGAAGTTGACGGCGGCCACGATGGCGAGCGCACCTTCTTCGGTGACGGCACCGCCGATGTGGTACTCCGTGCCTTCGGGTGTTCGCTCGGAAATGCTGCCGTTCGAGCCTCCGCAGCCGGCGTGTTCGAGCGGGCCGCGGAAGGTGGCGATGAGGGGGCGAAGCTCGGCGATGCGGCGTCGGTAGTCGTCGCGTGTCCCGAGTTGATGGTAGCTGCGAGGCCGGAGGCGTGGTGAGATTCTGCAAGCAGTGGAGCGATGTCCAATATTGGACATCTGTTGCCCTACTTTTTGCGCTTGCCCTGCGGCTTTCGTTCGACGTCAGGCATTCCGACGGATTCCTCGTGCTCTAGCTCCTTAAGGAGCCTCTCCGATCCGTCGATGACATCCTGTGTAGCCCTTCGTGCTCTAGCCTGTTCGATGGATTCACCGCTACGCCAGAAGAACAACCAGTCCCAGTTCATGACATCGCATTCTAGACCTGAACGCGTTACTGGATACGCCACGCGAACGGGCCGGGGTAATGGTGGAACAGGCCAACGCCGTGTGAAGCGCGGACGTTCTGAACGCGCCGGTTCACGCCCCACTTCGACGAGACCTGAACCATCCAGAGATACGGCTGATCGCGAGCGAGCAGCGCGTGCAGTTGGTGATAGAGGATGGCGCGGCGCGCGGGATCGAACTCGACGCGGGCCTGTTCCAGCAAGCGGTCAGCATCGGCGCTGGCATATTCGCCGACGTTGAGCCCTGCCGGTGCTTTCTGCGAGGAATGAAACAACGAGAACGGATCGGGATCGGGCTCATTGACCCAAGCGAAGAACGCCGCCTCGAAGTTGCCGTGCAGCACGCGATCGAAGAACGAGGCACCTTCCATCGTGGAGACTTGCATGCTGACACCGATGTCGCGCAAGGCAGCCTGGAGGATCGTTGCCTGATCTCGCGCGACGTTGCCCGTGGGAATGAGGAGTGTGAACGCGAACGGCTTGCCGTGGCGATCGAGAGTGCCGTCGCCGTTGGTGTCGCGCCACCCGATCGCGACGAGCGCGGCGCGCGCGGCTTGAGGATCGAAGGCGATCGCTTCGACGTTCGGATCGCTCGCCCACTGATCGGGCGTGAATGGGCCGGTGACGGCGCGAGCTTGACCGTGATACAGGGCGGTGATGACGGCGCGGCGATCAAACGCCACCGCCAGCGCGCGACGAACGCGCGGATCATCGAACGGTGCGTGACGAAGATGCCAGGCGATGCAGTTGTACGACAGCAGCCAGACATCGAGGAATCGAAGCTCGTTGCGGACTTCCGCCTTGTCCTTCTCGTGCGCCCAGGTATCGTTCGTGATGCGTGCGATATCCACGTCGCCGCGCATGAGCGCGCGCCACGCTACGCCGTCGTCGGCAATTGGGCGGAAGAGAAACGATGCGATGGATGGCTTCTGTCGCCAGTAGTCGGCGCGGGCCTCGAGGAGAATGCCGTTCGGGTCGCGCCGCTTGAGAACGTACGGCCCGCTGCCGACGACGGCGGGGTTCGTCGCGAAGTCGCCGGCGCGGTAAACGTGCTCCGGCATGACGCCGATGTTGAACGCGAGCAGCTGCGCGACGCGCGCGGTCTTGAAGACAACGCGAACGGTGCGAGGATCGATCGCGACGGTTTGCTGGCGATCCATCGACTCGAACCAACTGGAGAACTGCATCGAAGGTGCGTCGAGAATCTTGTTCAGCGTGAACAGGACATCGGCCGCGAGAACGGGCCGGCCGTCGCTGAACGTGGCGCGCGGATCGAGGCGGATCGTGTACGTTCGATGATCGGTGCTCACGTCCCACCCGGCCGCAAGGCTCGGCACCGGGTTCAGGTTTTCATCGAGCGCGATCAACGGCTCGTTGATGAAGGAGAGGACGACGCGTTCCGCTTCTTCGGTGTGGAGAACGTAGTTGAGGGTCTTCACGTCGGCGTCGATGCGAACGACGACGGGTTTAGCAGGCGGCGGCGCGAGCGGCGCGGGAGTCTCGCGCGAGCATGCAACCGCGACGACGAAGAGAAGAGCCGCAACGTGGACGGAGCGCACGATCAGATTCTCGTCGGCCAGCGGTGAGGATTCAACTCGTGCGGGAATTGGTGTGTTGGTGGCCCCATGCGAACGCCGGCCCGCGCGGCTGCGTCGAGAATTTCAGCAACTGTCTTCGTGCCCCCGCCGCGAACGCAACCCAAGGACCACTCGTTCCAGTCTTCGAGATCGACGACGGCGCGCACGCCGCAACGTCTTAGGAGATTCCGAGCGCGTGTCGAGAGTGGGTTCAGCGCCCACGTGATTGGACGAACATCAGCGCGCGCGGAAAGATCGGCGATGGTCGTCGGCATGTCGGTGCGCTTCGGCTTCTGCTCAGCGGCGATCGCTTCCTCGTACCACTTGCGATGCCACGGCGAGCAAACGCGCATGACCTCGCCCACGAGCACGGCGTTCGGCATCCACGGATCGTATTCGAGCCGTGCTGTTGCGAGGTGCAGATAGCGCGTTGCTTCGGCTTCATGCAGCGTGCGGTGCTGCAGCAGCTGCTGCGCCAGGCCGATCACGAGAAACCAATTGCCGGGCCAGTGGAGCAGATCGTAGGCGCGCTGCCAGAGGTGGTTGCACCAGGTGATCTGAATCGTGCCGCTGTCTTCGACGCTGTACATCCACTGATGAACACTGCGATGGTCCGTGCTCGCCTGGCCGAGACCGACGGAAGGGCGAAAGAGACGCGCTGCGACATCGCCGGCGTGGAGATAGAGAACGTTCTGCTCGACGATGAAGCGCCGCGCGTAGAGATCGTCGTGCGGCGGGTCGCCGTATTCGAGCGCGGGTTCCGCATAGCCGGAGAGTTCACCCTTCGGCTCGATGCTGACTGTCTTCACGCCGAGGCCGAGCACCCACATCGCAACGGCGTGACCGGCCTCGTGATACGCGAACAACTCGTCGTCGGGTTTCGGCACCTGCACGGGCGAGGAGTCGGTCATGACTGGCGATCCTTGCTGAGCACAACGGTTGCTGTGGTGGGCATGCCGAAGTAGCGGTCGTGCAACAGGCACCAAGTGCGATCGAGGAGCGCAACGTCGTCCTGCGTGAATTGGAAGAACTCCCCGACGATGCCGGCTTCCTCGCCGTGGCCGCGGAAGGTGTCGGCCACGAGCAGCATCCACATCGCGCCGTAGAAGTCGCTGACGGTCAGATCGCCGCTCCACACGATCGCGGTGAACGAGATGTTCGGATCGAGGAGCATTTCGGCGACGCGGCTGAAGCGTTTCATGCGAGCCGCGATCGGCTTCCGCTTGATGCCGGAGCGCTTGATGGCTGCGCGAACGTGCGCGCTGATGTCGGATAGATCGTAGACCTCGGGCATCGCGATTCAGAGATCCTTTCCTGACTTGAAAGCCGGGCGTGAGTAACGGTGCCGAACAGACGGCCGGCGCGGATGACGGTGTGACTCGGATAGCTGTCTTGAAGTGGCAGACGAGATTGCTTGCGTGGTTCGCATGCGTAGGGCTCCTCCGGTGCTAGTCGGGGCTCGGGAAGTTGTAGGCGTCGAGGAAGGCAGGATCGTCGCGGAATGCGATGAGCGTTTCGGGTTGAATCTCGTTGAAGAGCAGATCGGTGACGTAGTCGTGGACGCCGCGGGCTGTAGTGTGATTCGGTGAAATGGTGCGCTGCACGCGCGGATCGCGTCGCCAGTCGGCGGCGGCTTGATGTTCCATCGCGCGTACGATGAAGATGGGAATCGACCAGGTGACGCGCGTCGGATGGAAGTCGGGCGGAACGCGGCTCGCGTGATCGGGACCTAACGCGTCGAGAAGTTGTGCGCGCGGCCACGCATCGAAGAGATAGCCGGCAGCTTCGGCCCACGGCAGCGTTTCGGAGCGGCGACGGCCGCCCTCGCTGTCGAGCATCGAGCGGAACATTTCGGTGGTGATCCCGAGCAGTTCGGCGACGTGAGACAGGGGCACGCGCTTGCGCGGAGCCGAGGTGAAGAACCGAGCGAGATGCTCGTGCAATGGGAACCTTGGTGTCGCTGGGTCGATCGGCATTGGCGCGTATCCGAGTCGGTTGTAAGCGGTTCACGCCGATTCCCGCAGCGCAGTTCTTAAGCCTCGGCGAAGAGAGTTCGTCGTGTTCCTTAAGGAGCGGCGATACTGGCTCGCATAGGTGTCTCGAAGGCGTGCGGGAGGGGTGGAAATGCGATTTCACGTCGCATTTCTTAAGCCCCCGTCGATTTTTAGCCGAAAAGAGAGGTTTTCGAGTGATGACGCGGGTAGGGAATTACGGCGATGAGTCACACCCAAAAGGAGAGAGAGAGATGCAGGACACGCGACGACAACCAGGGCGATCAGCACCGCCGCCGGGACAACCGCCCGGGGGCGAGGCGGTCGCCGCATTCGAGGAG
>JBDTOZ010000326.1:0-3517 GCA_039932995.1 Acidobacteriota bacterium | reverse complement strand
TGGCGGTTGGCGGTTGGCGGTTGGCGGTTGGCGGTTGGCGGTTGGCGGGAGCATGACTCCGCGCTTCGTTCGATTTCAAGCAGAATGATTCTCATCCTGAGCGTGGAGCGACGCTCGGGGATGAGAAACAAGCCTCAGCGGTCTCGACCCCCGCCAACCGCCAACCGTCAACCGCCAACCGAAAAACCGCCAACCCGCAACCGAAACCCAAATGCACCCTCTTCGCGTCCTCCTCTACGTCTCTCTCGTGATCGCCATTGCGGTCGCGTGGGGGTTTGGTGCGGCTCTGCGGCATGGTGGCGCGACCGAGCCGGCGGCCATTCTCCTTGGAGTCGTCGCGTTCGCAGCGTTCATGCTTCCGTGGAGTGGCGTGTTTCTCTGGGCAATGCGGCGGGCCAGGGATCTGGACACCCTCGTCGACCGGGCACGCGTGGCCATCGACACTCCCGACAGTGGACGTGTCGCGGACCGCACGTACCACGCCGAGCTCGACGAGCTGGCCCGCGCCATCGAAGAGCTGCGCGCCACCATCGTCCGCCAGCGCCGGATGCACGAGGAGCACCGCGCGGCCATGGCCGAGATCGTCTCGTCCCTCGGCGAGGGTCTGGTCGCCGTCAGTCCGCGGGGTCGGATCGTGTTCGCCAACGCCCAGTTCGCCGAGCTTTTCGGCGAGCACGAGCTCGTCGGACGTCCGGTGCTGGAAGTGGCGCGCCGGCAGCCCGTGGTCACGGCGCTCGACAGCGCCCTGCGCGGAACGCCCGCATCCGGACGTTTGACCGTCGGCTCCGACGATCGCGAGCGTCAGATCGAAGTGCGGGCCGTGCCGGTTGCGGGAGAAGAGATCGCGGCGGTGGCCCTGTTCATCGACGTCACCACCATCGAGCGCCTGCAGCGCGTGCGTAAAGAGTTCCTCGACGATTTCTCCCACGAAGTGCGCACTCCCCTGGCGGGGCTGCAGTCCGCGGGGGAGACGCTCCTGCACGGCCTCGTGGACGCCACGCACGAAAAGCAGCTTCGCCAGGTGATGCAACGCCAGATCGCGCGCATCGCCAGACTGGTGGACGAAGTGTCGGAGCTGAACCGCATCGAGACCGGGGATGTCGTCCTGGAGCGACGCCCTGTGCACCTCCGCGCGCTGCTGCTCGAGCTCGCCGAGGATTTCCAGGCCCGTGCCGAGGGGGTGCGCTTCGCGGTGGAAGGCTGCGATCCGGTGGTTCGGCTCGACGCCGGCCGGGCCCAGCAGATCTTCGCGAACATCCTCGACAACGCCTGGAAGCACGGCGGCGCGCAGGGGCAGGTGATCGTGGAGGCGGCACGCGAGGAAGACGAGGCCGTGGTGCGGATCTCGGACGAAGGGCCGGGCATTCCCACTCGCGAGCTGGAGCGGATCTTCCACCGCTTCTATCGGGTGGACCGAAGCCGCTCCCAGCCCGGCACCGGCCTCGGGCTGGCCATCGCCAAGCACCTGGTCGTGGCACACGGGGGAACGATTCGTGCGTACAACCGTCCCGCCGGAGGGGCCACGTTCGAAGTCCGGTTTCCCGCGGAGTTGACATAGAATCCGCCCGCCCTAGGAGGTCCCCGTGGCGAAATTCCGCCTCATCCCGCGCGAAGAGAAGTTCTATGACGACTTCAGAAAGATGGCGGAGCATCTCCGTCACGGCGCGCGGCTGCTCGAGACGATGTTCGCGGTCGACCCGCCCGTGGCCGACAAAGCCCACGAGATCAAGGAAGTCGAGCATCAGTGCGACTACCTCACTCACGAGATCATCCAGCGGCTGAACAAGACCTTCGTCACCCCCATCGACCGCGAGGACATCCACGAGCTGGCCCGCACGCTCGATGACGTCATGGACGCCATCGACAACGCCGCGTCCCTCATCCCGCTGTACCGCATCGACAAGGTGCGGCCCGGCGCGCGCGAGCTGACGCGGATCATCATTCAGCAGACCGACGAGATCCGTGCCGCCGTGGAGGCGCTCGAGAAGCGCACCGGCGTCCTGGAGCGAAGCGTCGAGATCAACCGTCTGGAAAATGAAGCGGACCGCGTTCACCAGACCGCGCTCGGGCGCCTCTTCGACGAGGAGCCGAACCCGATCATGGTCCTCAAGTGGAAAGAGATCTACGACCTGCTCGAAGAAGCGACCGACGCCTGTGAAGACGTCGCCAACCTGCTCGAGAACGTCGTCGTGAAGCACGGCTGATGCTCCTTCTCACCGTCATCGCCATCATCGGGGTCGCGCTCGCGTTCGACTACATCAACGGCTTTCACGACGCCGCGAACTCGATTGCCACGGTGGTCTCCACGCGAGTCCTCTCCCCGGGACAGGCCGTGATCTGGGCCGCGTTCTTCAACTTCGTGGCGGCCTTCTTCTTCGGCACGGCCGTGGCCAAGACCATCGGCAAAGGGATGATCGAGCTGAGCGCCGTCACCTTCGGCGTGATCTTCGGCGGCCTCATGGGGGCCATCATCTGGGACCTCATCACCTGGTATTTCGGGCTGCCCACGAGCTCCTCCCACGCGCTGATCGGCGGGTACGCGGGAGCGGCCATCGCCAACGCCGGATTCAGCGCCATCATCATCTCCGGCTGGTCCAAGACCCTCCTCTTCATCGTGCTCGCTCCGCTCATCGGCCTGACCCTCGGCTTCCTGTTCATGGTGGCCACCTTCTGGCTGTTCCGGCGGGCGACGCCCGTGCGGGTGGACCGCGTCTTCCGGAAGCTGCAGCTCGTCTCGGCCGCCCTCTACAGCCTCGGCCATGGCGGCAACGACGCGCAGAAGACGATGGGCATCATCGCCGGAGTGCTCGTGACCGCCGGCTACATGAAGACCTTCTCCATCCCGCTCTGGGTGATCCTGGCCGCACATGCGGCCATCGCCCTGGGCACGCTGAGCGGCGGCTGGCGCATCATCCACACGATGGGCAGCAAGATCACCCGCCTGCAGCCGGTGGGAGGCTTCGCGGCCGAGACCGCCGGAGCCATCACCCTCTTCACCGCGACCGCGTTCGGCGTCCCGGTCAGCACCACCCACACCATCACCGGCGCCATCGTCGGAGTGGGCGCCACCCGCCGGCTCTCCGCCGTCCGCTGGGGCATCGCCGGCCGCATCGTCTGGGCCTGGCTCCTGACCATCCCCGCCTCAGCCGCCATCGGCGCCTTCGTCTGGTGGATCGTCAGCCTCTGCGGCGGGCGGTGAACCGGTTGCTGGTTGCTGTGTTGCTGGTTGTCTGCGGTGCTTCGCCTGGACGGTAGGCAATTCAGCCCCGGACTCGTCTATAGAGCGCTGGGAAGCCTCTGTGGAGCGGTGGACTTTAGTCCACCGGGCACTCGCGACGCGTGTGCCGAAGCCGGGTGAGGCACTCGGGATAGCCTGACGCCCAGGCCAAGATCCCCAGACAACCAGCAACACAGCAACCAGCAACCTCCCCCCCGCTCCACCTGCTAGAATTTTCCAAACACCCGCACGGTTCCAACCGCTCCGAGGATTAAGTTCATGAAACCAGAGATCCATCCG
>JBDTOZ010000325.1:0-20062 GCA_039932995.1 Acidobacteriota bacterium | reverse complement strand
CTCTCGCAAGAAAGGTTCGCGGGCGAGACGCCCACGGGCCAGCCGGCGAGGACGCCGGCGCTCCAAGGCTCCGCCTGCAAATCGTCGCGTCTCGCGGAGAAATTCGAGGTTATTCGTACACAGAGGGCGGAGGCTTACGTTCAGTCCTTGCGTTCGAATTGCGTCTCCGTCTTCACGGCTTCACGCAGCCGCGCGAGGGTGAAGAGCTTCGGCACGTCCTTGCCGTGGAGGAGGGCGTTGGCGGTGAGCTCGCCGACGGCGGGGGAAAGTTTGTAGCCGTGGCCGGAGCCTCCGCCGAGGAGCCAGACGTTCTTGGCGGCGGGATGACGGTCGACGATCAGGTTGCCGTCGGGGCTGTTCTCGTACTGGCAGACCTCAGCCTTCAGCAGAGGCGCCGTGGCCAGTTCGGGGAAACGTTCCGCGAGCAGTCCCCTCGCGCGCGCGATCGCCGCGGGGGACGGCGTGCGGTCGCCGCTGGTGGGATCGAACGACTCGCCGCGTGTGTCGTCGGAGATCTTGAAGCCGCGTCCGCCGAGGTCGGGGATGCCGTAGAAGATCCGCTCACCGAAGTCGATCCAGATCGGGAGCTGCGCCGGGCCGTAACGCTCCGACCCCTCCGGTGAGCCGAAGTAGAAGACCTCTTGCCGCGTGGGGTGCACGCGCTCGCCGATCACTTCGGGGAAGACTTTCCCGAGCCAGGGGCCGCACGCGAAGACGAACGCATCGGCTGCCAGCGTCGTTCCGTCATCGAGACGCAGCGACGGCATCGCGCCGTCCTTCAGCACACCGGGTGTAGCGTGCCCTGTGCGATAGACCCCGCCCGCTTTCACGAACGCGTCGCGCACCGTCACACAGCCGCGTGCCGCATACAGCGCTCCGGCGCGATGCTCGAGCCAGACGGATTGCACTCCCTTGAACGAGATCTGCGGATACCGCTTCGCGGCGTCGGCCATGGGAATCTGCTCGAGCGGAAAGCCGAGGTCGTGGAGGGCCGGCGCGGAGGAGCGGACGTACGCGTCGTCACCGCGGTGCATCCAGAGCGTCCCGGTCTCGACGTAAAGCGACGGATCGAGCGCTTCCCACAGCTCGTAAGAGCGCTTGACCAGCTCCACGTACACCCGGTCCGGACCGTAGATGGCGCGGATGACGCGCGTCTCGCCGCCGGAGCTGGCGCGCGTGTGCCCCGGCCCCCACGCATCGAGCAGCGTGACCCGGGCACCCATGCGCCGCAGGTGCAGCGCCGTCCAGCCGCCGAACGCGCCCGCTCCCACCACGACCACATGGGGAGGCGTACCGGCGAAGAGAGTCAGTCCGTTCAATGGCGACGCGAACGGTACCGCGACCACCCCACCCATGAATACCCTTCTCGATATGGTCACGGTGTCTCCTGCCGCGAGGGGACGTTCACCACAGAGGCACGGAGACACAGAATCGATTCCTAGGCCTCAGTGTCTCTGTGCCTCTGTGGTGAAATCCCGGGGTGAACCGCGGCGGCGCGCCGAAACGCGCCGCCGCGCAAGATCAGAAATTCACGCGGGTGCTGATGCCGATCGTGCGGGGCTGGTTGGTGAGATAGCCCACGCGGGCGCGGGTTCCGCGCTCCTGGTCGAGAGCCAAGAGGGCCGTCTCGTCCGTGATGTTGTTGATGAACAGCGCCGTATCGAAGCTCCCCTTCAGGATGCCCACACGCAGGTTCACGATGTCGTAGGCCGGCAGCTCCGGGTTGAACGTGAACGTGCTCTGCGTGAACGGGCCGCCGATGCCGGGGGACCCGAACGAATTCAGGTTCACCGTGCCGAAGCCGGCCGCCTGATCGCCGATCTGCGTGAAGCGCGAGCCGACGTGCTGATACGCGCCGGTCACGTAGCCGGCCAGCAGGTTCGTACGCCAGTGATACGAGGCCGCGGCCGCCATCTGGAACTCAGGGACGGTGGGCAGCCGGTTGCCGGCCTCGATGCCTGCCACGACGCTGGTGTGGCCGGTCGAGTCGGTGGACGTGAGTGTCGAGCGCAGCTCGGAGTTGACCTTGCTGGCCGAGACCGCGAAATCGAACGCGTCCGTCGGGGCCAGCTCGAACTCGATCTCGGCGCCCGTGCTACGCGCCTTCGGCACGTTGAACACCACGCGGGACGAGCACGAGCCGGCCGTGACCGTGGCCTGCAGGTCGGTGATGTCGGCGCGGAAGACCGCGGCGTTGAACGTGCCTCGGCCGCCCATGATCGACGACTTCGAGCCCACCTCATAGTTCCACAGCGTCTCGTCCTCCCAGTTCGCACGTCCGTCGAACGTGGCCAGATCGGCGGGAGTGCAGAGCGGGCGGTTCAGCGGGTCGTTGATGCCGCCCAGACGGAAGCCTTTGGAGATTTGCCCGTTCAGGCGCGTGTTCGCATTCAACTTGAAGCTGGCGATGACGCGCGGTGCCACGCCGTCCGCGCCCACCGAGCCGACGCTGTCGTTCGGGTCGGAGAACAGGCCGTCGAAGACCTGCGTGCGGTTCTCTTCGAAGTCGTAGTAGCGCAGTCCGCCGGTCACGTCGAAGCGGTCGCTGACCGTCCACGTGGCTTCGCCGAAGATCGCCTTCTGCGTGTAGTCGTAGTGCAGGTCCGACTTGTACAGCTCGTCCTTGTTGGCCAGCTTCGTTCCCGCCGTAGGCAGTCCGCTCAGCGGGCCGCAGCTCACCACGCGGCACTGATCCTCGAAGCCGAAGACCTGCAGGTTCTGCTGGTAGTCGCGCGTGGTGTCCGTATAGAAGACGCCGCCCACCCACTGCAGCGCGCCGCGCGTGCCGGAGAGGCGCAGCTCCTGGGTGAAGCCCTGGGCCTGCGTGGCGTCGTTGAGGGGTGCGTCGATGGTGTAGACGCTGGCCGGCGCGCCGAACGAGCCGCCGGTGATGCTGCCCGTGAGCGCGGTCGCGTCGCGGACGACCAGCACGTCGCGATCGGTGTACGAGCTGACCGAAGTGAGCGTCAGCGCATCGTTGATGTCGTACGAGAGATTCAGATCGCCGAGGAGGAACTGGTCGGTGAAGGGCTCCTCGATCTGCGTGAACTGGCGGCGGTCGCCGAGGGTCACTTTGGGGCGCGTGGTGGTGTAGGGATTCGCCAGGATGTTGAAGGCATCGCTGCGATTCCACCCGTCCATGTTCACCTCTTGATAGAGGATGCGCGGCGTGATCGAGAGCTTGTCGTTCGGCTTGAACAGGAAGGACACGCGGGCGCCGGCGCGATTGCCGCCGTTGACGTCCTCATTCACGGAGAGGTTCGGCTGCACCGCGTCGATGAACCCGCCGTACTCCGTGTAATACGCCGCGATGCGCATGGCCGCGGTGTCGCCGACGGGCACGTTCACGGCCGCCTTCACACTGCCGCCGAACGAGCCGTCACTGATCGTGCTGAGGGTCAGCTCCCCCACCTGCTCGGACACGCCCAGCTTCGGCTGATTGGTGATGTAGCGCACCGTGCCGGAGAGCGAGCCCGAGCCGAAGAGCGTGCCCTGCGGCCCGCGCAGGATCTCGATGCGCGACAGATCGAAGAGGTCGATGTCGGGAGTGAACAGCGAGAGCGAGATGGCCGACTCGTCGAGGTAGACGCCCACCTGCTCCTTCACGCCCGGCTGGTCGCGAACGATCTGTCCCGCCGATACGCCGCGCATGGCCACCTGACTCTGGCCCGGTCCGAGATTCTGGACCGTGAACCCGGCCACGTTCGCGGAGACGTCTTCGATCGTCTCGGCGCCCACGTCGCGCAGCTTCTGTGCCGATGGCGCCGACACGGCCATCGGTACGTCCTGCACGGTCTCTTCCCGTTTCCGGGCCGTGACCACCATCTCTTCCGAGACCTTCGGCGGCTCCTGCACTTCCGGCTTGTCCGCCGGCGGAGTCTGGGTTTCCTGGGCCAACACGGGCAGAGCCAGCGCCGCGACCAACACGATCACGACGAACAACAGGGACTTCGTCACCAGGGTCTTCATTTCACTCCCCCTCAGGTTCCGATGGGCCAATTTGAATTGATGCCGTCATTCTTGCGCAGCGGTTGAGGCCGGTCAAGGGTGGCGGGTCCGTTGGCGGTTGACGGTTGACGGTTGGCGGGAGTTCGTCGCCCGTCACGCGCGATCCCGGCCGCCAACGACACCGCCAACCGATCCGCGAACCGATCCGCCAACCTGACGAGGGAACGATCAGTTACACTCCCCTCCATGCGCAAACTCTTCATCGCGGTAGCTGTGCTCGCGCTCAGTCTCGCAGGATGCCGCAGTCTCGATAAGCGGCGCGATACGGAGCTCTCGCGGGTGGCCAAGGACTGGTGTCTGACCATTCGCGCCAGCCAGGTCCTGCCGGTCTATCCGCTCACCGAGGACCTGCAGGTGGGAGACGTCTTCCTCGTCTCCACGCCCATTGGTGAGGAAGTCGATGACCTGGAGAAGGACGGATTCCTCCCGCTCGACAACGTCATCGCGCGCGTGCAGCCCACGGGCTGGCAGCAGTTCTACAACGGCGCCTATGGCATCGCCGACGCGAGCCAGCTCCCGAAGAACTGGCAGTTCCCCCAGCCCCCACCCGCGGCCGCGCCGCTCACGGCGTGGAGCAGCGCCCCCGGCGCGGCCTTCCCCTCCTACACCTTCCAGGTCAAGGAAGGTCAGGGTGCGACCCTGGCCATCCCCATCCAGAGCATCCCGGTCGGACTGAGTCTGCTGCGCACCGGCGACGCATACGGCACCGTCAACATCGCCAACGCCTCTACCTACGGATTACCGATCACCGTGCTCTCGCCGCAGATCGATGCCTGGGCCGCGGAGAACCAGGACTTCCTCGCGCAGTACGGACCGGTCATGGGCAAAGACAAACGCGGCCGCGAAGAGGAGGAGCAGCATTACGTGCGCGTCGTCTATCGCGTCTACGTGGCCGGCGGCGTGAACGTGTCGCTGATCACCAACCAGTCGCACGGCGGACGCCTCGACGCCGGCGCGTCCAAATCGAGCTCGCTGTTCGACGCCGGAGGAACCACCGAGGCGGTGGACGCGGCCAAGAACTACGCGTCGGTCCTCAGCAGCCTTTCGCAGAGCGTGGCCTCCGCGACCCCGGGAGCCAACGTCACCATCGCCTCCGCCTCCAGCCGCGGCGTGGCCATGAACGAGAGCTTCCCCCGTCCCCTCGTCGTCGGCTACCTGGCCTTCGATCGCGAGATCACGTCCGCCGGCACGCTCGGCCCGCCGCTGCCCACCCACGCCCGCGTCACCGGACAGGACGTCGGCGCCACCACCGCCGTCTTCGCGCGCGACAGCAACGCCGACCGGCTGCGGGCCTGGCTCACTCCGGACAACCGCAAGAGACTCAACGACTGGCTGGCCAAGAACGCCGCCAACACCAGCATCGCCATCTTTCTCAATGGCAGCCAATTCGAGCTTCTGCGCAGCAAAGCCGTGCAGGAACTGGGGGTAGGACAGTGAGCGAAATCACCGGAATTCCGGCCAGCGAAGTCGGCCAGGTCGTTCAGGACTTCATCAACGACGGCACCCCGAAAGTGCTCGTCGAACAAATGCCCGACGGAACCTACACCGTGACCACGGTGTAGGTTTCTGACCGGCGCGGCACGAAGACGGCGTCAAAGATCCGAAGGCTTGTTGTCCGCCAGCAGATCGCCGAGACCATCCTCGGCCTCGGGCGCATTCTCGCCGCTGTGCTCCTCGCGACCCGCGTGAGAAGACCCGAGAGCCTCGCTCCCGACGATCGCATCGATCTTCACGTTCTGCTCTTCCGTCGATTTCGGTTCATCGCTCATGAAGAACGACGGAGCAAAGAACGAACCACGACAAGCAAAACGCCACGCACGAACGCCTCACCCACGGAACGCCGGCGTCCCCGCCGGCTGGCCCGGCGGCGTCTCGCCGCCGAGCCATACCTCACGCGCGCCGCCTCAGGAATTCGACGGCTTCGGCAGAAACGGAATCAACTGCGTGGCGAAACCCGCGAGCTGGCGCGTCTGCAGATAGACGCGTCCCGGTCCGCGATAGCGGCACACGAAGCCCTCGCCCGACAGCGCCGACTGCACCATCCCCTTGAGAAATCCGCCCACGCCTTGCGTCTTGCCGGCCGCCTTCTCGATTCCGTAGGTCACCGAGCTGTCGAATCCGACGATGTGTCCCGTGTCCACCAGGTACTCCTCACCCGGAGCCAGGTCCTTCGCGTGAATCGCGCCGAACGACGACATGAGCAGCAACCCCGTGCCTTCGACCGTCAGCAGAAAGAGACCCTCGCCGGAGAGCATCCCGCGCAGCGAGCCCTGCACGCTGATCGTGAGCCCGGCCGCGCCGGCCAGATAGCTTCCCGGCTGCACGAAGAACTTCGAGCCGCGCATCTCCACCGGAATGATGTCGCCCACCGCCGACGGCGCCAGCGTGATCTCCCCCGGCCCACCCTCGGCCGTGAACGTCGTCCGGAACAGCGACTCACCGCCGGCCGCGCTCTTGATCGCCCCCATCAGCCCGCCGCCCGACATCTTCGCCTCGAGCTTGATGGTCGGAGACATACTGACCATCGCCCCCGACTCGGTCATGATCTGCTCGCCCGCATCCAACGACACGACGGCCAGGCTGTACGACGGCTGATACAGAATCTGATGCTTCATCGATGATCTCCTTCTCGAACGCGCGGAGTCTATCGCGGCGCCGTACGGGATGCCCCAAGCTCATTGTTCCGTGCGCCCTGAAACCGATCTGCTGAGACGAGCGGCCTTCCCCCATAATCTCCCCTTCCGATGAGAACCCTCCCCTTCCTCATTCTTCTGCTCACGCAGAGCCTTCTGGCCGCGATCCCTTACGACCGCGGGTTGCCCGTCGTGGAAGACGTGTGGGTGGATGCGACCACGGGCAATGACGCCAACTCCGGCGCGAGCCGGACGACGGCGCTGCGGACGCTGACCGAGGCGTGGGATCGCATCCCGCGCGGGAAGACGCTGCAGGATCATGGGTACCGGATCCAACTCGTGGCCGGGACGTATGCCGAGGAGACCATCCCGAATTACCTGGAGTCGCGTTGGGGGACGGCCCGGTTCCCGATCATCATCCAGGCGGCCGATGAACGGTGGAGCGCGCGGCTGGCGGGCGACCTGAACGTCTTCGACACGCGCTACCTCTACCTGATCGGCCTGGACATCGTTCCCCAGCCGGCCGGCGATGCCTTTCACTGCGAGCAGTGCGATCACCTTCTCATCCGCACCTGCCGTCTCGATGGAGGAACCGGGGCGCAGGAGACGATCAAAGTCAATCAGTCGCAGCACGTGTACATCGAGAGCTCCACCGTGCGCGGAGCCCAGGACAACGCCATCGACTTCGTGGCCGTGCAATACGGTCACGTCATCGACAACGTGATCTCCAACGCGGAAGACTGGTGCATGTACACGAAGGGCGGCAGCGCCTATCTGCGCATCGAAGGCAACGAGATGTTCCAATGCGGCACGGGCGGCTTCACGGCCGGCCAGGGCACAGGCTTCCAGTTCATGAGCGCCCCGTGGCTGCAATACGAGGCCTACGACATCAAGGTCGTCAACAACGTCATCCACGACGTCGACGGCGCCGGTCTCGGCGTCAACGGCGGCTACAACATCCTCCTCGCCTACAACACACTCTCGCGCGTCGGCAGACGCGCGCACATGCTGGAGGTCACCTTCGGCAACCGCAGTTGCGACGGTGTGCCGGGCAATGAAGGGCGGGAGCGTTGCCAGCAGAACCTCGATGCCGGAGGCTGGGGCACGACGCGCGTGGATGACGGCAACAACTCCGTGCGCATCCCCAACCGCAACGTGTGGATCTACAACAACGTCCTCGACAACCCGCCCGGCTTCGAGAACGCGCAGGTCTTCGAGATCCCCGGCCCCTGGACCGACGCCGGCACGCAGGACGGCTCGAACGTTCCCCTTCCGGCGCGGGTCGACGACAACCTGCAGATCCACGGCAACGTGATCTACACGCAGACCGCCTCCCTCGGCCTCAGCGACGATGGAGGCTGCACCGCGAGCAACCCCACCTGCAACGCCGCGCAGATCCTGGCCGGCAATCTCGTCAACGCCTTCGAGCCGCAGTTCATCGATCCGCTCGAGGACTACCGCCCACTGCCGGGAAGCACTCTCACGACCGTCGCCGCCGTGCTGATCCCGAGCTTCACCTGGAGCGACGCTCCTCCCAACGTCCCGCAGGGCGAGCTCCTGAACACGGTGCGCACCGATCGCGCCGGCGTCGCGCGACGAAGCACGTCCACCCCCGGAGCGTACGTCGACATCGCCTCGCAATCGCCCGGAAAACGAAGAGCCGTCCGCCGCTAGGGCAGCGTGAAGGCCTCACGTCCGGCAACGCGTGAACGACAGTCCTCTGCACAGGTCGGTTCGTCCCAAACAAGACCCAATGCAGCGGCGGAGCGCCATGCCTTTGCAGACTGCCCAAGCATCGCAATCGCGAGGCACTTTCGCCCGATTCTCCTCTACGGAAAGGCCTTTTGACGGACGGGAAAACTTCCGCGTTCTGTTCCATCGCCGTATGGAATATCAGTTGCTCCTAGGAGCGCCAGGTCCCCAGATCCCCATGAAGAACAAACGGTCCGCCGAACCGGACGGCGCCGACAGGATGGGAATCGTGTGGTCTGGAGAACCGACTCCCCTGGTTCACGCCGCAGAAGAATCAAAAACGTAAGAGGAGAATTTTTGATGAAGACGCAACAACGCTCGATCGTCCTGTCCGTGGCTCTCACCCTGGTCGCCATCCTCAGTGCGAGCACCGCCGCCGCCGACGAATACCGCTTCACTGTCCACAACAACACGGACCAGGCCATCAAGAAGGTCCTGGTGTCGGAGGACGGCAATGAGTACGGCTACTTCGACATCGGCAAAGGCATCGCTCCAGGGGCCGAAGTGGAACTGGTCTGGGACCAGTCGACCAACGGCGAAAGCTGCTCTCAGCACTTCAAAGCCGTCTTCGCCAGCGGTCACGAGTCCGACCCGGTGGAGTTCAACTTCTGCGAAGAAGGGCTGACGCTCGAGTTCGAGTAAACGCGGCGCCGTAGCACAGCCGGCGGGCGCGCGGAGCGCTCGCCGGCTGATTCGCGAACCGGCTGCATCGGGAATCGGACAACGAAAAGGCCGTGCGAGGTCCGCCCGTTCCAGTTGTCTCCCGCCACTGTGCGGTTGGTTTCAGGTGAGTGTCGAGCCCCATTCCCGAGGTGGCCAAACCTCCGGCGTGCTGCCGGCCGCTGCTGACAGCACACCAAAAGCACCTACCAGCTTGCGGAAGCTCCGGCAGCTTCGATACGCCAAGGCGAGATCGAGATGTGCCGTCAACGGAGCCTGGTCGACGGTTGGAGAGTAACTGGAGGCGTGGGACATGCGACGTTCCAGTTCGCCCTTTGCGTCGCGTGGCGCCTCGGGAGTGGGATGCGAGGCGGCATCCGCCAGGATTCCGGCCTTCCCTCGGAGCGTTTCAATACTGGCGAGAAACCATGCTTCGTACTCCCGGTTGGCCATGACCACCGAGCACGGTCTGCCGCCTGAGGCTTCTACTGCCCAACGCTCGAGCGTCGGCGCCAGCTCCTTCGGACAATCGTCGTCGGCATCGAAGAGGATCAGGATCGCTGCGCAACGGGGTTGCAGGGCCGCGACGCGAACGGCCGCCTGCAGGTCGTCTTTCCTCACCAGCTGCGTCCGCCGCCGGCGATGAGGCCTGCCAATCTCGAGCTCCCATGCCGAGGCTGCGTCCCGGAGCCTACGGAGAAGCAATGTCACCGCGGCCTCGTCGCCTTGTCCTTCGACGATGGGTTGGATCACCCCAGTTCCTCGAAAAGGTTCCCCTGCATGAAATCGCCTGGCTCATCGAACAAGGGCGTCGGTTCCAGCGGCGCGGCGTCGAGGGCACTGGCGCGGAGCAACTCGCCGGCACCCATCAAGTGGTCTTGCAGCGCCCGCCGTGTGGCCTCGGAGACCGGCGCGATTCGGGTAGCACCCTCCGTCCATTCCACCAGCCTGAGGTGGCGGTCGGTGATCCACTTGGCGTCGAGGAGCTCAGGACTGTGCGTGGTGATGATCACCTGCATGCGCCTCGATGCGTGATGCAACAGATCGAGAATCGACTCCAGCGCACCGGGATGGATGGTCGCCTCCGGCTCCTCCATTGCAATCAACGTGGGAGCCGGGCTCTGAAACACCGCGGCCAGGAGTCCGATGGCGCGGAGCGTTCCATCGGACATGCTGAAGCCTTCGAACTTGAGGCGCTTCTTGTCGCCCCACTCCTGCGTAAACTCCAGCGACAGGTTCTTTCCGTGCTTCTTGACCTCGACGCTGACGGTGTTGGGAACGATCGTGGCAAGGATGTCCGAGATCCGTCGGAAGTCGCTCTCCGAATGACGCTCAATTTCCTTGAGCACGCTGGTGACATTGCTGCCGTCGGACTTGAGGCTGGTCCCGCTGTCGGGGTCCTGCATCTCACGAACCTTGCGAGGCTCGATCGAATAGACGCGCATCCCCGCCAGCGTGCGCAGCACAGGAGCGAAACTCGCTTCTCCACCCACGAGCGGGAGACTGAGCGATGCGGCGTCGACGGAAGGGTTCATCCCGCCGACGTTGGTCGTAAATCGCGTTCCCACGCGGTCGAACCACGCCCGCGAGTCTCGCTCGCCGATCACCGAGCACTGTTCCCTCACCACCGCGAAGCCGTAGTTCGGCAGCGCTTTGACCTCGAAGGCGTAGAAGCCCGATCGGCTCCTGCCGTTCAGCGCTCCGAAGTCGACCCGCAGACCAAAGTTCGGCGGATAGCTGGAGCCGGATGAACGGTTGCGCACTGCCGAGATGCCGCCGGCACGATCGAACACCGCCTGCAGCGGCGCCGCCATCGCCTCTGCCAGAAACGAGAAGACGCTGACGAGATTGCTCTTTCCTGAGCCGTTTCTTCCCACAAAGATGGTGGGGTTATCGAACGTGATCCGCTCCGCCGGAATGCTGCGGTAGCGTTTCAGAACGAGCTGCTTGATCGTTGGGTCCATGTCGCTCATGCCTGCGTTTCCGGGAGCATACCCGACCCCGCGACACTAGCGCCGCCCGAGACTTGTCATTACCCAATTCATTACTCAATTTCTCCAGACACTACCCAATTCGGCGCCTCCTGGCGTTTCGCTCCCGCCCGCGGTCATCGCGAAAGCCGCGTAATCCGCAACTACCCTACTCCGGCTTCCCTTCGCCGAGCTCCTGCATGTAGCGCGTGTACGCGAAGATCCGGCCTCTCCGCTTGCCGGTTCGCTCGCGGGCGATGCCGATGTCGACGAGGTTGGACATGGCCGCGGACGTGGCTGGAAAGGAGAGTCCGGTGCGTCGGGAAATGTCCTGGAGGGAGGCGAGGGGCCGCGCTTTCAGCGCGTCATGGACGAGGAAAGCCGAGGCCGAGCGGCGACCGGTCTTGGCGATCTGCGCCCGATCGCCGGCAAAGATCGTGATGAGAGCGCGCGCGGTGCTCACCGCCTCCACGGCAGTCGTCGTCACGCCTTCCAAAAAGAAACTCAACCACGCTTCCCAGTCGCCGTCCCGCCGGACCAGGTCCAGCAACTCGTAGTAACGCTGCCGGTGCTGTCTGAAATACACGCTCAGATAGAGGAGCGGTTCTCCAAGCAGACCGGCGTCGCACAGCATCAGGGTGATCAGCAGCCGCCCCACGCGACCGTTCCCATCGAGAAAGGGATGGATGGTCTCGAACTGCACGTGCGCCAGCGCGGCCCGGATCAAGGCCGGCCCGGCGTCTTCGGCGTGGATGAATTTTTCCAGCGCGGCCATGCATTCAGGGACCCGGAGATGCGGGGGCGGCACGTAGGCGGCGTTGCCCGGGCGTGTGCCTCCGATCCAGTTCTGCGACGTTCGAAACTCGCCCGGATCCTTACCGCTCCCCCTCCCTCGCGAAAGAAGGACGCCGTGAATCTCGCGGATCAAGCGTCCCGAGATCGGAAAGCCACCCCGCACCCGCAGCAGTCCGTGTTCGAGCGCGGCCACGTAGTTCGACACCTCCGTCACGTCCGCCAGGGGGACACCAGGGATCTCGTCCATTTCAAACAGCATCAGGTCCGACAGCGATGACTGCGTTCCCTCGATCTGGGAGGAGAGAACGGCCTCTTTCCTGACGTACGAATAGAGGAAAAGGGCAACGTCCGGCAGGAGCGCCGACACCCCGTCGAGCCGGCCCAATGCGAGGACCGCTTTCTCCAACTGTTGCTGGATTTCATCGTCGAATCGGAGCACCGGCTTGGGTGGGAGGGGGGCGGGGACGAATGCGCGCACTTTCTCGCCGCCGGCGATGCCGGTTTCATATCGTCCTGTTGTTCCGCGTTTCATTCGGTTGTGCCGGCGCTGAAGGGATGAACGTTGAATAGAGCGTCTTACTATTAATAGTATAAGCCGAACTATTCATAGTGTGCGTGGTCCCGTGCAGACTGTTTGTGCTTCTTCCGGCCTTTGGCTGAAGCTGCGATTCGACGACACGAACCCGGGGCGTCCCGAGATTTGCCGGATCTTCGTCCCGCGCGTAGGCTGAGGCCCTCACACATTCAGGAGGTCTTCCATGGTCCGTTTGCGCGTGCGGCTCGTCGGTGTGGTTCTCGCGGTAGTGGTGTCGTTTGCGGGGTGGGGACAGACGGGCCAGGCGCCGCGGTTGTCGGAGAAGATCGAGGTGCGCGTCGTGAACGTGGACGTGATCGTCACCGACAGGGCCGGGAAGCCGATCACGGGACTGACACGCGAGGACTTCGAGATCACGGAGAACAAGGTCCCGCAGGCCATCGTGAACTTTTACGAATCGACTCCCGGCGCGTATGCGGCGCTGGCCGAGGGTGCGGGCGTCGAGGGCGTGACGGCGGCGGGGTTGCCGGCTCCTCCTCCCCGACGCGTGGTCTTCTACATCGACAACCTCTCGCTGACGGGCGTGCAGCGCAATCGTCTGATCGCGGAGATGAAGTCGTTCGTCACGGAAGCCCTGCAGCCGCACGATGAGGTGATGATTGCCTCGTTCAATCGCTCGCTGCACATCGCCCTCCCCTTCAGCGAGGATCGGACGGAGATCGCGAACACGCTGGAGCGGCTCACCGCCGAAGCGGCAGCGGGCGACATTCGCTTTCGCGAGGCGGCGGAGATTCAGCAGGACATTCAAGCTTCCGGCCAGCACCAGCAGCGCATCTGGTGGGCGAAGTCCTATGCGGAGCGCGTGCGCAACGACGTCGAGCAATCGGCCAATGCGGTGAAGACGCTGATGGCCAACCTGGCCGGGCTGGACGGCAAGAAGGTGCTGGTCCTGGCCAGTGAAGGCTTCCCCATGCAGCCTGGCGTGGAGATGTTCGCTTACATCGACAACCTCGGCGAGGAGGTGTCGATGCGCGACGCCATCCCGAACCGTGTGCGCGAAGTGCCGGCACCGCGCACTCCCGGCGATCAGACGCCGGCCCCGGCGCCCGCTCCCCTTCCGTCCATGCCCGGGATGACGCGCATGCGCGGGTCGACGATGGTGAACGTGCGCGAGTTCAGCGCGGAGAAGATCATCCAGTCGGTGGCCTCGACGGCGAATGCCAACGGCGTGACGCTCTATACCGTTCACGCCGGAGCGGCCGACGGCGGGTCTTCCGCCGGCGCAGATCGCCAGCGGCCCATCACCGATGCTGTGGTCATGCAGGCCCGCGCGAATTCCGAGGCCGGCCTCAAGTCGCTGGCCGACCTCACCGGCGGCCTGGCCTCGGTCACCGCCTCCAGGCACCAGGGGATCTTCGAGCAGATCCGCCGCGATCTCGACTCCTACTACTCGCTCGGATACCGCCCCTCGCCCGGCGAAGGCGAGCGCGCCCTGCAGGTGCGTGTGAAGAAGGGCCGCTATGTCGTGCGCGCGCGCCGCAGTCACGTGCAGAAGTCGCTCGAGCAGGAGATGTCGGATCAGGTGATCGCCAATCTCCTCAGCCAGCCGCGCGCGAACGACCTCAACGTGCAGGTCACGACCGAAGAGGCCATCGAGACGAAGGAAGGCAAGTTCCGCGTGCCCATCCGCATTCGCGTGCCGATGGATTCGTTGACGCTGGTGGAGCAGAGCTCGGGCGGTACGGAAGGGACGTTCGACGTCTACCTGGTCGTGGCCGACGCCGGCGGTGCGCTCTCGCCGGTGGTGCATCGCACGCAGAAGGTGGCCGTGGCCGCCGACAAGCGTGAGAGCGCCAAGGGCTCAACTTTCACGTACGCCCTCGACCTGCTCATGAATCGCGAAGCGATCCGCGTCTCGGTGGCCATCGTCGACGCCGGCACGAGCATCACCAGCTTCGCACGTTACGATCGATAGGAGTGGCTTTCTACTCGACAGAGAGCATCGCTTTCTGTCCTGCTTCAGTGCCGTACCGCGCGCGATCGCACCGGCGGGGTAGTGACGGTTGCGGTTTGCAGGGTGACGCCGTCGGAGCTGGCGACGACGAGGTCGACGCGGCCATCGCGGGCGTCGAGGTCCCAGGAGCCGGGCAAGAGGGGCGCCCTGGCGCCGAGGTTTTCGAGGTCGGCGCCGGAGGGGCGAAAGCGCTGCGCGGCCATGAAGGGGATCGAGAAGCCGGGACGGGGATGTGCGTAGCGTACGAAGGCGGCGTCGTAAGCGGATCCGTCCCAACCGATCCGCGGGACCACGTCTTCCTCGCCGGTCACTCTCACTCGCCGGCCCAGGTCTCGTTGAGGAGTGAGCGTTCGTCCGCCAATTCCGCGCGCGTCGCCCCAGGCCACGAAGTACGTCGAGGCGTTCCAGGTCACGTCGGGGAAGTAGCCGTCCTCCTCGATCACCATGGGCACCAGCGACGCCGGCGTTCCATTCGCGTCGAAGGTCAGCGCATGGATCGCCCGGGTCGGAGACCAGCGGTGCCAGACGACGGCGAATCCATCGCCGCTCGAGGCGGAACGCAGCTCATCGATCGAATCGAGGGATTGCGTGCTGGCGGCCATGGCCGGCACTTGGATTCCGGCCGACGAGTCGAGGAGCGCGGAGTAGACCTCTCCGAGGTTGCTGAGCCAGGCCACGAAGTAGCGATCCTCGCTGGCCGCCACGGTGACGGCGCCGGCCGCGTTCGACGCCAGGCGCACGATCGCTCCCGACGGTACACCGTCACCGGTCAGACGCACGACCATCACCGCTCCCGAGGTCTGCGTCCAGACGGCGAGACCTCCCCTGCCGATGGCCGCGACGGCGATCCGTTGCGTCTCGCTGGCCACGAGGTGCTCGTCCGAACCGCCTGCCGCCCTGGCGATGAGGGTCCCGGCTTCGTTCCTCCACACGACGAGCGGGCCATCCGTCGTGTACGCCAACGCCACTTCGGTAGCCGGTGACGGGGTCAGCCGCACGGGCTCCGCGAATGTGGCCGCGCGGGCGATGGTGCCGAGAAGGGGAAGGATCAGCAGCAGAGTGCGGACGGGGGACATGTCGAAACCTGATACGGGTTATTCGTAGAAACCGTTGAGAGATAATGCGAGAACGATGCGCATCGCAGTGATCGGAGCAGGCGGAGTGGGTGGTTTCTTCGGAGGAAAGCTCGCACGGGCCGGGCTCGACTACGCGACCCTTCTCCCCCAGGAACACGCGGCGCGCGAGCATGGGCGAACGCCGACCGCAATTTCATGACATCCCTTTCCTTGCGGCCTTGTCGCGCATCACCTGTCTCGCATAGCATCGCCGCCGACATGGCGACGCCTCTGGAAACCGGTCCGAATGACGAAACCGCGGTGCATCCCGCGCTCGTGGAGGCGAAACGGGTGCTGGAGGTCGAGGCCGCGGCCATCCTGGGGGTCATCGACCATCTGGACGGCTCGTTCGTGGCCGCGGTGGAGCTGATCGCCACGTCCAGTGGACGGGTGGTGACGATGGGGGTCGGCAAGTCGGGGATCATCTGCAAGAAGATCAGCGCCACGCTGGCTTCGACGGGGACTCCGTCGTTCTTCATGCATCCGACCGAGGCCATCCATGGCGATCTGGGGATGCTCGTGCGGGGCGACGTGGTCCTGGCTGTGTCGAACTCCGGCGAGACGGAAGAGCTGAACCGCCTGTTGCCGAACATCAAGCGGGTCGGAGCGGAAGTGGTGGCCATCACCGGCAATCCCAGCTCCACCCTGGCCCGCGGGGCGGACTTTCACCTTTCCGCGGCCATCTCCCGGGAAGCATGTCCGCTGGGACTGGCGCCGACGGCATCCACCACGGCCACGCTGGCGCTGGGCGATGCGCTGGCCATGGCCCTGCTCGTCCGTCGCGGGTTCCGCGAAGAAGACTTCGCGTTCCTGCATCCGGGCGGAAAGCTGGGCAAGCGCTTTCTGCGCGTGCTGGACCTCATGCATCGCGGAGACGAGCTGCCGCTGGTGCGCGAGACGACGATGATGCACGAGGTGATCTACGAGATGTCCCGGAAGGGCTTCGGGATCGCGGCCGTGGTCGATGAGAGTGGGATCCTGTTGGGGGTGATCTCCGATGGCGACCTGCGCCGCCTCCTCGAGCATGACGAGCAGATCGTGCGCAAGACGGCCGGCGAGTCGATGAAGGGCAATCCGGTGACGGTGGCTTCCCAGGAGCTGGCCTCGGCCGCCCTGCAGGTGATGGAGGAGCGCAAGATCACGGCGCTCTTCATCGCCGATGAAGCGAAGCGCGTCGAAGGTATCATTCACATCCACGACCTCTGGGGTCTGGAACTGTTCTGAGGCCGAGTGGACGAGAGAGCGACGGATTGAGAGAGAACGACGAACGAGTAGTGCTGCGCTATCGCGATGGCCGGACGGAGCGGGTGGGTCTCGATCCGATCGATCCGTCGCGGGAATTGCTGGTCACGCATCCCGAGGGGGGCGCTCCGGTGGAAGTCCCGTTCACGGAGCTCAAGGCGGTCTTTTTCCCGCAGCTCGGTCCGGAGGCTGTGATCGAGCCGGCCACAGGGATGCGCATCGCCGTGGAATTCAACGATGGCGAGGTCATCCGCGGCTTGGCGCATTACAACCCGGAGCGCAACGGCTTCTTCCTCTACCCGGACGACCGGACGAAAAACGACCGCATCTTTGTTGTGAACTCCGCGATCGTCTCCATCGAGGTCGAGAAGCTGTAGCCGCGGCACGTCTGGCGCAACGGTTGCCAGTGGTTTGGTCGTGTGCCTGCGCTTCCGCGTGAAGTTCGCATGGCGTACAGACACCCAGCAACCGGAGGCAAACTTGAAACGGATCATCTTCTTCGCCGCGCTCGTGATCGCGGCCACGACCACCATCCAGGCGGCACCCATCGCGCTCGACAAGGCCGCCACGGCCATGTCGGGGATGGAGGCCTCGTTCACTCACCGCTTCACGGCCAAGGGCTTCAAGACCAGTCAGGTCGAGAGCGGCTCGGTCGTCTTCGGCGCGCTGCCGCGCATGCGCTGGAGCTACGCGACCCCGGAGAAGAAGGTGTTCGTCTTCGACGGCACGATGTCGTGGTTCTATGTTCCCGGGGACAGGCAGGTCACGCGGGGACGGGTCACCGAGGCGCGCAAGCGCGAGCTCCCCTTCCTCATGCTGGGCGACCCGGCCGCGCGTGACCGGGCCTTCGTGGTCAAGCAGCAGACGCGCGGCCAGAACGTCGTGACCACCCTGCAGCCGCGCGACAAAAGCTCGATGGTGCGCACCGTGACGGTGACCCTGGCGCCGACGAACCTGATCCAGCGCATCGAGTACACCGACCGCGACGGCAATCAGACCACGTTCGACTTCGCCGGATACCACAAGCGTGCCGCCACCCCGGATACGTTCACGTTCATGGCTCCGGCCGGGGTGAAGGTGATTGAGGCGGATTAGGTTGGTTGGCGGTTGACGGTTGGCGGTTGGCGGGGGATGTTCGCGGTTGGTGGTTCGCGGTTGCGGTTGGGTGGGGTGGGGTGTTGCGTTGACGCGCGAAGGCGCGTCGGCCAATGTAGCCCCGGGCTGCGCCCGGGGAACGCCGGCTCATCTTTGAGTGCGACCGCGAAGGCGGTCGCGACACCGCGGGCAGGATGCCCGCGGCCCCTTACCGGAGTGCCTTGGCTCGATGAGCCATGGGGCGCGGGCATCCTGCCCGGCGCGGCGTTGTGGCGGCCGCCTTCGCGGCCGCGCCACACGGACTCCTCATTCCCCGGGCCGAGCCCGGGGCCACATTGGGAGACGCGCCTTCGCGCGTCATGATGGCCGACACCCGACCACGTGCATCCCCCGAACGCCTCGCGATGCCGAGCGTCTCGCGATACGATGACGGGGCGCAGGGTTGTCCGCGGTCTCCCGCCCAGACGGGACACCCCAGACAACCAGCAACCAGCAACACGCGAAGAGGGACTCCCGCCCAGTCGGGACACCCCAGACAACCAGCAACATTCCGGGAGGTCTCACCCAGTGCCGCAAGAGTTTTCATTCGACATCGTCTCCAAGACGGAGATGCAGGAAGTGGCCAATGCGGTCCAGCAGGCGCAGAAGGAGCTGGCGCAGCGGTTCGACTTCAAGGGCAGCAAGAGCTCGATCGAGCTGACGGGCGAGGAGATCGAGGTCAATAGCGACGACGAGGGGAAGCTCCGCAGCGTGAAGGAGATCCTGGAGTCGAAGCTTGCCAAGCGTCACGTCTCTCTCAAGGCCCTCGACTACGGCAAACTGGAGGCGGCCCAGATGGGCACGGTGCGCCAGAAAGCGAAGATCGTGCAGGGCATCGAGATCGAAAAAGCGAAGGCCATCGTGCGCACGATCAAGGACGCCAAGGTCAAGGTGCAGGCCTCCATTCAGTCCGATCAGGTGCGTGTGGTGGGCCGCAGCAAGGACGATCTGCAGCGCGCCATGGCCGTGGTCAAGGAAAACGACTTCGGCATTCCCCTGCAGTTCACGAACTACCGCGGTTGAGCGGGCAGTGTCGGATCGACTATTCTTCGCGCCGTGACCGCTCCTCGAACCCTGAACGGACAGACGGCTTACACCGAGCGTCTTCTCGAGCTCCTGGCCCCGAAACTCGAGCTCGTGGAAGAGGAGCTGCGCCGCAACTTCCGCTCGAACATCGGCACCATCCGTGACGTCGGCGACCACATCCTCGGCGGAGGGGGCAAGCGCCTCCGCCCGGCCCTGTTGCTGCTCGTCTCGAAGATGCTGCGCTACGAAGGCTATCAGGACGTGGTCTACGCTGCGGTCGTGGAGTTCATCCACACCGCCACGCTGATCCACGACGACATCATCGACGAGGCCGACGTCCGGCGCGGGCGCACGTCCATCAACTACGGCTGGGGCAACAACCTGACCGTACTGGTGGGCGACTACATCTTCATGCACTCGATGGCCATGGCCCTGGCCGAGGGCAACCTGGAGATTCTCCGGCTACTCTCGGATGCCACCATCAAGATGATCGAGGGAGAGATCCTGGGCACCGAGCACAACGGGCGCGTGGACCTGAGCGTCGAAGACTACTTCGACATTGTAGGACGCAAGACGGCCGCCCTCTTCGGCGCCACCTGCCGGATCCCGGGATACTTCGCGGAGCTGCCCGAGTCGAGCTCGGCCGCGCTGCAGACCTACGGGTACAACCTCGGCATCTGCTTCCAGCTCATCGACGACCTGCTCGACTTCACCTCCAGTACGGAAGTGCTCGGCAAGCCGGCGCTGTCGGATCTCAAGGAAGGCAAGGTCACACTGCCGTTGATCCTGGCCATGCCCCGCACCACGCCGCGCGAGCGGGAGATCATCACGCGCGTGGCCACCCAGAAGTCGTTCGAGGAGCTGGACCCGGCCGAGATCCTGACGATCGTGAACCGCTACGACACGCTGGACCGCACTCGCGAGATCGCCCGCGAGTACGCGGACCGTGCCCGCGCCGCGCTCGACCCGTTCCCCCCGTCCGAAGCGAAGGAAGCGCTGGAGCTGGCGTTGGACTTCGTGTTGGACCGCGATCGGTGAGGCGCTTGCTGGTGAGGCGGTTGTTGGTGAGGCGGTTGCTGTGTTGCTGGTTGCTGGTTGTCTGAGGTGTTGCGCCCGGACGACAAGCATCACAGCCTTGCAAGGACTGCCGTCGGGTTGGTTCTGGGGTAGTTCTCCGC
>JBDTOZ010000324.1:0-5979 GCA_039932995.1 Acidobacteriota bacterium | reverse complement strand
GAGATCGGTCTGCCGCGCTCCGAATTCGTCCCCGCACTGCTTGCCTTCAACGCCGGAGTGGAAGGCGGCCAATTGACCGTCATCGCCGCCGCTGTGCTCCTCCTGGGCCTACCCTTCCGCCGCAAGAGCTGGTATCGCCAACGGGTCGTGATTCCCGGTTCCCTCATGATTGCGGCCATCGGTCTGTATTGGACGATCACACGGACGTGGGCGTGACTCATCGCGGGAATTCCGGTGTACTTCGTAAAGAGCCTGGCCCTGAACCTCAACGCATCGCGACCGGACGGCACGTAAAACCAAAGTGCAGTGGTGTCCTTCGGGACGCCGTCCATCCCCCTGAGGCTCGCTGGCCGCAGCCGGCAGCGTGCCGGGAGCGGGGGCCACGCGCGTCCTCTCTGGCGTCTCCGCACGTCAGCGGCTATTCTTGCCGGGCCATGACCGTTCAGGCCGCCGCGTCCTCTCTCGAGCGGGAGCTGGAGTTTCGGAAGAAACTCTCCTCCATTGCGAATCAAATCAATTCCGCGGAATCGATCCCGGTGATCCTGATGACGCTCAAGGACAAGATCCTGGAGCTGTTGGACGCGGAGCGGCTGACCATCTATACGATCGACACCAAGAACCAGGAGCTCTACTCGCTGACCAAGGTCGGTGATGTGCCGAAAGAGATCCGCGTCCCGAAGTCGTTCTCCTCGATCGCCGGATTCACGGCCCTGGCGCGCAAGACCATCAACATCAAGGACGCGTACGAAGCGACGGAGCTGCAGAAGTTCCACGCCAACCTCCGCTTCGACCAGCGCTGGGACAAGCAGACCGGGTTCCGCACCAAGGCCGTGCTGGCCGTGCCCATCCTCTTCGAGAAGTACCTGATGGGCGTCATGCAGCTCATCAACAAACGGCACGGCGTGGCCTTCACCTCGCAGGACGAAGACGGCGCCGAGGAGATCGCGCGCATCCTGGGCATCGCCTTTTACAACCAGCACAAGGTGCAGCGGCAGACGAAACCCTCGCGTTTCGGGCTGCTCATGGACAAGGGGATGCTGTCGGAGAAGGACCTCGAGCAGGCGGTGAGCAATGCTCGGGTCAACAACGTCTCCGTGGAGCGTGTGCTCATCGAGGATCACAATGTTCCGCGCGAAGAGCTGGGCCGCTCCCTCTCGGCCTACTACTCGACGCCCTGGTTCAACTACAACGGCGAGCAGACCATCCCGGTGGAACTGAAGGAGCGCGTCTCCTCGGACATCTGGAAGAAGCATCTGGCCGCGCCGGTGGAGCGCAAGCCGGGCCTCCTGGTCGTGGCCGTGGAAGATCCGCAGGACCTGACCCGTCTGGACGGCATCCGGGCCATGAACCTGGCCCCGCGCTATGAGTTCCAGGTGGCTTTCAAGCACGAGATCCAGGCCTACATCGCCGCCTCCTACGGCGAGCAGATGCAGCAGGACGGCACGACCGCGGAGAGCGCGGACTGGGCGAAGATTCTCGACTCCCTCGGCGAAGGCGAGAAGGTGGAGATCGAGGATCTGCCCACCAGCGAGCCGGAGATCGACGAGACCGACTCGGGCATCGTGAAGCTGGCCAACCAGCTCATCATCGAAGCGTTCTCGCGGGGCGCGTCCGACATTCACGTGGAGCCGGACGGGCCACGCAGCCCGTGTGTGATCCGTCTGCGCATCGACGGCGACTGCGAGAAGTTCATGGAAGTCCCGGGCGCCCACCGCAACGCCCTCGTGCAGCGGCTGAAGATCATGGCCAAGCTGGACATCTCCGAGAAGCGCAAGCCGCAGGACGGGAAGATCCGCTTCAAGTATTCGAAGGGGACCATCGAGCTGCGCGTGGCCACCATCCCCACGGCCAATCAGAACGAAGACGTGGTCATGCGCATCCTGGCCGCGTCCAAGCCGCTCCCGCTGGACAAGATGGGCTTCAGCACGCGCAATCTGGATGCGTTCCGGGAGATCCTGGCCAAGCCCTACGGGATCAGTCTGGTCGTGGGACCGACGGGGTCGGGCAAGACCACGACGCTGCACTCGGCGTTGGGGTCGATCAACACGGTGGACATGAAGATCTGGACCGCCGAGGATCCGGTGGAGATCACGCAGAAGGGGCTGCGCCAGGTGCAGGTGCATCCCAAAATCGACTTCACGTTTGCCGCGGCCATGCGCTCGTTCCTGCGCGCCGATCCGGACGTGATCATGGTCGGCGAGATGCGCGACCACGAGACCGCCGCCATCGCCGTGGAGGCCTCGCTCACCGGCCACCTGGTGTTCTCGACGCTGCACACCAACTCCGCGCCGGAGACGATCACCCGTCTGCTGGACATGGACATCGACCCGTTCAACTTCGCCGACGCGCTCCTGGGCATCATGGCCCAGCGTCTGCTGCGCGTGCTCTGCCCGAAGTGCAAAGAGGCCTATCACCCGACCCCGGAGGACTTCGAAGAGATCATCGAGGCCTACGGCTACGACTACTGGTCCGGCACGGGCATCACCTATTCGCCGGAGCTGGTTCTGTACCGGCCCAAAGGCTGCTCGCAGTGCAACAACTCCGGGTATAAGGGACGCATGGGCGTGCACGAGTTGCTGGTGGCCACCGACGACGTGAAGAAGGCCATCCAACGCCGGGCCACGATCGACGAGATCCGGCGGCTGGCCATGTCGCAGGGGATGCGCACGCTGCTGCAGGACGCCATCGAAAAGGCCTTCAAGGGCGTCACGGACATCAAGCAGGCCCGCGCCATCGCGGTGAAGTGACCATGAAACTGACCATCGAGCTATTCGCGACCGGTGACGGTCCCCGCGCCGGAGCCTCCGTCATCGTGCAGGTGCGCGATGCGGGTCTGGCCGATGCCTCGTCGACGACGGTCGCCGAAAAGCGCCGCACGTGGCGGGTGGGCAAGCCGCTCCGCGTGCAATTCGACCTCGAGGAGGCCTCTGAGTCGCTGATCGTGTGGGCGCACGTCGACGTGGACGGCGACGGCGAAGTGAGCAAGGGCGACTACATCACCATGCAGTCTTACCCCGTCCGGGACGAAGGTGCGATGCGCGTGGAAGTGCGCCGGGTGTAGGGCTTGGCCAGCCAGTCCGCCACCGCTTGCGCGATCGGCTGCCCGGTACGGTCCTCGATGAAGAGGAACTCGCCGCCGGTGTTCACTTCCAGGAAGACGTGCTCTCCCTCCGGAGTGCGGCGCAGGTCGATGGCCCCATAGACCAGCCCGAGCCGGTCCATCAGTGCGAAGAGGCGCTCTTCGATCTGGCGGGGGAGCTCGCAGGCTTCAGTTTTCGCCTGTCCCAGGCTCATGCGGAAATCCACTTCGTAGTCGGTACCTCGTGAGTCGATCGCGGCGGGAAAGATGCGGTCGTTCACGATGGTCACGCGCAGGTCGGCGTCTCCCCGGATGTACTCCTGAAAGATCACCGGCGAGAGGCGTACCTGGTCGAGGAGGTCCAGCTCCTCGGCGCGGACCAGCCGGGTCTCGCGCCAGACCGCGTGTGTACAGGAGAAGGTCTTGAAGATGGCCCGCCCGACGCCCTCCTCGGCGATGAAGCGGCGTGCGGCGTCGGGGTCGCTGGTCATCAGTGTGCGCGGAGTGCGCAGTCCCACTTCATGGGCGACGCGAAGCTGCAGGGCCTTACGGGAAGCCACCTCGTCGACCGCCGGAGGATTCATCCAGCGCGCGTCGAGCAATTGCCAGAGTCCGTTGATGGCTTCCTGCCACTCGTTGTGGACGAAGGCCAGCACGTCCGGGTCGCCGGACACCGCGTGCAGCTTCGGCGCCTGCGGACGCCTCCACCAGGCCGATTGGGCCTGGGAGAGGTCGACAGTGGTGCCGTTGCGGCGGTACTCGAGCTTCGGCGTGCCGTTGTTGCCGTAGTCGAATGAGATCGTCGCCTCCGGCAGATCGGTCAGATCGAACAGGAGGGCGTCGTGACCCGCGCGCCGCAGCAGTTCGAGAACGCGTGCGGCGTGCGGGTCGTCGGGATGAGAGACGGCGAGGATCAATTTACGAGCCCTGCGGGTTCACGATGGACTTGAGAAGGGCGCTGGTCTCGTCGTACTGCTGCTGCAGGGCGTCGACCGTGGTTTGGGCCTGGGCCAGGGCCTCGGCGATGGCGCTCAGTTGTCCGTCGAGCTCCTGGGCCTGCTGCTGTTGCTGCGAACGCTGTTCGGCATTGGCGTCGCCGGCGGCACCGGGAGCCTGATGCTGCGTGATGATGGAGAACGGCAGCGCGCGGCCGCCGAGGCCCTGCTGCAGAAGTCCGCCGCCCGGCAGTACCTGGTCGAACTTGCGTGGTCCGAACGGATCGATCGGGTCGAAGCGCTTGTCGAGGGCCAGCTCTTTGCGCGTGTCGAGGATCTGCTCCTTGCGCGTGTCGAGCTGGATGTCTTTGACCAGTTCCTTGATCGTGGCGTCCTTGATCGGCTCCTTGAGCGTGGTGGTGGTCACGCCGCCCGAACAGAGCGAGTTGGCCGCGGCGATGTCGCCCGCGCTCAGCCCGTTGCGCTGGCCGATGGCGGAGCCGGCCGGGTTGATCGGGACGATGGTGTCGCTGAGGTTCTTGGAGAACGCGTCCCGTCCGTAGTGCATGATCGAGCCGTAGTCGTACCCGCCGACATCGTCACCATCGGTGATGTGCTGGTTGAAGTTGTGCTCCTTGCCGGCCTCGATGTTCTGCCACTGGATGGTCACGAACGTGTCGCGGTCTTCACGGCTCTGCTCGTGCCACAGACCGATGACGTGACCGATCTCGTGAATGGTCTGTCCCTTGAGACAGCCGCCCGCGAGGTTCACGAACTGCTGGCCGCCCTGTCTGCCCACGTTGGAAGAGCAGCCGTCGCCGGGGCGGAAGGTGATGAAGTCGGTCTCGTTGGTGCGCAGGTGGAAGCGATAGTTCGTCTTCGCTTCCCAATGCGCGATGGCGTCGGTGACGCGGGCCTGATTGGTCAGGGCGGGATCGATGGTGTAGGGGATCTTGCAGTTCTTCCAGCGGAACTTGTCGCCGGTGATGACCACCGCTTCCGGCAGTCCCTGGCGCGCCACCTCGGTGTTGCGCTCGACTTCCTCGACCGTGCCCAGGACGATGTCGCCCTCGAAGATGGCCAGACCCTTGACCACGGCGTACTGCACCGCTTTCGAACCGGTCTTGAGTTGAATGATCGCCGTCCTCACGTCGTTGCTCGTGAGCAGCTCACCTTTGGACTGCTCTTCGCTGCCCCGTTTCTTCTCGGTTGCCATACTCGACCTCCTGTTGTTGTCCACACTCGACGAGAGCCTCGTCCGAGAGCCCTGCGCAAAACGTCTACGAGCAAGACGAGGCAGCTCTGCTGTGTTGGAGGGACCGAAGTCCCGTTTCCCACGAGTTTTTCTGCACGGGTCTGTTCCGTAGTGAAGGAGAGGGGGAAATCGTTACAGGAATCAGAGCAGGGGGCGGGAGGCGCGGAGGCGCGGAGCGCGGGAACCAGAGCGGTTGGCGCGAGATCCTTCAAAGAAAAAGGGCGCGGAGGCCAGAGCATCAGGATTCGGAGATTCGCATCTCCTGCACCCTGCGCCCTGTCCCCGCGCCCTGAAAGAAGGTGCCTCACTCCCCGCGTAGCCTGCGCGGGGAGTGAGGACTTGGAAGACTAGGTAGTGGTGGTGGCCGTCGTGCCGGTGGCGGCCGTATCGGTGCCGACGACCGTCGAGGTCGTGGCCGACGTGTCGGTCTCGGACGACATGGTCGTGGTCATCGTGGTCTCGGTCTGGACGACGGCGGTGTCGGTGGCGACGGTGTCGGTGACGACGGTGTCGGTGCTCTCAGCTTCCTGCTTCTTGCAGGCAACGGCGACGACGAGCAGGGCGGCGCACAGGAACGTAACGAACTTCTTCATTTGAAAATCTCCTTCGATTCGATGCACAAGCGGAAAAGAACGGGTTACGGCGTTCTTTGTTTGCCCTATCACCTCACCTTCGCGTGACGTGTTTATACCACGCGGGGGCCGTGGAAC
>JBDTOZ010000323.1:0-8692 GCA_039932995.1 Acidobacteriota bacterium | reverse complement strand
GCCGCGTGCTCCTCGCACTCTGGTGGACCACCAACACCGCCGCCGGCGTCACGCCTTAGTCTTAGTTGAACGAAGCCGCGACGCGGCGCGCTCCGCGTTCCTCGAGCGCTTCTGGACAGTTCACAGCGCGGCGTAGCCGCAACCAAGCCGCCGTAGGCGGCGGTAGCCAATAGCACCCGGCTTCAGCCGGGTGGAGAAGGCGGTATTTGAGTGAGTCCGCGTAGCGGGCGACAGGAACGGTCGCGTGAGTCTGTCGCCCGCTACGCGGGCTGACTCATGGGGCCTCATCCGTCACCCGGCTGAAGCCGGGTGCTAGTGCTCTGATGCCGCCTACGGCGGCGGGGAATCGTCGCGTCCGAGACTCTGAGACTGTGAGACTGAGCACGACTCGACGACTTGGCGGTGGGTTTGTCATCCCCCCCGTCCCCCGTCCCCCGCCCCCTCCTTCAAAGCCGCTGCGCGCTCGAGCAGCAGCGCCCGTTCCCTCGCGTTGCGCGTGAGGGAGACCGCGCGCTCGAACTCGGCACGCGCCTCTTCGAAGCGTCCCAGTTTCGCCAGCAGATCCCCGCGGACGACCGGCAGTAGGTGGTAGTTCTCCAGCGAAGGCTCGGAGGTCAGTTGATCCACGAGGGCCAGGCCGGCCGCCGGACCGAAGGCCATGGCCAGGGCCACGGCGCGATTGAGCTCCACCACCGGGGAGGGAGCGATTTGCGACAAGGCGTCGTACAGCGCGGCGATGCGTGGCCAGTCGGTCTCCTCCGCCGTGCGCGCCCGTGCATGGCATGCGGCGATGGCGGCCTGCAACGCGTAACTCCCCAGGGCGCCGCCCAGCTCCTCGGCGCGGCGGAGCGCGGAGAGTCCGCGCCGGATCAGGAGCTGATCCCAACGCGAACGGTCCTGCTCGAGCAGCAGCACCGGCTCCCCGGACGCATTCACTCGCGCCCGCGAGCGCGAGGCCTGGATCTCCATCAGCGCGGCCAGCCCGTGGACCTCCGGCTCCTTCGGAACCAGTCCCTGCACGATGCGGCCGAGCCGCAATGCTTCCTCGCAGAGCGCGGGTCGCATCCAGTCGTCGCCCGCCGTGGCCGCGTAGCCCTCGTTGAAGATGAGGTAGATCACCTCCAGGACCGACGAGAGCCGCGCCGCCAGCTCCGTTCCGCGCGGCACTTCAAAGGCCACCTGCGCATCGGCCAGCGTCCGTTTCGCGCGCACGATGCGCTGGGCGATCGTCGAGTCGGGCACGAGGAACGCGCGCGCGATCTCCGCCGTCGTCAGTCCACCCAGCAGCCGCAGCGTCAACGCCGCGCGCGCTTCGGTGGAGAGGACGGGGTGGCAGGAGATGAACACGAGCCGCAAGAGGTCGTCGCCCACCGGGTCATCGAGCGTTTCGTCGAGCGCCGCGGCCCCCTGCTCCTGTTGCACGGCCAGCTCACGACCCAGCTCTTCATGCTTGCGATCGAGCATCTCCCGGCGGCGGAAGAGGTCGATGGCCCGATGCTTCGCCGTGGCCATCAGCCAGGCGCCCGGGTTGTCCGGGACGCCCGACTCCGGCCATTGCTCGAGCGCCGCCACGAGCGCATCCTGCGCCAGCTCCTCGGCCACGCCCACGTCCCGCACCATGCGCGTCAGCCCGGCGATGAGCCGCGCCGACTCGATGCGCCAGACCGCGTCGATGGCGCGGTGAGTGTCGGAAGCCGTCACGGCCTCCGATCACACCATCATCCCGCGCCGGAAGCAACGTCAGGGCGCCTCAACTCCTCTTCTGCATCTCCTCCAGGCCCGCGGCGGCCGCCTGGACGTCGGCAGGAAATTCGGAGAGCTCCTGGACCTGACGCACCTCGATGATCTCGTTCGGGCCGGCGGGGCAGCGTGAGGCCCACTCGACGGCCTCTTCCTTCGATTTCACGTCGATGATCCAGTAGCCACCCAACACTTCCTTCGCCTCGGAAAAAGGTCCATCGGTGACCTTCGGCTTTCCTTCCGCGAACGAGACGCGCGCGCCCATCGACGGCGGATGCAGTCCGTCGAGGGCGAGGAGGATGCCCGCCTTCTGCAGCGACTCGTTGTACTTCATCATCTCCGCCACGCCGGCCGCGTCCGGCATCGTGCCGGGCGCGGCGCTCTCGTAGCCCCTGGGGATCATCAGCATCATGAAGCGCATGTCGTCTCCTTCGAGTCCGCGGGTGGGGCAGCGAGAGTCACTTCTGCTTGGCGGCCATCTCCGCGCGGAGACGCTCTTCCTGAGCCCGGGCCTCGGGAGTGAGCTCCGCACCGAAGTCCTCCATCTCGAAGACCGGACGGATCTCGAGCTCAGCCACTTCACCTTCCTCGGTCGGACAGCGCTTCAGCCAGTCGATGGCTTCCTGCATCGACTTCACCTGCCAGATCCAGAACCCGGCCACGAGCTCCTTGGTTTCGGCGAAAGGGCCATCCAGGACGGTGCGCTTTCCTCCGTCGAACCGGACCCGCACGCCCTTCGAGCTCGGGTGCAGTCCCTCGGCCGCCTGCATGATGCCGGCCTTGACCAGCTCTTCGTTGTACTGCCCCATCTCCGTCAAGAGCCGCTCGCTGGGCATGACTCCCGCCTCAGAATCCGCATTCGCCTTCACGATCACCATCACTCGCATTGGTCGTTCTCCTTCGATGTGTTTTCTCTGCCTTCACTATCACGTCGAACGACCAGCCGCGAGATCGACATCGGCGCAAAGATTTTTCGTGGGCCCGTGCTTGCGCCCTGCCCACTGAGCCAACCGGGTACACTCCCTCTCGCTTGAAACGAGCCCTTTTCTACGGACTGGCGGGCGGTCTGCTGATCGCGCTGCTGAAGTGGATCGAATACCAGCACTTCATCCGCGCCTACCCCTCCGAAGTGTACGGCGGGCTCCTGGCCCTAATTTTCACCGGCATCGGCATCTATCTCGGCTTGCGTTGGACGCGGCCGAAGGAAGTGGTGGTGGTGAAAGAGGTGCGCGTGAGGGAGGCGGGGCCGTGGGTCCTCAGCACGGGCAAGCTTCAGGAGCTCGGGATCACCCAGCGCGAGCACGAGGTGCTCGGCCTCATCGCGGCCGGGCTCAGCAACCGGGAGATCGCCGGGAAACTGTTCGTCTCTGAGAACACGGTGAAGACCCACTCCTCGCGGCTCTTCGACAAGCTGGGCGTCAGCCGCAGAGTGCAGGCTGTGCAGAAAGCACGGGAGGAAGGGCTGATTCCCTGACGCCACGCGGTCAACGAAAGGGTGATTCCTCCGGAAATCACCCGAAAGGATGGCGACAGGCGGGGGCAGGGCTCCTATCTTGCGGGACGAAACGGGAGGAAACAAATGAAACGAATCGTGCTCACCTACGGCCTCATCTCCGGAGTCCTGCTCGGCATCATGGTCGCCTCGATGCCGCTGTGGATCGAGAAGAAAATGAGTTTGAGCAACAGCGAGGTCGTCGGCTATTCGTCGATGGTCCTGGCCTACCTGACGGTCTTCTTCGGCATCCGCGCCTATCGGGAGCGGACCGGAGGCGGATCGATCAGCTTCGGCAAGGCCTTCCAGGTCGGCATCCTCATCACCCTGATCACCTGTGCGGTCTATGTGATCACCTGGGAGATCGTCTACTTCAACTTCATCCCCGACTTTGCGGACCGCTACAGCGCCCACGTGCTCAACGAAATGAGGGCCAAAGGAGCCAGCGCGGCCAAACTGGCGGCCGAGGCCCAGAACATGGCGAGTTTCAAGGAGCTCTACGCCAATCCCTTCATCAACGCCGGCATGACCTTCCTGGAAATCTTCCCAGTCGGACTGATCATGACCCTGGTCTCCGCCGCCATCCTCCGGCGCAAGCCAGGGGCGGGCGTGCCCGCGCCCGCCACGGCCTGAGTCCGCAAAGATTTTTCCGGCAGCTCGCCGGTGTCTTTCGTCGCATCGCCCTCACCCTGGCCCTCTCCCCATTGCGATGACGCCGCGATGGGGAGAGGGGGACTGGGTCTCGCGAGGCCGGAGCTCCCCGCGAGAACCGAAACCGCCGCGCCCCCGGTCCGTATTGACCGGCAATGCTCACGATCAGCGGACTGTCCAAGACGTACGACAACGGAGTGCGCGCGCTCGACGCGGTGGAACTGGAGATCGGCAACGGGTTGTTCGGCCTGCTCGGCCCCAACGGAGCGGGCAAGTCCACGCTCATGCGCACCATCGCCGCCCTGCAGGAGCCGGACGCGGGCGACATCCGCCTGGACGGTCGCAGTGTGCTGGACCGGCCTCAGGAACTGCGTCGCCGCCTCGGCTATCTGCCCCAGGAATTCGGGACTTACCCGGGCGTCTCCGCGCAGGCCCTGCTCGACCACATCGCCATCCTCAAGGAGATCACCGACCGCCGCCAGCGCGCCGCCCAGGTGCGCACCGTCCTCGAGATCACCAACCTCTACGACGTTCGGCATCGCGCCGTCAGCAGCTTCTCCGGCGGAATGAAGCAGCGCTTCGGCATCGCCCAGGCCCTGCTCGGCAAGCCGCGGCTGATCATCGTGGACGAGCCGACGGCCGGCCTCGACCCTGAGGAGCGGAATCGCTTTCACAACCTCCTCAGTGAGATCGGCGAAGAGTCCATCGTCCTGCTGTCCACGCACATCGTCGAAGACGTGCGGGACCTTTGCGCGGACATGGCCATCCTGGCCGGAGGCTGTGTGATCGCCAAAGGCGCCCCCTCCGCATTGGTGGCGGAACTGGACGGAAAGCTGTGGCGCAAGACGGTGTCCCGCGCCGAGATCGCCGGGCATTCCTCGCGACATCGCGTGATCTCCGCCCATCTCTTCGGCGGACAGACGCGGCTGCACGTGCTGGCCGACCGGAACCCCGGCGATGGATTCGAGGCCGTGTCCCCGGGCCTCGAAGACGTCTACTTCGCCGTCCTGGCCGACGTCGCTCCCGGACGAGGGGAGCGGGTGGCGTGCTGAAGGACCTGCTCCGCTTCGAGCTGCGCTTCCACACCCGTCAGCCCTCGTTTGCCGCGGCCTGCCTCTTTTTTTTCGGCGTCGGCTTCGCGCTGACGGGGACCGGCTTCGGCGCGGGCGAGCTGAACGTGAATGCGCCCTCGGTGATCGCGCAGTCGCTCGGCTTCGCCTCGCTCTTCTCCATCTTCGCCTTGGCCATCTTCGGCTCGCACGCGCTGCTGCGCGACGCCGACAGCCGCATGCACGAGATCGTATTCACCACGCCGGTGGGCCGCTTCCACTATCTCTTCAGCCGCTTCGCCGGCGCCTACTTCACCTCGCTCCTGGTGCTGGCGTTGACGGTGCTGGGGATGGTGGCCGCGCTGCTCATGCCCTGGCAGGATCCGGCGCGCGTGGCCGCTTTCGACCCGCTGGCATATCTCTACGCCTTCGCGGTGGTGATCGTCCCGAATCTCCTGTTCGCCAACGCGGTCCTGTTCGCCGCCGCGGCGCGCACGCGCAGTGCGCTGGCCACGTACGTGGCCGCGGTCTTCATCTACGTGCTCTACTTCGTCGTCTCCGCGCTGACGAATTCGCCGCTGATGGCGGCCTCGGTTTCGGGCAAGGGATTGAGCTCTCTTCCGGCGCTCCTCGATCCCTTCGGTCTTTCGGGCTTCTTCTACGACACGCGCTACTGGTCCGCGTTCGAGAAGAACACGCGCTTCGTGCCGTTGGCCGGGACCTTCCTCGTCAATCGCCTACTGGCGATCGGTGCGGCCGGAGCGATCTGGGCGCTGCTCCACCGCACGTTCACGTTCCGTCTGATCCGGCGTTCCAAGGGCGGCGCGAGACCGGACCTGGCCACGGCGGCGGCGCCGTCGTCGATCCATCATGGGGACCTGCGCACGATAACGGTCGCGGAGCCCTCTTCCGCGGCAGGACGCTGGTTGGGCGCGTGGCTCTCGGCCTCGCGCAGCGAGATCCGCGCGCTGCTGCGCAACGGCTCGACGGCGGTGCTCCTCGTGCTCTGGGCAGGACTGGCGGTGACCGAGATCCATTCCGACGTGCTGGAGGTCGAGTACGGCGCGGCGTTGTGGCCGGCCACCTCGCTCATCGTGCGCACGCTGTCGGTGCCGCTGTCGATCATCGGGATCATCGTCGTGCTCTATTTCACCGCCGAGGCCTTCTGGCGGGAGCGGCAGACCCGACTGGCCTCCATCGTGGAGGCCACGCCGGTCCGCGCGTCCGTGATGATCGCCGCGAAATGGACCGGCATGGCCACCCTGATCGCGACCTTCGCCGTCGTCGGCGTCGCCGCCGGCGTGGCCCTGCAACTGAGTCGTGGCTACACGGACGTGCAGCCCCTTCAATACGCCTCGCTCTTCTACCTCTGCGCGTGGCCTTTGATCCTCTACGCGGCCGCGGCCATCCTCATTCACGCACTCAGTCCGGGCAAGTACATCGGCATGATGCTGACGCTGCTCTTCGTGGCCTTCATGCAACGCGCGCAGCTCCTTGGACTCCAGCATCACCTCTGGCGCTTTCCCACCGCGCCGCCCGTGAAGCACAGCGACCTGGCCGGCTTCGGCGATGCCTCCGCATTCCACGCTTACATGCTGCTCTGGAGCGCAGTGGCCATGCTGTTCCTCGTCTTCGCGTCGATGCGCTGGCGCGCCGTGCGACGCGGGGAGCGGATGTGGCCGATGGCCGCCCTGCTCGGTGGGGTGGCTCTGGCCACGGGGGGATGGATCTTCTACAACACGACCGTGCTCAATCCCTTCGAGACCGCGGACGATCTGGCGCGGTGGAAGGCAGCATACGAAAGAAAGTACCGGCCGCTGGCGGACGCGCCGGAGCCCGAGATCGTGGCCATCGAGACGAACGTCGATCTGGATCCCGAGCACCACGCCTTCGCCCTTGCGGGCCGCTACGACCTGGTCAATCGCTCCGCGGTTCCTTTGGAGACGATTCACGTGACCGTGCGCCGGCAAGCGCAGCAGGTGACCCTGGCCATCGCCGATGCGCGGCTCATCGCCCGTGATCCCGTGTTCGGCCTCTACACCTTCCGGCTCGACCGGCCGCTCCTGCCGGCGCAGCGCACTACACTTCGCTACGCGCTCCGGTACGCGCAGCGGGGCTTCACCGACGACGAGCCGGACCGCGCCGTGGCCGCCAATGGGACGTTCCTGCGCAACATCGTCTTCCCTTCGTTCGGCTACCGCGAAGGCTATGAGCTCACCGACGAGCGCGAGCGGAAGAAATTCGGGTTGCCTCCGCTGGCTCGCGATCCGGAGGCGGAGGAGCACGGCCCGAGCGCGGAGGTGGCGCGAGTGGCGTTCACTGCCACGCTCTCCACACCGGCCGGTCAGACCGCGGTCACCTCCGGCACGCTGGAGAAGAGTTGGCGCAAGGGAGATCGCAACTTCTTTCTCTACCGCGCCACGGCCCCGATTCCGAACCAGTTCGGGATCACGTCCGCGCGCACGGAGAACGTCATCCGCCGTGCCGGCAACGTGGATCTGGTCCTGCACCAGCATCCCGGGCACGGCGTGAACGCGAATCGCATCCTCACCGTGGCCGCGCAGTCGCTCGGCTACCTCACCGCCAACATCGGACCGTATCCACAGAAGCAATTGCATCTGGCGGAGGTCCCGGGCTACTGGCCGTTCGGCGGCTTCGCGTATCCGGGGATGATTCTCCTCAACGAGGACCGCGTCTTCCGCATCGACGACCGCGATCCGCAGCGGCCGGACCTGCTGCTGCGCCGCGTCGCGCATGAAGTGGCGCACCAGTGGTTCGGTCACCAGCTCGTCTCCCGCGATGTCGATGGAGGCTCGGCGCTGGTGGAGTCGCTGACCAAGTACGCCGAGCTGATGATTCTCGAGCGCATGCGCGGTCGCGAACAGGTGGGCCAGATCCTGGGCGTGGAGCTCGACCGCTACCTTGCGGGGCGCGGCAGCGGCACGCTTGCCGAATCGCCGCTCTACCGCGTGACCGCGAACGAGCCGTATCTCTATTACGGCAAGGGTGCGCTGGTGATGTACTCCGTGCGCGCGCTGATCGGGGAAGAGGCCGTCAATCGCGCATTGCGTGGTCTCATGACCGAGCGCAATGCCACCACGCTCGACCTCCTCGAACACTTGCGCCGCGTCGCGTCCGCCGACGACGATGCGCTCATCGAGGAGTGGTTCCGGGAGGTCGTTCTGTACGACCTGAAGCTGGTGGATGCAGGCATCGAGAAGCGCCCCGATGGCCGCTACGACGTTCGCCTGCGTGTCTCTGCCGCCAAGACGCACACCGACGCCGCCGGCAAAGAGCATCCGGTGCCGATGAACGAGCGCATCGAGATTGCCGCCGATGAGCACGTGCAATCGCACGTGCTGCACAGCGGCATGAACGAGCTCACGCTGACCGTCGACCAGCCCCCCACGACCATCGCCGTCGATCCCCGCGTATTGCGCATCGACAAGAACCGCTTCGATAACGAGAAGAGGATGTGAAGCGGAGAGCAACGGGGGTGCGCTCTTCCTGGAGTTTGGCGAGTGCGTTGACGCGTGAGATGGGCAAATCCAGGCGCTGGACTTTAGTCCACCGGGCACGCGCGAAGGCGCGTCGAACAATGTAGCCCCGGGCTCGGCCCCGGGGAAAACGAGATTCGATTCTCAACACGGCCGCGAAGGCGGTCGCCACAAGGTCGCGCCAACGTCCAGAACGCTCCGCCGAACGTTTGTGGCGGCCGCCTTCGCGGCCGCACCACACGGACACCCCGCGTTCCCCGGGC
>JBDTOZ010000322.1:0-13824 GCA_039932995.1 Acidobacteriota bacterium | reverse complement strand
CTGAAGGAAAGATCGAGAACGTGGCCGGCGCGCCGAAGCTGCGTCTGCTCGTGCCGCGCAAGAGCTTGTCCGACTACGAGCGTGGATTCGTCGATGCGCTCTTCATCAAAGGCAACGAGATCGATCCGGAGACGTTGCGCCGCCATTACCGCGAGGGAGGGTTCCAGCCGGCCAACACCATCGCCGCACCCCTGAAGGCCGCCGCCGTCAAGCTGGTGGGCAGCGCGCCGCAACCTCTGTGGGCATTCGGCTGCATCGCGTTCCTGGCCGCGGTCTTCGTCTTCCCCCTCATGGCCTTCGCCTTCGCGGTGACGCTGATTCCCGCCGCGTGGTATCGCTCGAAGCTCCTCGGGCGCGGCATGGCCATCGCCCTCCCGATCTTCCTGCTCCTCGCCGCGGTGTTGCAGACCTACGTCAACGTCTCCCTCGTCTGGCTGATGGCGAATCTCCTCGCCGGCGCGATCCTGCTGTGGATCGCGCTGCGACTCGCGTCGTGGAAAGCGACTCCGGACGAGCTGCGGAACCTGCTTCACTTCCGCGCGGCGCGGGAGTTCCTGCGGCAACGGATCGTGCAACAGGACGCCGCAGTCGACCCGCGCTGGATCCCCTACATGCTCGCCTTCGGCCTCGTGCCGGACGACCGCTGGTCAGTGGCGGCGCCGCGCCCGCCCCGCAGCAACATACCTTTCGACGACGACCGCAGCGGAAACCTCTACTCGTCCCCCCGGCCTCATGTCCGCGGCGGCGCGCCCGCGGCCTCGACGTTCGAGCCCGGCGGCGGCGCCTTCGGCGGAGCCGGCTCGACAGGAAGCTGGGCCTCCATCCAGACCTTCGCCTCCACCGTCGCCCCCACCCCCACCCACAGCGCGAGCAGCTCCTCCTCGAGCGGATCGAGCTGGAGCTGGTCCTCCGGCAGCAGCAGCTCCTCCAGTTCATCGTCCAGCAGCAGCTCGAGCAGCAGCAGCGGCGGTAGCAGCTCGGGCGGCGGGGGAGGGGGAGGGTGGTGAGATTGGCTTCCTTGCTGCCGACCTTTGCGGCGCCCGTTCCGTGATCATGATCGGGGCGACCCAAGTGCGTACGGCATCAACGCTTGGACGCAGACGCCTTGCGTCGCTTTTCTGAGAGATGAACCCCTTGCTGATCGGGTCCATCAAAGCCGACGACGCGAACTTGTAACCGCGATGAAATTGAAAGAATGCAGCCACCCCCTCCGGACTCTGCATACGCGGGATGCACACGTTCAGGAACATCCGATCGATCCCTCTCGATAGTGAACGTCACGTGGTCATCAAGAATCTCGGTGACTGCGTGCTACGCTCATGTTCGCTCCGGCTGACCCCCATCCCTCGTGGACATTGCCGCTTGTCGGCTCAAATCATGTTGGCAGGCACCTCGTGCCAGCCTCCGCTCAGCCGGAGCTTCACACACCTACATCTCGTCGGTCTGAGGCAAAGCCTCGTTAGTCCATTCGTTAACGGTCGCGCTAGCGGACCAGACAGCGCCTTCCTCAGGCGGCGTCAGCCCCCGTGTGCTCCGCCTGAAGGACCCGCGCCAGCGGGGCAACCAGCAACGTCGGAATGACGATGGTGCTAGGCCAGTGCTAGGCCGTGGAAGGCTTTGTCAGCTGATCACTCCACGCTGACCCTACCAGTATCGGTCCAGTTCTACTCGAAGAATCGGTCGTCGCCGCCTTAATACGATTCGCGGGGGCTGAAGTTGTCGTCGTCAGCGACAGTCCCTCGGCAAGCCGTTGGTGTCCCATCATGCTAACGTCACCCAGACATGGGTGAGGAACGGTCAGTCGGCCTCCATCCGGCTCAGCGCCGGTATCAAGCGGAGGATCTCGTTCGGCTTCGGCGTTCCGACGAGCGGCGCCGCTACTCCGCCCCCCAACGCGCCGCAAAGGTGGACGCCAACCCTCATCAGATCAACGCGGTGATCTTCGCACTCGGGCGTCTCCGCGAGGGTGGTTGCATCCTCGCCGACGAGGTTGGTCTCGGAAAAACGATCGAAGCGGGGCTCGTCATCGCCCAGCTCATCGCGGAAGGGGCACGCCGCGTTTTGCTCATCACTCCGAAGCCGCTCCTCGGGCAGTGGCGCCAGGAGCTATACCAGCTTTTCAATATCGACGCTGTCGAAGCAGAGCCCGGCATTGGCGGGTTCGATGGCGAGGGCGTTTTCCTCATCGGTCGGGAGGCCGCGGGCAGCGTGAAAGGACGCGACGCAATTCTCCTCTCGGAGGCGTTTGACCTCTGCGTGATTGATGAGGCCCACGAGGTCTTCGCTGGCATCTACAAGCGGTTCGACAAGTTTGGTGAATACAAAGAGGACGCGACCGAGGCTCAGACCGCCGGACGTCTTCGCGAACTGCTGATGGCGAGCCGCACGCCAGTGCTTCTGCTCACGGCAACTCCGATGCAGAACAATCTCGTGGAGCTCTGGGGTCTCGTGCAGTACGTCGACCCGCTTGGCACGCTGCTCGGCGATCTGGCGACATTTCGCGAGGTCTTCTGCGGAGTCGATGACCGCCATCTCGCGGAAGGTCAGGAAGAAGATCTGCGCAACCGCCTTCGCGTCGTCCTGCAGCGAACGCTCCGCCGCGAGGCTCAGGACTTTCTCGAAAAGCCATTCGTGGGTCGTGAGGCACGGCTCTTCGAATACGCGATGAGTCCTCCCGAGAAGATGCTGTACGACGATGTGACGAAGTACCTGCTCGAACCTGGCATCCTCGCATTTCAGGGCCGTCAGCGGCAGCTCCTTCTCCTCGGATTCCACCGTCGCATGGCATCGTCCACCCGAGCCCTTGCGTCAAGCCTCGAGCGGGTCGCGATGAGGCTCCGCCGAATGCTCGGTGGAACGAAGACGCCGCAGGCGGACGACGAAGACACCCAGAGTCTTCTCGCCGATCTCGAGGATGACGGCGGCACGTCTTCTGATGGGCAAGTGACCTCGGACGAAGACGGAAACATCACTTGCAATACCGATGCCTTGAACGCAGAGCTCGAGCGCGTCGAAGACTTCATCCAACGCGCAGACAAGGTCGGAGCGGACGACAGCAAGTTCGGCGCGCTGCTGCAGTCCCTTCGCTTCGTCACCGAAAGGAGCGGCGGCTCCCATGGCGCAGGGAAGCTCGTCATTTTTACGGAGTCACGCGTCACCCAGAGCTACTTACGCGATCGTCTGGTCGAGAGCCGCTTGATCACCGACGACGAGATCACACTCTTCTCCGGAACCAATGACTCCCCTCGGGCCCAGCAGGCGCTCGCTCGCTGGATCACGGAGGTCCCCCAGGGTGAGGGGGTGAAGGTCAATCGGGACATCGCGACGCGACTCGCCCTGGTCCATGAATTCAAGACGCGCACACGGGTATTCATCTCCACAGAGGCCGGCGCCAAAGGACTAAATCTTCAGTTCTGCGACACTGTGGTCAACTACGACCTTCCATGGAATCCACAGCGCATCGAACAGCGAATCGGCAGATGTCATCGGTATGGCCAGCAGCACGATGTGACTGTGATCAATTTCCTGGCGAAGGACAACCTGGCACAGGCACTTACGTTCGACATCCTGAGCCAGAAGCTCGAGTTGTTCGGAACGGTGCTCGACGCCTCGGATCAGGTCCTTCATCGCGCATCAGGAAACCTGAGCGGTGAAGTTCTCGTCAGCGTTCTCGGCACTGACTTTGAGTCCGAGCTTCGTCGCATCTACGATCGCGCACGGACGCTCGATGAAGTCACAGCGGAACTCGAAGCCCTCCGAGATAAGGTGACCGAGGAGCGGAAGCGCTTTGAGGAAGCTCACGCGCGAACGGCCAGTGTCATCGAGACGCGGTTCGAGGAAGGCCTTCAGAGGATTTTCCGTGGCCACAAGGAAGGCACCTTGAGCGCACTCGCCGAGTTAGATCGAGACCTGGAATCGATCGTGACCAGTTACCTGGATGCGCTGGTGATTCCCTACAGTCGGGAGGCAGTGGCCGGCGACGACCTTCTTCATGTTTCGGCCTCGCCGCTGTTGCCGCATGAACTGGCCGGCGGGATTACTGCTGCAATCGGACCGTCGAAGGAGCACGCCTCCCTCCATCTGAGTCACCCACTCGTCCTAGCCGCCGTGGCGGACGCGCTGGCTTCGTCCGGGATGACCCCGGCTCTGGTTAGACCGCCTGAGAATGCTTCTTCTGAGCTCCGTCAGTTCGCTGGTAAACGCGGTCGCTTCCGGCTGATCAAAATCTCATTCGACGGATTCGAACGGATTGAGCTGCTCGTGCCCATCTTCATGCTCGAGAGCGGAGAGCGTGTCCCTCAGCGTCTCGCGGAGCTCCTCCTCCGCGGAGAGATGCGCGCTTCCACCGAGTCGATGACCTCAACGATCAGCGATGACGCGCTGCAGGACGCAACGGACGAAGCGCTGTTCTCGATCCAATCCTCGGTCGACGTGGATGAACAGAAGCGCTTCGAGCGAGCAGCACAGCAGGCGGATCGCTTCATCGCGGATCGTCTGCTGGTCCTCAGGCGACGTCGTCAGACGCTGGAGAAAAGGATCGACGAGGCGCGAGCGCGACGTGACGGCGCGACAGGCTCCGCGGCACGGTCCGATGCTGAGCACTCCCTCCTCAATGTCGAGACTGCGCTGGTGGAAGTCGACGGAGCGATCGAGCGACTCGAGAACCGTGAGGACGAGACATTCCAGCGTTATCAGGAACACATCCATCAGCGTCGCTACACGCCGCCGCGTGTCGATCAGCTCTTCGATCTCGATCTGGAGGTCGAATGACTGCTGCAGGTGAGGACGACATCATGTTGAAACTACTGCACACCGCGGACTGGCACCTCGGACGCCGTTTTCGCAGTTTTCCCGACGAAGGGGCTCTGAAGCTGAGCCGGGCGCGTTTCGAAGTGCTCGATCGGGTCTTTCTTGCGGCAGACCGGTTCGCGGTAGACGCCGTCCTCTGCGCCGGGGATCTTTTTGACGAACCGAACCCCGCGAAAGAGTCGTGGGAACAGGCGGCCACTCGGCTCAGAAAGCATAGTTCAAGCAAGCGACCGATTTTTCTGCTGCCCGGGAACCATGATCCCCTCACCGCGGATTCAGTGTGGGCTCAAGGTCACAAGTTCAGAAGCCTGTTGCCGGAATGGATTCATGTCGTGGATCGCGAGGACTTTGAGTACACGTTTGCCAACGGCGCAGTCCTGTATGCCGTCCCGTGCATGTCGAGCGCTGGTCAGCGCGATCCCACAGAATCCATCCCGAAACGCACCTCCGGCGACGAACGCATTCGGGTGGGCATGGTCCACGGCAGCACGTTCGACGCGAAAGACTGGCAGACGAACTTTCCCATCAACTCCGATGCTGTCCTCCTACGGGGTCTGGACTACCTCGCGATCGGCGATACTCACGGGTTTCGTTTCATCCCGCCGAACCGAGAGCACCCTCCGACCATTTATCCGGGAGCGCCTGAGGCAACAGCATTTGACGAGAAGGACCCCGGCAGCGTTGCCGTCGTCTTCATCAATCAACAGCGCGTGGCAACGGTCCGACAGGAGCGCGTGGCACGCTGGACATGGGAAGAGCAAGACATCACGACGCTCGACGAGCTTCGAACGCTCGTACGCCGATCGAACCTCGACGACCGCGTGCTGCGCCTTCGCGTCAACATGAAAGTGTCTGCGCCCGAATATGACGAGGCGGAGGTCCTGCTGGAAGATCTTCAGGGAACATCCGCGCGACATGCCAAAGTGGGCGTGCTCGAGCTGGACCGTCAAGGCCTGGAGCTCGAAACAGCAACCGTCGACCAGTACTGCCAGGAGCTTCCGGAGGTCTTGAGATCCGCGGTCACTCGTCTGAAGATCGCGGCTGAGGATCCAGCGCAGCGTCTCGTTGCCGAGCGGGCGCTTTTTCATCTCTACCGCTCCTCCAAGAGGAAGGCATCGTAGTGCGCTTGACGAAACTGCTGGTCGACGCGTTCAAGGTCATCAAGCGGGCCGAGATGGATTTTGGTCCGGGCCTGAACATCCTTTACGGTCCGAATGACCTCGGGAAGTCCACCATCGCCACCGCCATTCGCGCCGCACTCCTCGTGCCACCGGGCTCCGCGGAGGCGCAGTTGTACACCTCATGGTTCGGTCCTGACAGTCCGCACGTTGAGCTGACCCTCGTCGATCCAGATGGTCATTTCTGGAGGGTGAAGAAGACCTTCGGCACGTCGTCACCCTCGTCCGCCGAACTATTGCATTCAAAAGACTCCATCACCTTCACGCAGGACTGCAAGGCGCGACAGGTCGAAGAGAAGCTTCGCGCCATCCTTGGCTGGGGGATTCCGGCACCAGGTGGCAAGACTGGACCTCGCGGTGCTCCGACCAGCTTTCTCGCGAATGCGCTGCTTGCGACCCAGACCAATGTGGATGACATTCTTCAACGCAGCATTTCCGACGATCTTGATGACTCAGGAAAGCTGCGACTGACGAAAGCGCTGTCGACCCTGGCGCAGGATCCCTTGTTCAAGGAAGTGCTGGGGATCGCGCAGCGCGAAGTGGATCTCTTCTTCACGGACACTGGGAGGCGCAAGCGAGGGCAGTCCTCTCGGTTCAAAGAAGCCGATGAAAAGGTGAAGTCGCTCAAGGCGGAGCTCGGAGCGCTGGCTCGTCAACTGGAGGATTCCTCCGCGATCGAGAAGGAGGTGAACGATCTTCGAGAGGCGCGCTCGCACGCTCTCGTTCGGATTGACGAGGCGAACGCAAATCTCGCTGTGGTCGAAAATCGATTCAAAAACTCCGCGGCCCGAACAGAAGTCGAAAAAAGTATCGCTGAGGCAAAGGCTGCACTGGCTGGCATCGACGCTGCGATCAAACGGCTCAGCGCCTTGACAGTGGAGCTGGGAGCGCTGGACGAGGGTGTCAAGAAGCAGGAGGCCGTCGCAGCGTCCGCCGGCACAGCGTGCGACGGGGCCCAAGCGGCTGTGCGCGCAGCGGAAGAAGCGCATCGGATTGCGACCAGCGAGGACTCTGAGCGTGAACGAGAGCTACGACGAGCACAGCTTGCTGAACGGGTATCCGACCTGGCGGCAGGGCTACTCACACTCGGTGGCAAGAAAACGGAGATCGTCGCCGCGATCAAAGCACGCGACGACGCCAGGCATGCGCAGAGCGCAGTCACCTCTGCCAAGGCGACTCTGGCGCAAGCGGTCAAGAACCGCGAGCATGCACGCGAGGAGTTTCAGACGGCCGTCATCGAGCTCGAAATCGGGCGAGCGATCGTTGCGTTCGTTCGCTGGCGTGGTTCGCTCTCGGCAATCGAGGAGGCTACCAAGGCCAAGGACGCCGCACTCAGCACAAGGAGTGAGGCAGACAAGAAGGACACTGAGGCTACCGCTCTCGAGAAAAAGGCAGCGAAGAGTGAGTTGAAGCTTGCCAAAGTGTCCGAAAGCCTCCCGAGCGCGGAGCAGGTGAAGGCGCTACTGCAGCTGGAACGCGATCTGGAGAAGGCCGAGGCCGCGCTCGGCGGAGGGATCTCGGTGGCAGTCCGGCCATCAGCGGCGGTGGCGATCCGCGCGACCGTCGATCAGCAGCCCGCGGAGGATGTCGAGATCTCCACGGATCGCACGTTCGAGGCAGAGCGCACGATGAGGCTGGCCATTGCCGATCTGCTGGAAGTCGACATCACCGCTGGTAGTGCCGAGAAGAGAAAATCGGTGGAAGCGCTTCGCATTCGGTGGCGGGACGAAGCCCTCCCTGTCCTCAGCAGGGCGAACGTGACGACAAGGATGGAGGTCGAAGACCTTCTGACGGGACTGAAGCGCGATCAGGTGGCCGTCGTCGAACAAAAGAGAACCGCCGAACGCCTTCGTACCGAAGCGAAAGGCCTTCAGGAGCAGGCGAAGATCCACGAGGGAACGGCGGGCATGGGAGCCGTCGCCCTCGAAGAGGTCGAGACGCGAAGACTGGCGATCGGCACGCACGACATTCAACGCCTCGAGGAACAGTACAGAACGTTGGGCAATCCGCCTGAATCGAAGGCTGAGATCCTGCACCAGGCATTGGCGGAGGAGCATCGTGCATTGCAGGGCGAGTTGGCGGCGTTCGAGCAAAAAGTGACGATGGCCGAGTACCAGCTCTCTGAAGCGCTGAAGCGGGCCGCGGAACTGGAGACACAACGTGACGCGAAGACGGCGGCGTTGCAGTCGAAGGACCTTGACGGACTCCAGGCAGAGACCGTCGAACAGCTCCACGCCCTGGAAAAGGAGCAGTCCGAGACGGCATCGCGTATCGAGGCGCTTGTGGCTGAGGCCAGTAGCAAGGGCAAGAAGACTCAGGCCGCGCTCCTCCATGCCCAGGAAGCGCATCGCATCGCGAAGGAGAGCCGCGATCGTGGTCTCGCCGCACTCGACGCATCGCGTGTCGATTGCAGTGCTCGCAAGGGAGCGCTGCATGAGATCCGCCTTCAGGTGGACAAACTGGATCGAAATGCTGCGATGCTTCTCGTCCAGAAGCGAGAAGCCGAGTTGACTGCGTTTCCGATCGAACCGCCCGCCTCGGTGGTTGATGTGGAGTCCGCCAGAAGCAATGTGCAGATGGCAAACCGGGAACACGATCGAGCGAAGGAAGAGCTCAACATGAAAGAGGGAGCGCTATCCAAGGTGGGTGGCGCAGCTCTGCGCGAGGAAGTGGAGAGGATCGAGGAGGCGCGTGTTGCGGCCGAGACGCGTGAGCGTGAGCTGGAAGTCGACGCGGATGCGTGGAAGCTCCTACGCGACACACTCCGCGAAGTCGAAAATGACGAAGGCGCTCACCTCGGGCGCGCCCTGGCCGGTCCGGTCACGGCGAGATTCGAGGAGCTCACCGCTGGGCGCTACCGGGGGCTTCGGCTGGACGCGACGCTCAAGGCTGAGGCCATTGAGGCGATGACGACCAGCGCGAGTGGCGATGAAGTGCTCCACGCGTTGTCGGTCGGGACACGCGACCAACTCGCCGCATTGATCCGCCTGACGATCGCCGACCAACTCAAGAGCACCATCGTTCTCGACGATCACCTCGTGCATAGCGATCCCGACCGACTCCTGTGGTTCCGCAATGTGTTGCAACGAACCGCGGTCAACACGCAGGTCATCGTGCTCACCTGCCGCGCGGAGGACTATCTCGCTCTCGACGAACTGCCAGTCGGTGCGCCATTTCATGACGCCGCAGCAGGCACCATTCGTGCCATCAATGTGGCGCAGGCTCTCTCACGCTGGGTACCTTGAAGCACCAATGACGCCACGGTTGTTCGGCTGGCCCGGACAGCGCTGATGTGTCAGGCGACAATGTCCGGCTCCGCCTATCCTTCTGAGAATCAGCAAGTTAGCTCGGACTTCTGGTAATCTTTATTGCAGGTGCAGAGAATGGGTGCGGAAAAACACTTGCTCCGTGTCGGTCGGGCGCGCTACCGCTCGGACGATACGCCGGATCCCTCAGAGTTTCGTAACCAGGTCGAGCCGTGGCTCTCCTCCGTGTTCCAAACGGAGCACTTGTCAGTCCTCCTCGGTAGCGGATTCACCCTCGGCATTGCGGCCATTGCCGGCGTCGCTGCGGCTGCCATGTCACCGATCTCGCGAGAATGGCAGTTCACGGACGACTGCACCCAACCCCAGGCAGCTGAGCTTGAGGCAGCCATCAAGGCTGCGGCGAAGGCAAGCGCCGACCATGTGGGCCGCGGCAATCCAAACATTGAAGATGAGCTTCGAAGCGCGATGGCTCTTCTGAGCGGCCTCGAAGTTCTCGGTGACACACGTCGGACGGCGGTCGAGGCCGTGATCAACAGCGTCCTCACTTCCTTCCTCAATTCAGTTCTCGCGACCGAGCGTGCGCTCAATAGTGCTTTCGTCGCTGACTCGAAACGGGGTCTTGAAGCACAGCATGCGTTGACCTCCTTCCTCCTCAGTTTTGCTAGCCGGACGGCATCGCGAGAACGCCTCAATGTATTCACGTCAAACTACGATCGGCTGATTGAGTGCGGCTGCGATCTTGCTGGTCTTCGAGTCGTCGACCGATTTGTGGGTGTTTTGAATCCCATGTTTCGTTCTTCGCGCGTGGATGTGGATCTCCACTACAACCCTCCCGGTATCCGAGGCGAGCCTAGATACCTGGAAGGGGTGATTCGTATCGGAAAGCTGCACGGCTCGTTGGACTGGCGCTTCGAAAACGGTGACGTACGCCGAATTGGCCTTCGGTTCGGGGCAACAGACAACCACCCAGAAATCCCGAAGGACCCATTCAACACGGTCATCATTTATCCCAATCCCGCGAAGGACGTCGAGACCTTCGATTTTCCTTACGCAGAGATCTTCCGCGACTTTTCAGCCGCGCTCTGTCGTCCCAACGCTGCTCTCGTGACATACGGGTACGGGTTCGGCGACGACCATATCAATCGCGTCATCCGCCACATGCTGTCGCTATCGTCGACGCACGTCGTGATTATCGCGTTCGACGATCGCGATGGCCGAATCCAGAGATTCTGCGACAGGGTCGGCCGCGATGCGCAGATCTCCCTCATGATCGGCCCCCACTTCGGTGCCCTCCCGTCGCTGATCGAACACTACCTGCCAAAGCCCGCGATCGATCCGATTCAGTTCAGAATGCATCAACTCCTTGCGAATCGGGGGCAGGGGGAGACTAAGGCAGAGCCTGGCGACAAGGCGAACGATGACATCACCCGTTGACCGAATCGCAGCGCTCTGTGTCGGAACGGTCGAATCCGTTTCTCCAGACGAGATTCACGTTATTCTCGATGTGGACGCACCGCAAAGCGTGGCGCTGAATGCGGGTACTCCGACGGGATTTCCACGTATCAACGGGTACGTGCTCATTCCTAGCGGTGCGGGAGCGGTGGTCGGACTCATCGTCTTCCTGGGAGTCGAGCGATCGGCCTTCCCGAAGCGCACGGGACTCAAAGATTTCGGGTTGATCGACTTGCCATTTCCGCTCCGAAAGCTTCACGTGACTCCGGTGGGCACTCTCCGATTCCAGGATTCAAATCGGGGCCTGCACCACGTACTCTCCCGTGGAGTAGCCGTGTTTCCCTCGGTCGGAGATCCGGTGCTCATTCCTACAATCGAGCAACTCACTTCGATCGTGGAGTCCGAGGGCGACGATGGGCGACTTCGCATCGGAACCTCACCGCTTGCGGCAAACGCGCGAGTCTTCGTCGATCCTGATAAGTTGTTCGGGCGGCACCTGGCGGTCCTCGGCAATACCGGGAGCGGAAAGTCCTGCAGCGTCGCAGGCCTGATTCGCTGGTCAATAGATGCGGCGCGTGACGAGCGCAAGAAGGCAGGCCGCGGTAGTCAGGTGAATGCGAGATTCATCGTCCTCGATCCGAACGGCGAGTACCTTAAGACTTTCGATGATCTCCCAAACAAGCCTCGAGTTTTCCAAGTACCGCCCGCCGGTGACGGTACATCCCCGCTCGGTGTGCCGGCTTGGATGTGGAACAGCAGTGAGTGGGCTGCGTTCGCTCAGGCAGCGCCGGGTGTACAGCGACCTCTCCTTCTGGAGGCACTTCGCGCTATGCGCGGTGGAACGGAGGCTGTGCCCACACCTGAACGCCAAATCGGTACGGTGGTTCGAGGTCGCCTGGTCCAGTTCCGCGCGCTCATTGCAAGAGGAGCTCCCGGCTATACGGGATTCCGAGGTGGGAGGGAAGCCGGCGAAAATATCCAGCAATCAGCGTCAGACCTTGAGCAGTTCGCCGGGACTGCTACTGAACATGTCGATGTCGCATTGCGACTGACGGTTGACGGCCTTCGTACTGTAGCGGCACAACGTCAGTACACAACCGCTGCTGGCAGAACCGGATTCAATGACTTTGGTGAGACTCATCTGCGAACCGTTGAACAGTTACTCAAGGATGTAGAAGAGACGTTGCCGCAAGAGGCTTTCGCAAGCGCATTCTCTGAAGACGCTCCGATCAAGTTCGATGTAGCAGCGCTTCCGGATCTTCTTGACACGATTGCCCGACGCGAAGGCGGTGGACAAGCGCAGTTTGTGGCCAACCTGACGATGCGCATCCGCATGCTGCTGGCGGACCGTCGACTTCGAGCGATCGTGATTCCCGATGAGGAGCTGACCGTTGTCGAATGGCTCGACTCATTCGTCGGGCGGTCGAACGCAGACAATGGCCAGCTCACCGTCATCGATCTATCGCTAGTGCCTTCTGAGATCATCCACATCGTGATCGCGGTTCTCGCCCGATTCACCTTTGAGGCGGTTCAACGCTACCGCAAGCTTCGTCGTGAAGAGTTGCCAACGGTCTTGGTCCTCGAAGAAGCGCACGCGTTCGTTCACCGGGAGCGGCAAGATATAGAGAACATCGCGTCGCCGGCCCAGATGTGCAGGGCGACGTTCGAGAAGATTGCTCGCGAAGGTCGCAAATTCGGGTTGGGACTCCTTCTTTCGTCGCAGCGACCATCTGAGTTGTCGGCAACAGTGCTCGCACAGTGCAACACATTTCTTCTTCACCGACTGGTGAACGACCGAGACCAGGAGCTTGTCGCCCGGCTAGTTCCTGACAATGTGCGGGGGCTCCTTCGAGAGCTGCCCAGCCTTCCCGCCGGTCAAGCCATTCTTCTTGGTTGGGCTGCCGCAGTTCCGACTCTTGTCGACATGCGTCGACTCCCTAAAGAACACCAGCCGCAGTCGAGTGATCCTGAGTTCTGGAATGTCTGGACGGGTGAGAAGGACCGACCCATCTCATGGAAGGACATTCACGACGACTGGATCGCGTAATGAATCTTTCGCCCGCTCCGGCTTGAGAAGTGAAACCCGCAAAGTTACCGGCTGTGACGGCGCAACAGCGCAGGGGCGTCGCGCAACACAACTCACTCCCGATGGTCGCCGGTTTCGAACTCATTCGATGTTGATACACAGGGCTTTCGGTCGATATCGCGTCAAGCCCAATCGTGTTCATGCGCCCACGAAAGTGATCCCGCGAATTGCGTATAGGCGGCGACTCGGCCGCGCTTAAGACCGGCATCCGAAGGCGCCATTCCGGTGCGTGGGGTCGTTCGGAGATCGCGACTGAATGGGTAATTGCCAGTCGGCTCTGTCGACGACCATTCCGCGCGTGAGTGCTACGATGCGTGGTGCTGGGCCCGGGCACATTGCGGCGCCGGTCATCAGACGCACGATTTGCCATGAAGTTCGAGATCATCGGAGAGCTCCGCGGCGTCGAGACGATCGCAGCTGGCCGTCAGATTCGCGTGCTCGCCTCCCTTCGGAGGAAGTGAGGCCCCGGAAGATGGGTAAGATGAAAGGGATAGCTCGTGTTCGAATCCTCCGAACTGGGCACATTCGAGAAGCCGAGATCCATTGGTACGAGGCGCACGGCGTCGGCAGAAGAGATTTCAAGATCAAAAAGTTGCTCACATGAACACCGTCGAATACCCAACCGCTGTCGTCTGCGTTCACAACGAGGGGAACGAGGTTTCTCTTCAGCTCTGGAAGATTTACAAGCCGTTGCGAGACAACGACGCGAAATCAGAGGGGTTTCTCCGAATCGTCGACGAATCCGGCGAAGACTATCTTTTCCCGGAGGAAAACTTTGTCCCGATCGAGCTGCCGAGCGAAGTGAAAAGGCCGTTTGAACGCGCCATTCGCGAACAACGCCGCGAGGCGACGGCTCCGAAGATGTCGGGTTCAGCAAAGCGTCCTTCCGCGGGCTCCGGAAAGAGGGCGAAGGCTACGGCGCGGCATCTAACTTCGCGCTGAAGCTGGTTGGCCTAGGAGTCTGCGCGGTAGAAGCAGTTGCCATCGGGTTTCACGCCGGAGGCGTGGCGGAGATGAGCCGGGGGCAAGCGCC